>JAFLCL010000020.1 GCA_017303575.1 Deltaproteobacteria bacterium
GGCGACGAACGGCCCCCACGCCTCCTCGCAGCTCGCCTGCCAGCGCGCGGTGCACGCGGCCACGTCGAGGACGCCGCCGGGGAGCACCTCGCCGCAGTCGCAGTCGCTCGCGGCGGTGCAGATCGCCTCGGCGAGCGGATGACAGTAGTCGGCGATCACGCCGCCCGGTCCGCCATCGGGCACGCCCGACTCGAACGCCGCCGCCGCGTCGAGGCCGGAGTCGTCCGCGGAAGAAGACGCATCGACGCCCGCGTCGGTGGGTCCGGGATCACCACAGCCGATCACGAGGACGAGGGAGGCCGAGAGCGCGCGTGCGATCGAGGACGCAGTCATGGGGCGCTCCCTGACCGACCGCGATCACGGAGGCAAGACGATCGAGCGTGCTCCGTGTCTAGAGAGCCTCGAGGAACGCGACGATCGAGGCGATGCGCCCGTCCTCGAAGCCGATCAGGTGTGGATCGCGCACGCCGATCACACGCGGGTCGGGCGTGTGCGGACGGCGCACGCGCGCGTAGTGCTCGACCACCGATCGCAGCGTCATGAACGTGCCCGCGTGACCGTAGGGCGCGCTGTCGCCGAGGGCCCGCAGCGTCGGCGTGCGGAAGGCGCCGCGCATGCGCTCGGGGAATGCATCGAGGCCATCGAGCGGATCCGGCGTCGTCCGATCGTCGGAGTACGCGCCCTGCGCGCGCGTCTCACTCGCGGCGAGCGTGTCGAACGCGGCGATACGCCCCTGGTCGCCCAGCGCCCCCTCGCCCACTCCGGGCATGTCGATCGCGAAGAACGCGTCGTTCGCGAGGCGTGGACCCCAGTGGCACTGAGGGCATCCGCCCTGGAAGAACGCGAGCAGGCCGTCCCGCTCCGCGACGCTCAACGCGTCGAGCTCGCCGGAGGCGTAGCGATCGAAGCGACCCCGCGTGTGCACGAGCGTGCGCTCGTACGCCTCGATCGCCTTGCCGACGTTGGTGAAGACACGCGTGACGGCGTCGCGATCGGCGACGCGCATCGCCTCCCACGCCGCGTCGCCCGGCGCGCCTTCGGCTGGAAAGCGCGCGCCGTCCGCGAGCGGTGGGAGCGCACCGAAGATCGCCTCGTAGTCGGCTGGGTACGCACTGGCGACACGGTGCGCGACGAAGAGACGACTGCTCGCCATCTCGCGTTCGTTCTCGATGGGCCCCAGCGCCTGCGCCCACAGCGTGTCTGCGCGACCGTCCCAGAACTGCCAGCGCGACCCGGCGGCGTCGATCAGCGTGGGCGTGTTCCGCGTGACGTCCTCGACGCCTCGTCCGACCACGCGCGCGTCGGTGAACGAGCGCGGCTCCTGATGACACGAGCTGCACGCGACCTCGCTCGGCGAGAGGCTCGCGTCCTCGAAGAGCCGCTCACCCAGCGCGGCCGCTGCGACGTCGTCCGCGTGGGCGTTCGACGAGCTCGGCGGCGGCGCGTACGGCGCGCCCATCGCCTCGAGGATCTCCCACCGATCGCGGGTGAAGCGCCCATCGAGGAGCTCGGGCTCGAACGGCGGCGGCCGCGTCTGCTCGCGCAGTCGGGCCTGCGTGGCGCGCACGGCGTCTTCGATCTCACCCGCCCGCGGATCGGTGAACCAGCGCTCGAGGTGGAGCGTGCGCGCGTCGAGCACGACGACGATGGGGAGCGCGATGCCGCCGATCGCGATCGCGCCGAGCTGCTCGTCGGGGTCACTGGCGATCGCATCGGGGAGCTCGTCGTAGCGGGCCACGACGGAGTCGAGCCGCTCCGTGCGCATCGGCATCGCGTCTTCGTCGGCGGCCCAGAGGTCGATCACGACGACGTCGTCCATCGCAACGAGCGCGGCTGTGTGCGCGACGTGCCAGAGCGACTGCGCCGACCACGCGGTGAGCTCGCGGATCACGATCACGCGGCCCGCGGGCGCGCAGGGCTCGTGGTGATCGCGCAGCGCCACCGCTCCTTCGGTGCCCGGCCACGAGAGCAGCGGCAGCTCACCGCTCTCGATCGATCGCTCGCCGACGAGCTCACCCGGCACGCGCGTGCATCCCGCATCGACGCGCGTGTCGAAGCGCACATCGGCGACCGGCGCATCGAGCCCTGCATCCACCGTCGCGTCCATCGGCGCTCGCATCGGCTCGCACGCGAGGAGCACGAGCAGCACGAGCGCGAGCATGGGCGAGCGACGCATGGCGCGCGCGAGCATCCCAGACACGACGTGAACGAGCACGGGATCCCCAGCACCGGGCGCGTCACGAAGCGCTTCCTCGTGCCCCGCGTGCTTCGCGCAAGGGCGCTCGTTCTCCGGACCGGCTTCGCTGCGGTATCGTGCGGGCTGAATGGAACCGACGGGACGGGGCCGATGCCCAACGCACGATCTGGCGCTCGGCCCTGCGGGCGACTGTGTTCTGTGTCGCCGTCCACCCGCCGCCGAGCTGCCGCCGCCGCGCGGACCCGTTGCGCTGTGGCTCGTTGGACTGGGGCTCGTGGCCGCCCTGGTCGTCGTGCTCGGCGTTGCGCTCGGTGTGCGGAGCCTCGTCAGCAGCCCGCCTCCGACGCCGCCCGTCCTCGCCGTGAGCGAGCCGCCGGCGCCGCCGGCCACGGAGCGACGAACGCGCACCGAACCTCCTGCGCGCGAACGCGTCCGCTCGGGGACGTCGAACACGCGCGAACCGCCGCCGCACGAGCCCGCTCCCGAAGCCCCGACCGGAGCGCCCTCCGAGCCCGACCGCTACGCGATGCAGTCCGCGCGTCGTCGCGTGTCGATCACGATGTACTCCGCCTCCTGGTGCCCGACGTGTCGGAGCGCCGAGGCGTACCTACGCGAACACCAGATCCGCTTCACGAAGCGAGACATCGAAGACGGCGAGCGCAACAGCGAGCGTCTTCGTGATCTGAACCCGGCTGGCACCATCCCGACGTTCGAGCTCGACGAACGGGTCGTGGTCGGCTTCGGGCCGCAGTCCTTCGAGGCCGCGCTCGACGAGGCCGCGCTCGCCCGCGTCGTCCGACGCTGAATCGATCGCTTCTAGGGTTGAGACGCAGCCGATGACCTCGACGCCATCGATCTCCGAGACCGCTCCTGCTTCGAGCGCCTTCTCCGACGCGCTCTCGATCGCCCGCTACCACATCGTGTTGATCGCGATGACGGCGAGCCTCGTGTTCGGCTGGCTCACCACGGGTCGCTACGGCTTCGGCCTCGCGCTCGTCGTCGGGCTCGACTGGTTCCTGATCAACCTCTTCAACAAGGTCACCGACGTCGAAGAGGATCTCGAGAACGGCATCCCGGGCACCGAGCGCGTCGCGAAGTGGAAGCGCTTCCTCGCGCCCGGCTGCTTCGCGCTGCTCGGGCTCTCGTTCCTCAGTCACCTGCCGTTCCCCGAGATCACGCCGCTGCGCGTGATCGTGCAGCTCATCGGCCTCGCGTACTCGTACCGCTTGGTGCCCACGCCCTCGGGCATGAAGCGCATCAAGCAGCTCTACTTCTTCAAGAACTTCGGCTCGGCGTTCCTCTTCGTGCTCACGTGCCTCGCGTACCCGATCGCCATCGCAGGCTGGTCACCGACGGTGCCGTGGATCTTCGTCGCGGCGCTCGCGCTCTTCTTCGTGCCGTTCGAGGTGAGCTACGAGATCCTCTACGACTTCCGCGATCTGCCAGGCGATCGACGCGAGGGCATCCCCACGTTCCCCGTGGTGCACGGCCCCGTGATCGCGCAGCGCCTCATCGACGCGTTGCTCGTGACGAGCGTCGTGGTGATCGCGATCGCCGTGCTCACGGGCGCGTTCGGTCTGCGCGAGCTCTTGTTCATCGTCGCGCCGATCGCTCAGTGGTTCTTCTACCGACCGCGGCTCACGCGAGGGCTCACGAGCAACGACTGCATCGTGCTCACGCACCTCGGCTCCGCGCAGCTCGTCTTCTTCCTGATCGGCACGCGCGTGTGGCTCGCGATGGACCTGCCGGAGAACGTCTTCGTGCCGTGGGCGTAGCGCGCTGCGTGCGCGACGTGATCGATGGAAAGACGGTCTGCGGCTCGACCGCATGGGGCGGACGGCTCTAGCATCGCGCCATGTTGCTTGGATGCTCGGCTCGTGGCGCTGCGATCGCTTGCGCTCTCTTGGTAGCTGCTCCCGCTCCGCTCTCGGCACAGGACGCGGACACCTCTCCTTCTGGGGCCCGCGATGCAGAGGCGCGGGGGCTCTTCGAGGCGGGACGTGCGGCCTTCGCCGACGGTCGCTTCGAGGATGCGCGCGACTACTTTCGACGCGCGCACGCGCTGAGCGGGCGGGACGCTCTGCTCTACAACATCGGCAGCACCGAGGATCGGCTGCGGAACGACGCGGCTGCGCTCGAGGCCTTCGAGGCTTACCTCGCGGCCGTCCCCGACGCGGAGAACGCGAGCGAGGTGCGAGGCCGCATCGAGGTGCTGCGCCGCACGCTGGCCGAGGCTCCCGATCCGACACCTCCGCCGAGTCCGCCGACGCCTGGCCCCGTGACCTCGGGGCCGTCGATCGTGTGGACGTTCGTCGTCGGCGGCGTCGCGCTCGCGGCAGGGGGTGCGGCGATCGGGACCTGGATCGCCGCGAACGATCAGTACGCAGCGCTCGAGCGCGGCTGCTTCGCGATGGCGGGGTCCTGCAACGAGGCCGAGATCTCCGCGAGTGGTGTCGAGGGGCTCGTGACGGCGACCAACGTGCTCATGATCTCCTCGCTCGTGCTCGCCGCGGGGACAGGCGTGGCGCTGGCGCTGGAGCTGACCTCACCCGGCGACGCCACGAGCGCCCACGCGCGGCTCGGTGTGGGTCCCGGCTCGGTCTTCCTCGACGGGAGCTTCTGATGTCGTGGCGCGCAAGGTCGCTCGCTCTGGTCGCCCTCGGCGCCGGGTGCAGCCTCGATCTCGATCGCCTGCGCGACTCGCGCGATGGTCAGGTGCTCGACGCCGCAGACGATCTCGACGCCCGTGACCTCGACGCGTCTGGCGTGGATGCCCTGGATCTGGACGCGCCCTCGGCCGATGCGGCGATCGATGCCTCGCGCCTGGACGCTCCTTCGATCGATGCACGTGTCGAGTGTGTGCCTGCGTGCGAGTCGGGCTTCCGCTGCGACGACGGCGCGTGCGTTCCGGCGTTCCGCCTCGGCGTCCTCTACACCGGCGCGATGGCGGACCGCTGCGCCGCGGGCCGCGACGCGACGCTCGCGGTGCTCGCATGCGCGTCCTCGATGGAGACCGTCGCCTATCCGCTCAGCATGGAAGGATGCAGCGCGACCGTGGGATCACCCATCGCCGCAGTTCACGGAGGAGGCTCGGCGCTCGCAGTCGCCGACCTGGATCGCGACGGCGCGGTCGACGTGCTCTCGGTGGGTAGCTCGAACCTCGCCTTCTCGTTCGGCACGCCAGGTGGGTTCAACCTCGCGTCGGGCGGCTCCACGGGCCACGGCGCGGGTGCGCCCTCGGCCATCGCTGCGGGGGATCTGTACGTCGATGCCGGAGAGCTCATGGACGTCGTCATCTTCGAGGCGGGCCCGCGTTCGCAGTGGTTCAGGCACGACCCGTCTCGGACGTTGGCACCTCGCACCGGCGCGCCTTCAGGCTCGGGGATCACGACACGGGACGGCCTCGTGGCCCCCATGAGCGGCGACGCCATCGCCGACATCGTCCGCCTCGTCGCGCTCGATGCCACCGGCGACGTGTCGCTCTCCGTCACCCCGAGCCTCGGGGACGGCACCTTCGGCGGCGCGTCGTCGGTGCGGGTCGGTCGCGCGGATCACATCGCCTTCTTCCCCCCCTCCATGGGGAGCGGGCCCGCAATCGTCGCGACGGGGCCCTCCGATCTCTACTTCGTCGAGGCCGGCAGTCCGCCGGTCGCTCACCCCTTCCCCCTTTCGTCGAGCGATCTCCTCGACGTGGTGATCGCCGACCTCGACGGCGCGCTGCCACCCGAGGTCGTGGTGGCCGATGCCAACGGCGACCGAGTCCGCGCCTTCCGCGTGACCGCCGGCTCGGTGAGAGAGGTGCAGTCCGTCGTCGTCGGTGCGTTCGGGCCGACCGCCGATCTCGCGGCAGTGGACATCGATGACGACGGCTCCTCCGAGCTCGTCCTCATCACGGGCGGTGCCCTCTCCATCGTCGGTGTGCTCGCTCCGACGTGTCCGTGAATCTCTCGGCGATCGCGCGATCGCGATCGCGCGTCACGCGACCGCGAGCGGTACGCGGACCTCGATGCGCGCGCCGCCCGTGTGCGCAGGGAGCTCGAGGCAGCCTCCCGCGCGCTCCGCGAGCTTGCGCGCGACCGAGAGACCGAGCCCCGTACCGTGAGGCTTGGTGGTGAAGTACTCGCGCCCGAGCTGGGCGCGGATCTCGTCCGAGATGCCCGGCCCATCGTCTTCGACCGCGACCAGGCCCTCGTCTCCGTCGTGCGAGACCACGACGCGGATGGTCCCCACGCGGCCCGCGCCTGCGAGCGCATCACGCGCGTTGAGCACGAGGTTCAGCACCACCTGCTCGAGCGCGGTGTCGTCCATCGCGAGCATCACGCTCGCATCGACCTCGAGCACGAGGTGCGCGTGGCCTCGTGCGAGCAGCTCGAGGATGGGCGAGAAGCGCGTGAGCACCGCGCTCGCGGACGTTCGCGCCGGTGAAGGCTCGGCGATCACACGATCGGCGAAGCGACGCAGATCGCTCGCGAGCCGCTCACCCACCGAGAGCGCCTCGCCGATCGCCGTCGCGAGCTCTCGCGAGGCAGTGTCGCCCGTGCGGGCGAGCTGATCGGTGCCCAGTCGCGTGGCCGTGAACACGTTGCCGAGCTCGTGCGCGAGGCTCCGCGCGAGCAAGGTCACCGTCTCGATGCCGTCGGCCGCCGATGCGCTCGCCACGCGCTCACGCAAGACCTGCTCGAGGCGGAGGCGGCTGGCCTGCTCGCAGATGAGCGAGGCCGCGTCCGCGATGGTGCACGCGAAGTCGACCTCTGCCGCAGTCCACTTTCGCGCGGGGCCCACGTGCTCGTGACAGATCACACCGATCACCTCGCCGCGCGCGTAGAGCGGCGCGTCGAGCATCGAGGTGATGCCCAGGCGCTCGAGGTAGCCGTCGCGCAGCGCGCCCGTGACCGGGTCGGTGCGCGCGTCGTCGGCGACGATGGCCTTGCGGCTCAGCAACGCCTCGCGGTAGCGCGGCGCGCCGCCCACCACGAGCACGTCTCCCTCCGAGTGTGTGCGTGTCGAGGCCACGTAGAGGTGCTCGAGGCGCAGCTGCTGGGGGTCCTCTTCGTCGAACATCCACACGCCCACGCGCTCGACGCCGAGCGTGTGCGCAGACAGCTCCGTCGTCTTCACGACGGCCTGTTCGTACGTCTCGCGATCGTCGATGCGGAGCCGCGCGAGCGCGAGGCGCGCAGGCTCGTAGGACGGTGAGGTCATGGGCCCTGCCGGAGGCCGATGGAACACCCATCTCGTGGGCGGGTCAACGCGCCGTGTCAGGAGCAATCCGTGTTAGCGTCGCGTCCGGATGTCGGATGTCGAAACGGGCCAGGGGCCCATCCACGCCGAGGTCGAAGTCGACGACCAGGCACTCATGCTCCAGCTCACGGGCCCGGGCGCGACGCATCTCACCACGCTCTCGAAAGAGTTCGGGATCGAGACGGGCGTGCGTGGCTCGATCATCCACCTCAAGGGCACGCGCGAGGCGGTCGAGGGCGCCGAGCGTGCGCTGATGGAGATCCTCGGCGTGCTCGAGCGCGGTCACATGCGCACGGGTGAGGTCGAGCGATCGATCAAGACGCTCAAGAACCATCCCGAGGCCAAGCTCGCCGACATGGCAGGCGACGTGATCCTCGCGACGCCGCGCAAGACGATCACCGCCAAGGGCGTGGTGCAGCACCGCTACGTGCAGCTCATGCGGCAGCACGACATCGTCTTCGGCGTCGGTCCCGCCGGCACGGGGAAGACCTACCTCGCGATGGCCGTCGCCGTGAAGGCGCTGATGGACAAGCGGGTGAAGCGCATCGTGCTCACGCGACCGGCCGTCGAGGCGGGCGAGAAGCTGGGCTTCCTCCCCGGCGATCTCGCGGAGAAGGTGAACCCCTACCTGCGGCCCCTCTACGACGCCCTCCACGACATGATGGACGTCGAGAAGGCCCAGGCCCTCGTCGAGCGAGGTGTCGTCGAGGTCGCGCCGCTGGCGTTCATGCGCGGTCGCACGCTCAACGACTCGTTCGTCATCCTCGACGAGGCACAGAACGCGACCGTCGAGCAGATGCGCATGTTCCTCACGCGCCTCGGCTTCGGCAGCAAGGCCGTGGTCACCGGCGACGTCACGCAGGTCGATCTGCCGGGCGGCACGCGCAGCGGTCTGCTCGATGCCGTGCGCCTGCTCGAGAACGTCGAGGGCATCGGCGCCGCGTTCTTCACCGACGCGGACGTCGTGCGTCATCCGCTCGTGGCCCGCATCGTCCGCGCCTACGAGCTACGAGACGAGCGCTTCGCGGCGCGCGACGCCGAGGAGCGTGAAGAGCGCGAGCGGGCGAGGGAGCGTCGCTACCGGGATCGGCCTCGCTCCGAGGATCCCGAATGACCGTACGCCGTGAGACGCACGACACGGAGATGACCGACCTCTCGCCCTCGGTGATCACGAGGGCCGTCGAGGTCGAGCCTCGCTTCGGCGAGGGTCTCCGCGTCGAGCTCCACGGCACGGTCACCGAGCTGCAGCGGGGCGAGGCGCTCGTCGTCATCGCCTCGACGTCGTCGCTGCGGCACGGCGTCCAGGGAAGGAGCGCGCTCGACCCTTACCTCCAGCGCGTCGCCGACGGTCAGGTCGGCATCGTGCTGGTCGGTCAGCTGCCGGACGGCTTCCTCGAGCAGCTGCCGAAGAACGCCGTGGTGGCGCAGGTCCCCGACCTCGTGATGCCCGATCCGTTCTATCTCGCCGTGCTCGGCGCGCTCGAGCGCATCGAGCTCCGCACGGCGTCCGAGCGACGCGCGAAGTGGCTGAACCGCTATCGCTACGAGCTCGGCGAGATCATCGAGATCTCGCGCGCGATCTCGCAGGAGCGCGACCTCGATCGACTGCTCGGCCTCATCCTCGAGAAGAGCCGCTTCATCACGGGATCGGATGCAGGCAGCCTCTACGTGATCGAGCAGCGAGCGGGCTCCCGCGACAAGCACCTGCGCTTCAAGCTCTCGCAGAACGAGTCGGTGAGCTTCGAGAGCAAGGAGTTCACGATCCCGATGTCGACGCGGTCGATCGCCGGCGCCGCCGCGGTGATGCGGCGCCCGATCAACATCCCCGACGTCTACGACCTGATCCTCCCGGAGGGCGTCGGCTCGCGGGACACGATCCGCAGCGACAGCCCGTTCTCCGCCGAGCGCGAGCAGGGCTCGACGATCATGACGTCGATCCTGCCCCCCAGCGGCGAGACGCCGATCTTCACGTTCGATCCGAGCTTCGACATCAAGGTCGGCTACCGCACGAAGTCGATGATCGCGATGCCGATGATCTCGGCCGAGGACGAGGTCATCGGCGTCATCCAGCTCATCAACCGCAAGCGCGATCCCCGCGCGCGCCTCACGGCGCACAAGGTCGACGACGAGGTGCTGCCGTTCGATCAGCGGAGCGAGGATCTGCTCTCGACGCTCGCGTCGCAGGCCGGCATCGCGCTCGAGAACGCGCTCCTCTACGACGAGATCCGAAGGATCTTCGACGGCTTCGTGCGCGCCAGCGTGCAGGCGATCGAGCAGCGCGATCCCACGACGAGCGGTCACTCGCTGCGCGTGTCGGTGCTCTCGGTCGCGCTCGCGGAGGCCGTCGATCGCACCGACTCGGGGGCCTACCGCGATCAGCTCTTCAGCCGGCGTGATCTGAAGGAGCTCGAGTACGCGTCGCTCCTGCACGACTTCGGCAAGATCGG
Organism: Deltaproteobacteria bacterium; assembly: GCA_017303575.1. Taxonomy (GTDB): domain Bacteria; phylum Myxococcota_A; class Polyangia; order Polyangiales; family Sandaracinaceae; genus JAFLCL01. The sequence goes on from JAFLCL010000020.1 coordinate 9,886, forward strand.
CGTGCGCGAAGAGGTCTTGGTGAAGGCCAAGAAGCTCTACCCGCACCAGCTGAAGGAAGTGCGTCAGCGCTTCGACTACGCGTCGCTCCAGCTCGAGGCCATCTACCTGGGCAAGAAGATCGAGGCGATCCGCGGCGGCGCGACGAAGATCGAGATCGATGGCATCGACACCACGCTCGCGAGCAAGAAGGCCGAGCTCGAGGCCGCCTGGAAGGTCATCGAGGCCGCGAACGAGCCCACCGTGCTGCGCGAAGGCGACTTCACCAAGATCGCGGAGCTCGGTCACCGGACGTTCGTCGACTCGTGCGGCCACGCGCAGCCGCTGCTCACGCCCGACGAGGTGATCTCGCTCCAGGTCACCAAGGGCTCGCTCAACGACGCGGAGTTCGACGAGATCCGCAGCCACGTCGTGCACACGCGGAACTTCCTCTCGAAGATCCCGTGGGGAAAGAACTTCGATCGCATCCCCGAGATCGCGGGCAACCACCACGAGCGCTTGAACGGCAAGGGCTACCCCGAGGGCCGCAAGGCCGAAGACATCCCCGCGGCCTCGAAGATCATGACGATCGCCGACATCTACGACGCGCTCACCGCGCGTGATCGCCCGTACAAGAAGGCGATGCCGATCCAGCGCGCGCTCGACATCCTCGGCTTCGAGGTGAAGGACGGGCACATCGACGCCGAGCTCGTGCGCATCTTCGCCACGGCCGAGGTCTACAAGCGCGTCGAAGGACTGACGTAGTCGCCCGCGCCTCCGGCGCTCGACTGCTCGGAGAGACCATGCTGCAAGCGGCGCTCGCGATCGGGTTCGTGCAGCTGCTGGTGCCGATCGTGATCGCGATCGCGGCGCAGCGCCGGTGGAAGACGTCGTGGTCGCTGTTCGGGATCGGCGCGGCGGCGTTCGTGTTGAGCAAGGTGGTGCAGATCCCGCTCTCATCGGGGCTCGAGCTCGCGCTCGACGGCCACACGATCGCGCCTCCGCTCCGGCTCGCGATCTTCCTCGTCTTCGCGCCGCTGTGTGAAGAGACGGCGCGCTGGGTCGCGTTCCGCGCGATCGCGACGCGCGCGACCGATCCGCGTGACGCGTTCTCGTACGGCATCGGGCACGGCGGAGTCGAGCTCGCGATCTTCTCGGCCCTCGCGGTGGTGAACCTCGGCGCCGCGACCTCGGGCATGCTCACGCCCGAGCAAGCGCACGTGATCGCGCGGGCGACCGACGGCCCGTGGTGGACGCTGCTCGCCGGACCGCTCGAGCGCAGCGTCGCGCTCGTGTCGCACGTCGCGATGTCGTGGCTGGTGTGGCGCGCCGTTCAGGAGCGCGCGCCGAGGTGGCTCGTCGCGTCGATGGCCATGCACTACGTGCTCAACGGGGCGATCGTGGGTGCGGCGGTGTTCGTGAGCCCGCTCGCGAGCCTCGGGGCGTGCCTCGTGATCGCGCCCCTGCCCATCGTGCTCTTGCTCGTGGCCTCGCGTCGCGAGGCGAAGCGAGACGTCGAAGCGGACGCGCCCGACGCGAGCATGGCGATCTCCTGCCGCGGCCTGGGCAAGACCTTCGGCGACACGCGCGCGGTGGGCGCGATCGATCTCGACGTGAAGCGAGGCGAGCTCTTCGCGCTCCTCGGCCCGAACGGGGCGGGCAAGACCACGCTCGTGCGCATGCTCGCAGGCCTGATCGCGCCCTCGCGCGGACGCGCGAGCGTCATGGGCCACGCGCTGGGCGAGGACGACGACGCGATCCGTTCGCGCATCGGCGTGCTGACCGAGGCACCCGGCATGTACGAGTCGCTCTCGGCCGAGGTGAACCTGCGCCTCTTCGGGCGCCTGTCGGGCCTCGAGGGCGAGGCGCTCGACGCGCGCATCGAGCACCTGCTTCGTCGCTTCGATCTGTGGGAGCGACGACACGACGTGGTCGGCAGCTTCTCGAAGGGCATGCGGCAGAAGACGTCGATCGCCCGCGTGCTGCTCGCGAGCCCGCCGCTGCTCTTCCTCGACGAGCCGACCTCGGGGCTCGATCCGAGCGCCGCGGACGAGGTGCGTGCGCTGGTGCGTGAGCTCAAGGCCGAGGGCCACACCATCGTGCTGACGACGCACAGGCTCGCGGAGGCCGAGGAGCTCGCCGATCGCGTGGGCATCCTGCGCACCGACATGCTCGCGCTCGACACGGTCGCGGCGCTGCGCAAGCGCCTCTATGGTCAGCGCGTGCGCGTGCGGTGTCTGCCGACCGAGGCGCACCCGCTCGAGTCGCTGCGCGAGCAGCTCGACGCGGTGCTCGGAGCCCACGAGGGCGTGGGCGAGCTCGAGCGCCTCGAGACGAGAGACGCGATCGAGCTCGTGGTCTCGCTCGAGGCGCCCGACGTCGAGGCGCCTCGCCTGATCGCGGCGCTCGTCGCGCGAGGGATCGCCGTGCGGAGCGTGGCCGACGTGGAAGAGTCGCTCGAGGACGTGTACCTCGACATCGTGGGGAGGTCGCGATGAACGCTGCGTCACGGGCCCGCATCCTCGTGTTGCTCGAGAAGGAGCTGCGCGAGCTCTTCGCCGCGCGGATGCTCCTCGCGAGCGTCATCCTCGTGCCGCTCCTCCTCGGAGGCGTCGCGCTCACCATGGGTTGGGCGGCGGGCGAGGTCTCGGAGACGACGCAGCACGATCCGCACGACCTCGAGGAGCTGCGGCAGATCATGGGCGATCGCATCGCGCACGTGACGGACCTGCGCGACGCGCTCGAGCTCTACGTCGGCGAGATGGGGCTCCTCGTCATCCTCCTTCTCCCTGCGCTCCTTCCGCCGATCCTCGCGGCACAGACGCTCGTGCGCGAGAAGCAGTCGCGCAGCCTCGAGACGCTGCTCGTGACGCCGCTCCGCACGTGGGAGATCGTGCTCGCGAAGGTGATCTTCTGCGCGGGCCTGGGCGTGATCCCGGAGTGGATCGTCGCCTCGATCTACTACGCGCTGATCGGCTCGCGCTGCTCCGCGGTCGCGCTCGCGTCGCTCGCATCGCCCGGCTGGATCGTGATGCTCGCGATCGGCACGCCGCTCGTCGCGGTGCTCGGCGTGGGCCTCGGCGTCGCGGTCAGCTCGCGCGCGAAGGACGCCCAGACCGCGCAGCAGATCGCGGGCATGGTGGTGCTGCCGATCGTGGGGCTCCTGATCATGCAGTCGCTCGGCGTGACGTCGCTCGGAGGGCTCGGCGCGCTCGTGTTCGTGGGCGCCGTCGCCATCGCCGACACCGTGGTGCTCGCGCTGGCGATCTCGCTCTTCGAGCGAGAGACCGTCGTGACGGGCTGGAAGTAGAGGACCCCGTGCTCGCCCCGTTCGATCCCCGATGTCACCATCGCACGATGACCTCGTCTTTCTTCGCCCCGAAGAAGCTCGCGCTGTCCCTCGCGATCGCCTCGCTGCTCCCGATCTCGACGTTGGCCACGCCTGCGATCGCGCGCGCCGTCGATCTCGAGAGCGGCGGTGGCTTCCTCTTCGACATCCAGGACGACTTCGGCGGCTACCTCAGCAACGGCAGCGTCGATGCCTACGACGGCTGCTACTACCTCGACGTGGGCGGGACGCGGTACTCGCCGAGCGGCTCGGGCACGCTCTCCCCCGACGGTCGCACCGTGACGCTGCCGACCGCGACGATCGCGGGGGTCACGGTGCAGCGCGTGATCTACGTGCCGGCGACGGGCGGCGACTGGGCGCGCTACCTCGAGGTGCTCGACAACCCGGGCGCGACCGACGTCACGACGACGGTCCGCATCAGCGGCAACCTCGGCTCCGACGGGGGCACGCGCCTCATCGCGACGTCGTCCGGGGACGCGACGCTCGAGGTGCGCGACAGCTGGTTCTCGACCGACGACACCGACGGCACGCTCGATCCTTCGCTCGCGCATCTCTTCCAGGCAGGGCCCGACTCGGGCGCGCCCGTCAGCGTGCGCACCATCGGCTTGGCCACGGACAACCTCGACTGGACCTTCGACGTCGTGGTGCCCGCGGGCGGTCGCGCGGTGGTGATGACGTTCGTGATCCAGACGATGACGCAGGCCCTCGCGCAGGCCGAGGCCGTGCGCCTCGTCGATCTCCCCGACGACGCGTTCGTGGGCATGGAGGACTACGAGACCGACATCGTGAACTTCCCGCCGCGCACCATCCTCACGGACTGCACCGGCGCACGCGTCGGCGCGCGCTGCGACGACGGCCTCTTCTGCACGCGACGCGATCGCTGCACCGACACGGGGAGCTGCGTGGGCTCGGGTGATCCGTGCGACGACGGCAACGCGTGCACCGTCGACACGTGCCTCGAAGCGACCGACGCCTGCCGCAACGAGACCACGCCCGACCGCTGCATCATCGGCGGCGAGTGCGTCGCGAACGGCGTCGTTCACCCCGCGTATCCGTGCCTCTACTGCGATCCGGCGCGCAGCACGCGCGACTGGTCGGCGCTCGAGCCGGGCACCTCGTGCGGTGAAGGATCTTGCTCCGGCGGCCGCCTGATCGCCGAGGCCACGTGCTCGATGACGGGGGTGTGCTTGAGAGCGGCCCCCGAGCGCTGTGCGATCGGCTACTGCGAGGACGCCGTGAGCTGCGCCTCGATGTGCGCCGACGGTGACTGCCCCGGTGACTCGTACTGCGCGCCGAGCGGCGCCTGCGAGCTGCCTCGCGCCAACGGCTCGAGCTGCACCGAGGAAGAGCAGTGTCAGGACGGTCAGTGCGTCGACGGCATCTGCTGCAGCGAGGCGTGCACCGAGACGTGCCGCTCCTGCATCGTGCCCGGCCACGTCGGCACGTGCACCGACGTGCCCGCGATGACCGATCCCGATCGCGAGTGCGTGGGCGGCTTCTGCGACGGCAGCGGATCGTGCGGCACGGGCGACGGCGGAACGCTCGCCGACGCAGCGGTGGTGCCCGACGCGGGCGCACGAGACGACGCGGGCGCTCTCGATGCAGCGGTCGTGATCGACGCGAGCCTCACGATCGACGCGGCGATCGCGCCGCCCGACGACGGTGGTGGATGCAGCGCGGGCACGTCGCGATCACGCGGCGCGCTCGGCCTCTTCGTGATGCTCGGTCTCGCACTCGGCTTCGCGCGTCGTCGCGCACGGGGCTGATCGCGATCACGGAGCTTCGGGCGTCGCTTCGTTCGGCGCCTCGAGCACACCGGTCAGCTCGAACGCATCCGGAGGCTCGAACGCATCGGGCAGCTCGAACGCATCGGGCGGCTCGAACGCATCGGGCGGACGCACGTACGCGTCGGGGATCGGGCCCACGTCGCCCGCGTCGAGATCCGCGTCGATGAACGGCACGTCCTCGGGGATGCCGGCGTCAGGGAGCTCGTCGCCGCGCATGCGCACGGCCTCGAGCTCCGCGAGCACCGCGCCGATCTCGTCTCCCACCGTCTCGCACACGGCAGCCTCGAGCCACTGGTGGAACAGGCGGTTCTCGTCGTCGCTGATCGTGTGCGTGACGCCGGGGAACTCGAGCAGCTCGACGTCGAAGCCGAGGCTCGCGAGGCGATCGAACATGGCCGATGTGGGCCCCAGCGGAATGATCGTGTCGGCCGTGCCGTGCATCGAGCGGATGCGCGGATAGACGAGATCGCTCCGTCGGTACGCGGGCTCGATCGGTGGGGGCAGCCAGCTCGAGAGCGGGAACGCATGGCCCACGAGATCGTCGTGGTGGATCGCCATCGTCAGGGTGAGCAGGCCCCCTTGCGAGAAGCCGGAGACGATCAGGCGACCCACCGTGGGGCGATCCTCGGCGAGGCCGCGCAGCATCGCGGCCAAGCGGCTCGCCGTCTGGAACAGCGTGGAGGAGAGGCGATCGACGAGGCCTTGTCCCACGTAGACGGGCAGCCACTGCCATCCGCTGCCCAGTCGATCGGGCGCCTGCGGGACGATCACGCGCACGGGGTGCGAGAGACCGAGGAAGGGTCCGCCGGGGATCTGCGCGCTGCCACCGCGGCCGTGGATCATCACGAGCATCGGGAGCGCGTCGTCGAAGTCCGCGTCGCCGATCACGACCTCGAGGTAGTAGAGGCCATCGCGCGAGCCCTGACGCGCCTGGTAGCCGAGCTCTTCGATCGGACCGGGCAACGGCGGCCCGGCGTCCATCGACGCGTCGGCGACGCCGCCGTCGCTGCCTGCATCGAGACGGCCCGCGTCCGAGAGCGCGCTCCCGAGGCCGCCCGCGACGGGAGGCCACACGCCCTCCGGCTCCTCGGTCTCGCCCTGGAGCGCCTCGGCGATCGGGTGTGCCTCTTCGTTGCGATGCTCGAGCGCGCTGTCGCGGTACACCACCCAGCCGAGCGTGGCGGTGACCACCACGAGGAGACACGTGACGACGAACAGCGCGGTTCGCTCGGAGGGCACGATCACATCCTACGAAGCACGCGGCGGATCGGCCTGTTTCCGACCAGCGCCGCGCCGGGCCCCGAGGACCAAGGCCAAGGGGGAGAACACGAACGCCAGACCGACGCCCACCGACGTCACGAAGCCCAGCGCGCGCAGGGCGGGATGCGCGCTCATCGCGAGCAGGCCGAACGAGAGCACCGTGGTCGCGCAGGCCACGACGATGCTCGCGAGCGTGGTCGCGGGCCCCGTCACCGCGTCGCGCTCCTCGAGCAGGAAGACAGCGTAGTCCTCGCCCATCGAGAGCACGAGCAGGCACGCGACGAGGTGCATGAGGTTCGCCTCTTGGCCGAGCAGCGGAACGAGCGCGAGGCTCGTGAGCGTCGCGAGGATCGCGGGCGCCACCGCCGCAAAGCCGAGCACCACGCTGCGGTAGCGCGCGAGGCACATCAGGAAGACCACGATCACGCCGCCGAGCACGAGCGAGAAGGCGCGCTCGCGGAAGGTGCGGTACGCGCCCTCGAGGTAGCGGGCCTGATCGAAGTAGCGCACGCCCTCGAGGGGAGCGAGGCGTCGGGTGAGCGCGTCCGCGTCGCGGACGCCTTCGACGAACGTGAGGTACGCGACACGACGGGCGCCGCCGCGATCGGTCACCTCGACGCGGAACGGCTGCACGAGTGGGCCGATCGAGGAGGCGCGCAGGGTCTCGGGATCGAGCGGTGGGGGGGCGGGCCCGGCGAGCTGATCGCGGAACGGCTGGAACAGCGCGGGCACGAAGCCCTCGCGCTCGAGGATCGCGTCGAGACGCGGAGGAAGCGTCGCATCGCCCCTGAACACGGCGTCGATCTCGCGCTGCGTCTCGGCGGATCGGAGGAAGGACGCGATCGAACGGAAGCGCACGATCTCGCCACTCGCTCGCGCGGCTTCGAGCGCGACGGACGCACGATCGTCGGCGCGCAGCGCCGCCTCGTCGGTGTCGCCGATGGCCATGACGAAGCGCCCCGCCTCGCCCTGCGCGACACGGCTGCGCACGCGCGCGTCCTCCGCCGCGAGGATCGGATCGACCTCGTTCATGCGCCGCAGATCATCGACGAAGCTCAGCTGCGGCAGGCCGATCGCGCACACGAGGAGCGCCGCGATCGGCAGCAGCGACGCGACGAGCGGCCGCGCGCGCAGCTGCTCGAAGAGCCAGCCCTGAGAGCGCGCGAGCGCGAGGTGCGCGCGGGTGGGCACGACGTGCGCGGGCATGAACGGCGGCACGAGCCAGATCGTCGCCGCGAGCGAAGCGCCCACGCCGACGGAGGCGAAGAGCGCGAGCTCGCGCATGCCCGGAAACGACGAGAGGCCGAGGCCCGCGAGACCCGCGATGGTCGTGAGCGCGCCGAGCAAGAGCCCGGGCCGGAGGTGCGCCATCGTCGCCTCGGGGCTCTCCCTCGGCTCGAGCACCTGCTGGTTCACGTAGTGCGAGATGAAGTCGATGCCGACGCCGAGGAGCGAGCTCCCGAAGGCGAGTGTGATCGCGTGCACGCTGCCGAACGCGAGCCGACACGCGACGACCGACATCACGGTGCCCACGCCGAGCGGGATCGCGCCCAGCAGCAGGAAGCGAACGCCGCGGAAGAGCACGAGGAAGAGCACCACGATGGCGAGGCTCGACACGATCGAGATGCGGCTCGTGTCGCTGCGGAGCGCACGCTCGGTGCGCACGGCGAAGCGCGCGACGCCCGCCTGCTCGAGCACGACGTCGGCCGCGGGCCCACCTGCTTCGTCGCGCGCACGCGTGAAGGCCTCGTCGATCGCGGCGAGGATGGGCTCCTGTGCCTCGGCGCGGAACGTGGTGCCGCGGCTCGCGAGCATCACGACGCCCCAGTGTGCCTCGCGGCCCCCGCGGGCCTGCGCCTCGGTCGCGACGAACACGCCGTCGATCACGTCGAGGGCCGTGCCGCGATCACCGGGCTCGCTCGGATCGCCCTGGAACGCTCGGAAGATCGAGGGGAACGCGAGCAGCGGATCCTCGGGCGCGATGCGGCGCACCAGCATGGCGGTCGGACCCGTGAGCTGCGCGCGCAGATCGCGCACGCGCGCACCGAGGCCCTCGTCGGTCGTGAGCGCGCGTGCCTCCTCGACGGAGCCAGCGACGAACGAGAGCCGACGCGGGAAGTAGAGCTCGTAGAACGCGCTCTGCGCGTCTTCCGGTGGCCCCGTGCGCACCCAGGCGATCGCCTCGTTCGAGCGGAGCGCGTCACCCACCGACCGTGCGAGCGAGGCCGCGAGGTGAGCGTCGTCAGTCGGCCCGATGGAGACGATCGACGTGCGCGCGAGCTCGGAGTCGGTGACCTCGCGCGCGATGGCGGCGAGCTCGGCGTCGTCGCTCTCGGGCACGAACTCCGTGGGATCGGTGCGGAGCGCCAGCCCGGAGAAGGCCCACACGCCCGAGGCCGCCACGAGCGCGAGCGCGAGCGTCGACACCACACGCGCGCGCATGCGCTGCGCGGTCAGGCGCGCGCTCGGTGGCTCGGGGCTCGACGTCGGGGGAGGCACGGAGGGTCGCGAGCATAGCCGCGGGCCCCCGGATCGCCCGTCACCTCGCGAGGTTGAGGTTCACGTACGCATCCTCACCGGTCACGTCGCGCTCCACCCATGGCGCGAGCCACGCGGGCAGCTCGGGATGCTCCTCGGTGCTGCGGAGCTCGACCTCGCAGAGCACCAGCTCGCGGTCGGTGAAGACATCGAGCTCCCACGTGTAGCCGCCGTCTTCGATCGCATACCGACGCTTCTCGACGCGGCGACCTTCGGTGAGCGCCCAGAGCTTCGTGAACAGCGCGCGCGAGATCTTCTCTTCGATCTCGATGCGCTCGAGGCCGCTGCCGAGCTTCACCGTGCGGAGGTACTTGGTGCCCGAGGCGTCGCTCTTCTTGCGCAGGCGCTCGACGATCTCCTCGCCCGGCACATAGCCCTGCGCCAGGCGCGCGTAGGGCTTGCCGCGCACGAACGGTGGCACGGCCGTGAGGAGGTACTTGCGCTCGATCTCGGTGGGCAGGCCCGACGCGCCCGAGGCGAGCTCCATCGCCGCGCACGCGCGCTCGACGAGCTCGGCCACACGGTCGAGCCCCGGCCCGTGCACGTGCTCGCCCAGGATCTCCTCGAACAGCTCGCGCTTGCGGACCTGCGCGCGGGTGAGCAACGCGAGGAGGCCCGGCTCGGCGTCCGGATCGCCCTTGCGCGGTGGGCTCGCGTCCGCGTCCGAGACCACGAGGCCCACCGCCGTGCGCGCGCGATCGAGCGCGGCCGTCTCGATCGCCTGCGAGAGCGCGGCCGTGCGCACGGCGAGGTCCTGCAGCTCTCCCAGCGCGTCCTGCAGCGCCTTGAGCGACGAGAGCGCCGGGTCGAGCTCGGGCACTGTGCCGCGCACCGGCTCGAGCACGTAGCGCAGGCGCTTGCCGATGATGCGCGCCTCGTGCGCGACGGCCTCGTCTTCGAGGGTGCGCACCGCGCGCAGCGTGTGCGTGAGCTCGGCGAGCTCGCGGCGCGCCGAGGACGCGACGAGCGAGCCGAAGCTCGAGGCGTGCGGCTCGGCGTTCACCACGAAGCGCACTGCGTACTCGGAGAGATCGTCGGCGAGCCGATCGATCAGCGTCTCGAGGTGATCGAGCTTCTCGGTGCGGAGCGTGCGGTACACGGTGTCGCGCGTGTGCGCGAGCTGCGCACGCCACCTCTCGGCCCCCTCGCGCTCGGTCGCGCCCAGCGACTCGCTCGTGGTCTCGAGCCATGCCAGCTGCACCTCGGCGTCGCGCCCTGCGCTCGTGAACTGCACGAGGTCACGGAGTCGACGCGCGCGCTTCTTCGGGATCGCGCCGCGCACGGCGCTCGGGTGGGCGCGCAGCGTCGAGCGGAGACGACGCAAGGCCACGCGGAGATCGTGCAGCGCCTCGTCGTCCTCGGCGCCTCGCACACGCACCAGCGCCGCGCGGGCCTCGTCGAGAAACCCCAGCGCGACACGGCGCACACCTTCTTCGGCGCGCAGACGGAGGAGCGGCATGCGCCCGATCTACCCGATCACGAGCGCCGAGTCGGTGACAACGTTCGAGGCCCGCGAGCCGCGATCACGAGCCGTTGGAAACGGCGCGGATCGTGATGTTCACGCGGATGGTGTCCGAGACCTTGAGGCGCACGAGCGGGTTCACCGAGACGTCGTGATCCGGCAGGTTCACCGTGAACGCGGCCTGACCGCGGATGAGGTCGCCGGTGATGCCCTGCGCGCGCAGCTCGTCGCTCGCGGGGATCCAGCGCACCTGCGCCTGAGCGACGACGTCGCGCGTCACGCCGTGCACCGTGAAGCGCCCGCGGATCGTGAGCCGCGTGACGGCGCCCGCCGTGAGCGCGGTGGCGCCCTCGACGGCGGTGATCTCGAGCGACGCGTTGGGGAAGCGCCCCGCGTCGAGCCAGCCCGAGCCGTGCAGGTGCTCGTCGCGGAGATCGAGGCCGGTGCGGATCGAGCTGATCGGCACCTGCACCGAGCCGCGCGACGCGCCCACGTTCTGCGGGTCGATGGTGAGCGTGCCCTGCACGTTCGTGCTCACGCCCGTGATGCGCTCGAGCGGCGCGTCCGACACGAACTGCATGCGGCTGCCGGAGCTGACGCGGAACTCGCGTGCCTGCGCGCTCGAGAGCGAGGGCGCGAACGACGAGGCGATCGCGACCGCGACCGCGACCCAGCTCCACACACTCGGGTTCTGCCAGAAACCACGCATCGTCATCTCTCCTTGGCGCTCACCGCGCGACCTCGTGTCTCCGCGCTACGCGGGGGACCCGAGGACGTTACTCGATGTGACCCGGGTCCTGCGGCGGAATCGCGGGGCACGTGCCGTTCGACGCGATCTCGACCGGCGGATTCATGATCGCGTCGCGGAGGCTCGGATCGCCCTCGAAACCAAGCGTTCCGTCCTCACGCCGCGTGAGACCGAGGGCCGCGTACGCCTCGCGCAGATCGGGGAACGTGGCGGTGTCGAGCCACGACGCGACGATGTCGCGCACGACGCGATCGTCGTCGTCGAAGGCTGCGAGCAGGGCCTCGGCCGAGAGCGTGCTGTCGTGTCGGTCGGCCACGCGCGCGATGCGGGCGTCGAGCGTGCCGAGGCCGCGCGTGCGGAGCGCGACGTCGATCGACATCACGATCGCCGCGCCGCCCCAGTAGACGCGGGTGTAGGCGCGGCTCGCTTGCATCTCTCGCGACTCGATGCGCAGCGTCACGCCCGTGCCGTCCCGTGCGCCGCGCCGGAGGCCATCGTCGATCTCACGCCACGCCTGCTCGGCGCTCTGCATGCCGGCGCGCGCGCGGTTCACCTCTTGGTAGTAGGTGGCGAGGCCCTCCGAGAGCCACGCGTCCTCGCTCGGGACGTACGGCGTCGCGAGGTGCGCGAGCTCGTGCACGAGCGTCCAGTCCGTCTCGAGCGAGGCCGGCGGATCCTCGGCGACGAGCGCGATCACCGAGGGCCGCGTGCCGCGCCCCGCCATGCCGAAGAGCACGGGTGTGTCGCCCGGCATCGGGATCGCCGTGATCGTGGCGCCGCGCGCCGTCGCGAGGCCCGTGATCATCGCGCTCGCGCGGCCTGCGCGCGCGACCCACGGCACGAAGTGCGGGCTCGCGGCGAGCGGTGACGAGGCGGGCAGCACGACCGTCGTGCACCCGCCCGGCACGGGGATCTCGCGACGCGTGAGCGCGCCGAACGCTGCGTAGCCGACGTAGCGATGGCTGCGCTCGTCGAGGTACAGGCCCTCCTCGTCTTCGCCGAAGATCGGGCTCATCGAGGCGCCCTCGGGCAGCACGAGCCTCACGCGGTGTCGCGCGTTCGTGCGCCACGGCTCGGCGGCGAGGACGAACGCGCTCGTTGCACACATCACGAGCGCGCTCGTGCGCATGCAGCCGCTCATCCCGCCCGAGGAGCCGAGGTCGAGCCGCACGCGCACGCAGTCGTCGGGCGCGAGCTCGCGTGTGCGCATCGTGAGCGGGCCGCTGGAGCCGACGTCGATCGGGTCCTCGGTGCCGTCCGCGTGCACGACGCGTGCGCTCGCGAGCCTGGTGCGTGCCTCGGCGTGGATCGACACGAGGCGATCGGTCCAGGGGCCTTCCGAGCACAACGTCTCGGTCATCTGCTCGAGACGATCGTCGATCGCGATCTCGTAACGAACGCTGGAGAGAGACGCTGCTCGCTCGCGCGAGGGCTCGACCGGTGCACCGCCACACGCGGGCACGAGCACCACGAGCACCCCGGCGAGGCCGCGATCGAGGCGCGTCGTGCGCACGACGGAAGGACCGCCCGGTCGCTCCGAACGGCTCACGTCGGACGCGTCACGTCACTTGGGGAGCTTGGCGTCGAAGAACGCCTTGAGCTTGATCAGGTTCTTCTCCTCACGCGAGAAGCCCGGCGGCTCGTACGTCTTGGCGAAGCCGCGCACGTCGGAGACGAAGTCTGCGCGCACGCCGTCGTCGCCGAGGATGTCGCCCACCGAGCGGCCACGCGCCGCGCCCTTGCGCAGGCCCTTCACGTACGCCTCGAGGCGCACGTAGTCCTTGCCGAGGAACTCGCGCAGCGGGTCGCAGTCGTTCGCGAGCGGCGTGAGCACCGCGAGGCGCGTGGGCGCGATCTCGCCATCGCCGTTGATCGCCAGATCGGCCGCCACGCGGAGGACGAACGCGTCGTCGAGGTAGCCGATGTCGTCGATGCCGTCGGGGATGAGATCGAGCGACTTGAAGAGGTAGTTGAGACCTCCCGCGATCGACTCACGCGCCGGCTGGGACACGCCGTCTCCCTCGAGGAGACCACCCAGCTTCTCCGCGTCCTCACCGAGGGTCCGCAGCCAGCCGGCAAACGTGTCGAGGTACTTGGCCAGCGATTCGCTCATCGTTCGATCCTCCGCAGTCCCGCGGGCCCTGGCCCATCGGGAGAGCGCGGATGCTAGCCGACTCGGCCGCGCGTCCACAACGCCTCTCGCGCATGGTCTCGTCAGCGTGCGATCGTCGCGAGCAGGTCGTTCCAGAGCTCGTGCCGCAGCACGCTCGGCACGGCGCTCGTGAGCAGCACCGAGCGCGGCGCGTGCAGAGGCGCGTCCGGCGGCGGCAGACGATGCACCTCGATGCCCTCGATCGTGATCGGCGTGTCGGTCTCGGGCTGCGGCACCGCCGTGTGCACGAGCACGGCCTCGAGGCGGAGGCTCGTGAACGGACGCGTGTAGCGATCGACCCAGCCGCCATCGCCCGAAGGTCCTCGCTCCCAGCCCAGGCGCTTCATGCGCCCTCGCACGACGAAGCTCGAGATCGACTCCTGATCCGGCGGCACGATGCGCAAGAGCCCCGGCTGCGAGGCGTCGAGCGCGTGACGTGCGCGACCGAGCTGGGGAAAGAGCGGCGCGAGCTCGTACTCGGCGAGGTGATCGGCGAACCGCGTCTCCTCGGCGTCGGACAGCTTCGAGCCGTGCGCGATCGTGATCGTCGCGTCCTCGGGCAGGCGCAGCGTGTCGTGATCGACGGTGACGAAGGTTCCGTCCTCGCTCACGCGACACGCTGCGATCGCGCGACCTTCTGCATCGCGCGCGAGCAAGAGCACGCGCGCGAGCAGCACACGCATGATCGGATGCGCGAGGTACACGTCGCGGAAGTCCGAGAGCGGCATCGCGCGCTCGCTGCACATCGAAGCGAAGAGGCGCTCGCGCTGCGCGGCGATCAGCGTCTTGAGCTCCTTCTTCGAGCTCGCGAGCCGCTTCTTCTCTGCCGCCGCGTGCGCGGCGTCTTCGTCCTTGCGAGGCTCGGGCAGCTTCGCGATCAGGCTCGCGCCGTGCTCGTCCACGGTGAACAGCGCGAGCTCGAGCTCGGTGTCGAGCCGCCCCTCGAAGCGACGCGTGACGCGGACCGCGCCCTCGTCCTCGACGTCGTCCGAGGCGTCCGCGCCCTCGCGCGCCTCGACGTACACGAGCCGCAGCGTCGCGTCGTCGTCGAGCCCCGCGGTGGGGATCGTGCGATCGGCGAGCTCGTCGCTGCTCCAGCCGCGCGCGGCCGCGAGCTCGTTCACGAGCCGCTCGGCCTCCTTGCGCAGGCTCGCCGTGCGGAAGCGCATCGAGAACCGCACCAGCGCCTGCGTCGCCGCGCGATCGTCCATGCCCGCGAGCATGTGGAGCATCGCGCGGCTCGCACCGATGCGGATCCCCCGGAAGTCGCGGACGTACTTCACGAGCTTGGGCACGAGCGTGCGCGGCGCGAGCGCAGCCGCCACGGCGAGCACGCCGCGCTGATCGAGCGCGCCGATGTCGACCGACTTGCCCACGATCCACGACAGCGACCCCACGTTCAGCCTGAAGGTCGGCGTGCGTGCGTAGGCCTCGAGCGGCATGCCCGCGTTGGACGCCCACGTCTCGAGCCGCTCGCGCACGTCGGGGTCGAGGGGCTCGGGCAGGCGGAAGTCCTCGTCCAGCCAGCGCTCGTAGATCGCGTCGCCGAGCGCCTCGCGCTCGCGCTCGTTCATCTCCGCGGCGTACGCCGTGAGCAACGGCGAGGCGATCGGCGTCTTGCCCTTCAGCGCGGTGACGAGCCACGACGTGACGACCTCCGCCGGCACGGCCGTACCGTCCTTCCACGACACGTGAGGCAACGTGTCGATCGCGAGGAAGGCGAGCGCGGGCGGCACGCCCTTGGCGAGCACCTTCTGGGCGTCCTTCTCGAGCTGCGCGCGATCGAGGAACCGATCGATGGGCGCGCCGAGACCGACGAGCGCACGCAGCATCGCCGCGCGCACGAGCTCGACCTTCTCCTTCCGGAACGCGGCGACGAGCGTGGGGATCGCCTCGTTCGCGCGGAGACGAGCGAGCCAGCCCGCTGCGTGCTGCCGCGTGTCCTTGGCGCCGCTCGAGAGCTCGCCGATCAGCGCCGCGATGGGAGGCTCGCCGCGCGCGAGGACCGACTGCGCGAGCTCGCGCTCCTCTCGGCTCGTGCCGAGCGCGAGCGTCATCAACACCTTCGAGAGCGCGGGGGTCGGCTCGATCTCACGCAGCGCGGCGATGAACGCGTTGCGCCGTCCGTGACCATCCCAGCTCGCCTCGCCCTCGAGCGCACGCGTGTCGAGGAGGCGCGGGAGCTCCTCGGGGGCCTGTCGCAGGATCTCCTGCGCTGGCCCGAGATCGCCCTCGTAGTAGGCCTTCCGAGCGAGGGAGACGTCGAGCGCGGAGACCATCAGCTCTTGGACGCGGTGGTGCTCGCTGCTTCGGCGTGGCTTCGCTTCACGTCGAGCCACGAGAAGAATTCGTCGAGCGTGTCGCGCTGCTCGGGCGGCATGTACTCGAAGTTCCTGCCGCGATCGATGATCTCCCAGAAGTCCTTGCTCGTGACGGTCTCGAGCGAGCTGCGCACCTGCTCGAGGCGCGCCTTGGGCTCCTGCGCCATGTCGTCGGCGATCTGCCGCGCCTTCTCCTCTTCACCGAGGGAGAGGTAGTAGGCCGCGAGCTTCACCTGCGCCTTGCGCACGCCGAGGAGCGCGGACTCCTGGGCCAGCGAGCGCAGCGGACGATCGAGGTTGAGGAAGTGCTCGAGCATCTTCTCCTCTTCGATGCAGCCGTGCTCGTGCGCCTGCTGGCAGAGCGAGCTCACGTCGTACGCGACGGTCTCCGTCACGAACACGAGCTTCATGTCGAAGCTCACGTGGCCGTAGTAGGTCATGTGGCGCACGCCCTCGAGCGCGAGATCGCCGTTGCCGTCGCGGAGCAGCGCCTCCACCAGCAGGCGGTACTGGTTCATGACGTTGTAGGCGGTGCGCACGTCGCGCGCGTTGAGCGTCGCGCGGAGGAACGAGTTCATGAAGCGGTAGGTGAGCCGCACGAGCTCGTCGTCGCCCCGCTTGCTCGCGGCCTCGCCGATGTAGCGCGTGTCGATCGCCACGAGGTAGTTGATGTCGCGCATCGACGCGAGCGCCTCGTTGTAGATGCCGAGGTACTGGCGCATCACCTTCCACTCGACCCACGTGCCGCGCGCCTGGAGATCCGCGAGCGACTCCGGGTCCATCGCGACGAAGTCGGGGTTCAAGCGGAGCGAGGGACCGATGCGCAGCCAGAAGTGCTGCTCGGCGGCGTCGCCCTCGCTCGTCGGAGGCTTGTGCTTCACGTACGCGAGGCAGAAGTCCTTGAGCGCATCGACGGCGCCCGACGCGATGATCTTGTCCTTGCCGCTGATGGAGTTCGACGTGATGTCGGTGAGCTCCTCCATCGCGGTGAGTGTCGCGGCCTGGAGCTCGTCGAACTCACCGCGCGCGGCGTGAACGCCCTTCTTCGCGTTGGTCACGGCGCCGTTCCGGATGCGCGCGATGATGTTCATCGGCTCGAGGAACCAGAACACGTAGCCGAAGTAGGGCGCCATGAGCACGAGGCCCACCGTCGTCGCCGTCATCATCGCGAGGATCGCGGCGCGCGGCACGAAGTCCGCCTGGAGCGCGAAGCTCGTCCACACGCCGCACACGCAGATGACGAGGTAGTAGCCCATCACCGCGAGGTTGATGCGATCGCGCAAGAACATGCGCGCGACGCCCGTGTACCGATCGGCCGAGAGCTGCACGATGATGGACACGACCGTGACGACGATGCCGAAGACGGCGGCGATCATCGCGGCGAGCGAGCTCACCGAGTCGGTGACGGACTCGGGATCGAAGTCGAGGAACTGGTGCACCGCCGTGGCGTGCAGGTGATCGACGGGTCGCGGTGGACCGCCGGTGAAGAGGACGTCGATGGTGTAGAAGCTCGCGAACGCGGCGAGCGAGCTGCCCACGAGCACCAGCACGGGCACGAGCCATCGACGTGCGCCGTAGTCGTTCTTCAGCGACGAGGGCCGCATGTCCTCCATGCCCGCCTCGAGCACGCTGGTGCGTGACGGCAGTCGCGAGGGTCGTGTCGGTCGTCCCGGCGTCGTGGTCACGCGCGGACCCTCCGCGCGGCGCGCGCCAACCCGAGCAGGTGTCGCCTCGCCGAGTCGCGCGATCGCGACGCTCCCCCGAACACGATGTCCGCCGAGACCAGGCCCGCGGACACGAGCATCTCGGCGCGCCCGTCGAGACCACGCGCGCGGAGGATGTCGTCCGCCGCGCGCTGGCCCGACTCCGCCGCTCCCTCCATGAAGCCTTGGTAGTCGAGCGAGGTGTGCTCGCCCGCGAAGTAGAGACGACCCTCGGCCTCGACGGTCCCCTCGGCACCACCGATCGACCACTGCCCCGGGAGGTAGCACGCGTAGCTGCCGCGGAAGTTGGGCTGCGAGGGCCAGTGCATGCGCACGACGCGGTCGTTGCGCGCCGCGGAGAAGCCCGGCAGCGCGTCGTCGATCAGCGACGCGACGCGCTCGGCCTGACTGTCTGCGCTTCCGTCGCCGAGGCTCACGCCGCCGTCGCCGCCCGCGAAGTGCGTGAGGATGCCCTGCTCGCCGTCTTGTCCACGCGACGAGTCCCAGAAGCTCTGCGCGCCGTTGTCGGCGAAGCCCGCGCCGCTCGCCATCGCGCTCCGCCACGGACGGGTGCGCGTCTGCATCATCAGCTTCGCGTTCTGTCCGTAGCCGAGCTCGTCGATCAGCGTGCGCTTGTCGGGCGAGAGCGCGACGTCGATCTCCACGTCGCGCAGCGTGCTGAACGGCACCGTGACGAGGACCTGCTCGTACTCCCGCTCGACGCTCGATCCTCCGCGATCGAACACGAGGCGCAGCTTGCCGCCCGAGCCCTCGCGGATCGCGACGAGACGATGCTCGAGCTGGATCTGTGACTCGTAGCGCTCCGTGAGCGCCTCGGCGATCGCGCTCGAGCCTTCGTGCACGTGGTAGCGCTCGTCCGAGTCGCCGAAGATCCGGAAGGGATCGGGGCTCGTGAAGTCGACGAGGTACATGAGGTTGAGCACCGACTGCTCGTCCGCCTCGCGGCCGTACTCACCTGTGTAGGCGACGTCGAGCAGCGCGCGGATCGTCGCGTCGGCGCCGTGGCTCGGTGTCTCGAGCCACGCACGCAGCGGCGTTGCGTCGAGGCGCATGAACGCCGCGAGCGCGGCCGAGGTGGGCTCGCCGTCGGCGTCGACGTCGAACGTGGCCTCGAGCTGCGTCGCGATCTGCTCCGCCACGGGCGCGAACGACGCGGAGATCTCGCTCACGGGCACGGCACGTCCGCCGAAGAAGTAGGTCTCGAGGAGATCGGGCTCGTAGAGATCGTCGAGCGTCAGCTCGAGCTCCATCGCGAGGCCCTGCATCACGGCGTGATCGGAGTCGATGAGCTCACCGCCGAGCTCGCAGATCTGGCCGCCGTCGAGCATGCCGCGCGCTGTGAAGGTGCGGCCGCCCGTGCGATTCCAGGCCTCGAACACATCGACGCCGACACCCACCTGCGCGAGACGGTGCGCACACACGAGGCCTGCGAGGCCCGCGCCGACGACGGCCACGGGTGTCGCGGTGACGCCTGCGTCACATCCGGGCAGAGCCGACCACGCGAACGCCGCGCCCGTCGCAGCGCTCGCACGGAGCACGCTGCGACGCGAGAGCAGCGACGCGCGACGCGCCAGGTACACCTCCCGCGCGCGCTCGAGGTGCTCGCAGAGAGGCTCGCCGTGACGCGACGCCGAGCGCTGGAGTCGGTAGGAGCGGCGAAGGAGATCGAAGAGACGAGTGCGCGCCATCGGGAACCCCAGGACCAGATCGAGCGCGCCGTCGATCGCGATCGTCGCGATCGGACCGCGGCGCGATCGTCAGCGGTAGGTGAACCGGAGCTCGTAGTCGCACAGCTGGTAGACGTCGCCCTCTTCGATGCGTCGCCCGTCCACGCGGCGGCCCTGGTACTCGACGCCGTTCGTCGAGCCGAGGTCCTTCATGTAGTAGTTGCCGTTCTGGTAGATGATCGCCGCGTGGCGGCGCGAGATGTTGCCGTCCTTGATGGGGAGATCGGCGGTCTTGGCGCCGCGCCCGATGATGAACTCCTCTTTGTTCACCGGATAACGCTGGCCGTTGAAGATGACGTAGAGCATCTGCGCGGGCTGGATCAGCCCACCGCCGCTCCCACCACCACCGGGCAACGGCGGCGGACCACTGCTTCCCTGCGCGTTCGGTCCCGTCGCGGGACGGCTCGGCGGAGGCGGCGGATAGGACGAGGGTGCCTGCGTCGCAGGGGCGCGCGCGGGCGGCGCGGGATAGCCGGCTGGCTGCTGGTTGCCGTAGCCCTGCGCGACGGGAGGCGCGGGGTAGCCAGGAGTGGACGGCGACGGCGTGTAGCCGCCATAGCCCTGTTGGCCGTAGCCCGGTTGCCCACCTTGGGGCCCGTAGCCTCCTTGGCCCTGACCGTACGCAGCTTGCTGAGGCGGAGCGCCGTAGCCTTGCTGCGGCTGCGCGCCACCGTAGCCCTGCGGAGGCTGGCCCTGGCCGTAGCCCTGCTGACCGTAGCCTTGCGGCTGGCCCTGACCGTACGCGGGCGGGGCTGGATAGCCTTGTCCCGATCCGCTCGTTGAGGTGCGCGTCGGCGGCGCGGGATAACCAGGCTGCGACGGCGCCGCGCCGCCATAGGGACGCGGAGGTGGAGGCGCAGACGCGATCTGCGGCCCGCCCGCAGCCTGCGCAGCCGCGACGCCCGCGCCCGGCGTGCCCGCCGTCGAGGGCTCTCCACGCGCGCCGTAATTCCGCGAGCGTGCGTATTGCCGCATCGCCTCGTTGATCAGGTAGTCGACCGAGCACTCGAGCTCGCCGCTCATCTGCTCGAAGATCTCCCAGAGATAGTCCCGACATTGGAACTGCCTCAGGGTCTTCTTGTTCTGGTCGTTCATGTCGACTCCTGCCCGCTCACTCGTTCCGCCCTCGATCGAACTCTCACGGTGCCGCGGGGGCGCCCGCTGCCGGTGCCGGTGCTGCGGGAGCCGCTGCTGCCGGCGTGCTGACACGCTCGCGGATCGCCGAGATCGCTCCCGTCGCGATCGCGCCGATCGTCCCGTGCTCGTTCCAGTGCTCTCCGACGGTCGCCACCGTCGAGGTCGTCAGCGGCTGGAGCGCCGCGAGATCCGCCTCGGTGCCGACGCGCTCGAAGTAGTAGAGCGCGAGCGCCTGCTCGAACCACAGGCTCGACGTGAGACGCGCACGCATGAGATCCGTGGGCGCCGGGCGAACCTGCGCGAGACGCTCGGCGTAGCCGTGCAGCTCCTCACGGGCGTACGCCTCGCCCGTGCCGCGCGGAAGACGCGTGAGCCACTCGGCCACCACCTCCGCACCCCCCAGCGAGAGCAGCAGCGTGCCGACGCGCCAGCGTGCACGCCACGCAGTCGCGCTCGTCGCGGAGGGCTGCGTCGCGATCGGCCACAGCTGCGGGAGCACCGATCGATCGCGCGAGTCCGCGATGCGATCGAACGCGTAGTCGCGCACGCGATCGGGCTGCGTCGCGTCGAGCGCGAGCGCGAGCAGCGGCGTGGTCTGCCCGGGCTGCACGTGACCCTCGAGCGCCTGGAGCGCCGTCACGCGACGCGTCTCGAGCTCGGGGGTGGTGCTGGGCTGCTGCGCGACGACGAGCAGACGCGCGGCGACAGGCGGCTGATCGGCGAGGTGATGCATCGCGGGGAGCGCGCCCGTGGTGATGAACTGCTCGCGGTTGAACGCGACGCCGCGCGCCACCTGCTCGTCGGTGAGCGTGCGCGGAGGCACGGCCGCGGCGGCCTGCTGTCGAAGTCGATCGCCGAGCCAGGTCCCGAACTCCGCGCTCTCCATCTCGATCTCGATCTCGACGATGCGCGCGCCTGCGCGCTGCTTGGTCGGCTCGTCGCCGAGCTGGGAGATGAGCTCACAGATCTTGGTGAGCGCCTGCTGCGGGAGACGCGCGTTCATCGCCTCGACGAGGCGCGACGCCGCGGGCGCACCGAGCTGTCGGATCACCTGCTCTGCGGAGAAGCTGCCCGCGAGGCTGCGACCGTTGAAGTCCTCCACGAACCATCCGACGACGGCGTCGGTGAGCTGCGCCTGGATCGGCGGGCTAGAGAACTGGAGCACCACGAACGCCGCGTCCTTGGCGCGGACCTGGATCGCCGCAGGCCCCGTGTCGGGCCCGGTTCCCTGCGCAGGCGCGCCTGCCGCGGCGCCGCGTCCCTGCATCATCTCGATGAGGCTCGGGGCCATGCCGTCGACGATGCGACGGCGCGTCTCGTCGGGCATCTGTCGCAGCGCGCCCTGGAGCTCGCTGATGCCCTCGACGTCCGCACGATCCATCTCGACGAGCGCGAGGCCCGCGCGCACACGCAGCGGGTCGCTGTACTTGTCCGCGAGCAGGACCGCGACGATCTTGCCCGGTCCGCGCACCGTGGTCTTCCACGCCTCGATGTCCGCCTCGGTCACGGCGCACGCGGACGCGAGGATCGCGATGCCGAGGATCAGCGCGATCCGAGACGTCCATCCCGCCTCACGGGAAGAGCCCGCGCCACTCACCCAGGAACGGGATGACGAGCGCGTGCGTTCGATCAGCGGCGATCCGAGAAGGCGCATGGAACCTCGAGGAGAGTCCGCGCTCGAGCGGCGAGGACAACAGAGCATCGGAGCAGAGCGAGGTGAAGGGATGGGCGAGCCTCGCGGGGTCAGCGCGAGGGGCCACGATGGTACCGACCGCCCCGCGCCGCGATCAAGTCGCAACACCCCAGACATGCACAGGTGTCGCCCACGCGCGCCCCGCGAGGCGCGCGCGCTCACTGGGCCTCGCCGCCCGTCGGGGCCGTGCCATTGGCAGAGCCCTGGAGCACGACGAAGTGCAGCTCCGCGAACTCCGCCTGACCGAGCGTGTAGATCACCTCGGAGAGGGTGCGGAACGGCGTCCGACGGTCCGCGATGATCTGCACCGCGCCGCGGAAAGGACGGTTCGGGTTGCGCGACGCGATCAGCTTCAGGCGATCGCGGTGCTGGAGCATCACCGCGTGGAGCGGCGTGACGAGGAAGCCGTTGGCGCCGCCCTGCTTCTGGCTCGGGTCGACCGTGCCGTTGCGGAGGCTCATCACGCGGTGGTTGTCCACCATGATGTCGGCGCGCGTGATCTGGACGGGCAGCGCCTCGGTCAGCTCCTGACGCGAGATGGAGTACGGGATCTGGAGATCCTCGGACTGCATGACGTTCGCGCTCTCCTGCGCGAACTGCATGATCAGGAAGACGAGGAGGATCGTCATCATGTCCATCATCGGATAGATGTTGATGGACTGCTCTTCGTGCTCCGGGTGCTTCTTGTTCTTGCGCCGGATGAGCGCGGCGACCTGCCCCGCGGTGGCCTGCTTCGGCTCGCTCATCGCACACCCGCAGAGAGAAGCATCTCGGGGAAGAGCGGCAGCTCACCATCGGCGCGGATCGCATCCATCGCCGCGATGAGGTGACGGTACTCGACGTTCGGATCGGCCGAGAGGATGGCCTGGTTCTCGTCGGGGAACTGGCCCTTCACCGTCGCGAGGCAGCGCGTGAGCCCACGCCAGTCGTACACGTCGGGCTGACCATCGTGGTTCGCATCGGTGGCCGGGTTCGGGAGGTTCGGCACCGTGATCACGCGTCCCGGCTGCATCTGGGTGCAGCCCGGCGCGAGCTTGCCGCCCGAGCCCGCCACGATGATGCCGTTCTCCGCGATCGTCACCGAGAGGTTCAACGACGCCTGCGGCTGCACGCCGCCGCGTCCGCCTCGGCTCGTCGTGGGCAGTCGTGCATCCAGCTCGCTCGACACGACGATGTACGCCGTGAGGGTGAGCAGGAACATGATGATGTTCACGACGATGTCGAGGAACGGGACGATGTTGAGCTCGCCCGCAGCCTCCGAAGGATCCAGCTCGTGGATCTTCGTCTTCTTGCGGACGTACGCCTTCTGTCGGGGGGAGAGCGTGCCGGACATCGGTGTTGCCCAAGCCTGTCGTTCGAGGGGTTCGTTCGCAGACGCCAAGCGAGGTGGGACCCCGCGCGGAGCGCCGCGCAGCGAAGCAGTGCGCGCGGCGGCCGGGTCTGGGGCGGAGCCCCAGGAGGATCAGCGACCCTTGTTCAGGAGGAGGTTCTCGAGCTTCATGGTCGAGAGCTCCATGTCCTGCTTGATGTTCTTCGTCATCGTGTGGAGCACGAGATGGAAGATCATGCAGAGCACGGCGATGCCGAGGCCGAGCGCTGTGTTCCACATGGCTTCCGAGATGCCGCCCGAGAGGATCTGCGCGCGCTGCGACGCTTCCGCGTGAGCCACGGCGCCGAAGGCCTTGATGAGACCCGAGATCGTGCCGAGGAGGCCGATGAGCGTCGCGATGTTCGCGAGCGTCCACAGCCACGGCGTGCGCTTCTCGAGGATCGGGTGGAGCTCGGCCCACTTCTCTTCCATCGCGGCGATGACGGCGTCGTCACCCTTCTGCGACTGGGTGAGGCCCGACTTCACGACCTGCAGGAGCGGCAGCGGCGCCGCCTCGCAGAGCTTGATCGCGCGATCGATGTTGCCCGCCTGCACCAGCTTGCGGATCTGCGCCATGAACTCACCCGAGTTCACGCGGTACTTCGTGAGCAGGAAGACGAACCGCTCGACGATGATCGCGATGACGAACGCCAGCACGGCGACGTTGAAGAACGAGAAGGGCGCTCCATCTCGCAGGGCGTTCCAGATAGTCTCCATCTACGCGACTCCCGATCTCTGTGGTTCACGAGCCGGAACCAATGCTTCGGATGCGCTCGCCACGGGCCCTTCGTACGACACGACGGAGGGCCCCCGAGCGCGACGGCACGCTAACCGACGCTCACCACGCGTGTCAACGAGAGAAGGGAATCGTTCATGATCGCACACGAGCCGGGAACCTCGTTGCGGCTCGGGCCTCTAACGACACTGGCAGGTCTGCCCTCGGGGCCGCCACCGGCCGCGAGGCGTCCCGCTCGCGGTTCGTGTTCGTGACGAGAGCACGCGTGATCCCGACGCCCGAGATCAGTGTTGACATGGAGGACCACCTCTATATCATCGCGGCCCGTTCTCGAGGCTACGCCTCTAGCTTGTGATCCGATGCTGTGATCCGAGAGCGCGCGCGACGAACGCGGGCGCGAACCGATGTTTCTGTCCGTGTCGATCTCCATCCGGAGCGACGCGACGAATCGAGCGACTGGCCGTGGCGATCTGCGGTCCGTGGCTCGCGAGGAGAGGAGAAGAAGAGGAATGGCAACGCTGGCGCATCACTTCGAAGAGGGCGGCTGGGGCATGTACCCGATCCTCTTCTGGCAGATCCTCGCGATCGGAATCATCATCGAGCGCGCGATCTACCTCTACAGGAGCTCGATCAACCGCGACGTGTTCCTGGCGACCATGCAGAAGTGCATCCTCGCTGGTGACATCGGACGCGCGATCAAGCTCTGCTCGGCGGCGAACGCGCCCCTCGCGCGCATCGTCAAGGCGGGCCTGATGAAGGTCAACCGACCCGACTCCGAGGTCCAGGCGGCGATGGACGAGGCAGCTCTCCGTGAGCTCCCGAAGATCGAGCACCGCACCCCGTATCTCGCGCTCCTCGCGAACCTCGCGATGCTCTCGGGTCTGCTCGGCACCGTGACCGGCCTCATCGCCGCGTTCGGCGCCGTCGCGAACGCCGACGCCGCGAGCCGCGCGACGATGCTCGCGCGCGGTATCTCCGAGGCCATGAACTGCACGGCGTTCGGCCTCCTGGCCGCGCTGATCGCGCTCATCGGCTTCGCCCTCCTCAACGGCAAGACGCAGTCGCTCCTCGACGACATCAACGGCGCCACGGTGCAGGTGATGAACCTCGTCGTGAACAACCGCTCGAAGATCAACCTCCAGGGCGTCCCCCAGGCGGCGTGATCCTCGCTGTGTGATGTTCGCTGGGTGAGCCGTCGGCCGCTCCCGATGTGGCGCCGGCTCACCCTCTCCTCGCTCTCGGACGAGAGCGATCGTTCCTTCTCGTTCCAGGCTCCTAGCCCGAGGTTCCCATGGGTGGCGTAAGCGTCGGCGGTGGTGGACACGGCGGCAAGAAGTCCGTCGACTCCGAGATCCCCCTCGTTCCGTTCATCGATCTGCTCCTCTGCTGCGTCATGTTCTTGCTCGTGACGGCGGTGTGGAACCGTCTCGCGCGCCTCGACGCGAACCAGCAGACGCCGGGCCAGGTCTCGAACCCGACCGAGCAGCAGGAGCCGCAGATCCGGCTCTACCTGCAGGTCACGGGCAGCGGCTACACCATCGCGTCGAGCGCGGGTGAGCGCATCGAGATCCCGAAGAACGGCGACGAGTACGACGGCGAGACGCTCCGCACGCGCCTCCGCGAGCGTCGTCAGGCCGAGCCCAACCGGCACGACATCATCGTCGCGCCCGAGGACGGCGTCGAATACCACCAGGTGATCGCTGCGATGGATCTCGCGATCGGCGAGGGCTACGCAGAAGTGTCGCTCAGCGACGGCGCGACCTTGTGAGTCGAGCTCGCACTTCTTTCTGAAGGAACTCCCGACATGCCGATTCACAAACCCGACAAGGTTCTGCTGCACCACATCCCGCTCAAGTTCGTGCGGGGCAAGGTCGCAGGCGGCGGACGCAAGGCGCTGGATGCGAACATCCCGCTCGTCCCGTTCATCGACTTCCTCATCACGCTCGTCGTCTTCCTGCTCTCGTCGTTCAGCGCGTCGGGTGAGCTCATCGCGCAGCGCGCGGGCCTCACGATGCCGAGCGCGACGAACGCCGTGGAGCTCGAGCTCGCGCCGATCGTGCAGATCGACTCGCGCGTGGTGACGCTCGACGGCCGCCGCATGGCGGACACGCAGACGCTCGCGGCCAACGCGGGCCTCGAGCGCATCGAGCAGCTCGTGCAGGATCTCGAGACCCTGCGCCGCAACTGGAACATCCTCCACCCGCGCGAGCCCTTCCCCGGCACGGTCATCATCCAGGCCGACCGCGCGATCGACTTCCGCGTGATCAAGAAGGTGATGTTCTCGGCAGCCCAGGCGGGCTACTCGAACATCTCGTTCGCGGTCAACGAGACCGGCGGCGACTGAGAGAGCGAGAAACAATCGTTTCGAGCTCTCGAACTGTTGTACGGGGTTTGGGGGCAAAGCCCCCATCTCGCGGCGCCTGCGCCGCGGAAAACTGAGCTCTCTGGGTCGAGGGACCTCTGGCCCCTCGCCTGCGCTCCCATCGAAACGGCCCTCGCTCTTCGGAGCGGGGGCTTCGTCGTTCCGTCGATCGGAGCGCGGGCGACGCCGTGCGATCAGACGCGGCGGAGGCGTCGGAGCACGGCGACCTTGGCGCCCGTGGCGACAGGATCGCGCGGTGGGAGCGAGGTCACGAGGCGCTCGATGAGCGGGAGCGCGCGGAGCACGGCGGCCTCGGCGTGTAGCTCCGAGTAGGGGCCCGAGAAGACGAGCACCAGCTCGTAGATCCCCGCGAAGCGCCGCGTGAAGCTCGGATCGGGGCTCTGAGACTTGCTCCGCACCGCGGCGAGGGTGCGGAGCATGCGCAGCAGCGCGCCGTCCGGGAGCGTGCGCGGAAGCTCCTCGAGATCGTGCTCGATCTGCTTGGCTTCGGCGGGCGAGAAGCCGCGCTCGGCGAGGGTGGCGCGGAGGCGATCGTCGAGCGCAACGAGCTGCGCGAGCGACATCTCGCCGCGCTCGGCGGCGCGCGCGAGACGATCGACGCGCAGTGCCCGCGCGACGTCGAGGCCCTCGTGGGGG
This sequence comes from Deltaproteobacteria bacterium, assembly GCA_017303575.1. GTDB lineage: Bacteria > Myxococcota_A > Polyangia > Polyangiales > Sandaracinaceae > JAFLCL01. The sequence goes on from JAFLCL010000020.1 coordinate 36,885, forward strand.
AGCGAGCCTCCCCAGATCTCGGGCGTGGAGTCGTCGATCACCCACGCGCTCTCGGCGCGTGCGCGGTGCGCGAGCAGATCGAGCGCCTCTTCCAGCGTCGCGATCGCCGTCTGCGGTGCTTCGCGCACGGCGGGCAGCACCGTCTCGGCGAGCACACCGGAGAACGAGTCGACGATCGCGACGAGGCGCGCGCGCGCCTCCACCGGGTCGTACGCTCCCGACAGCGAGACCACCACACGGAAGCCATGCGCCATCGGCGCCCACACCACCTCGGGCGCAGGTTCGTGCGCGCTCAGCTCGATGCGCGCGGTCTCCGCGTGGAGCTCGCGCTCGACCAGGCCGAGGAAGCGGAGCAGCGGCTGCGCCGACGACATCGCGAGGACGCTATCATCGCCGCGATGATCCTCGCACCTTCTCGCACGCTCGTCGGCCTCGCGATCACGTGCGCGCTGTCCGCGCCCTGGGTCGTCGGGTGCGGCGCGACGAGCGAGCGCAGCACCCATGCATCGGAGAGCACCGTGGCAGCACGACCCGCAGACGTCGTCGGCGTGACCTCGCGCGAGGCGATCGAGGCCGCGGTGCCCGCGTGGCACGACGCGATCGCCGCCGCCGATCCCGAGGACGAGACGGCGCGCGCGCTCGCGGGCGTGCCGGCAGGCGCCGAGGTCGACGTCTTCCTCGGGACGTGGTGCGGCGACAGCCGTCGCGAGATCAGCCGGCTCTTCCTCGCGCTCGAGATCGCGGCGCAGGTGGCGCCCTTGCCGTTCACGATCCGCTTCGTCGGCGTCGATCGCAGCAAGGTCGCGCCCGGCCTCAGCGAAGACGCCGATCTCCGCTACGTGCCCACTGTCATCGTGCGGCGCGACGGCGTGGAGCAAGGCCGCATCGTCGAGACGGCGACGCGCGGCATCGAGCAGGACCTGCTCGATCTCCTCACGGGAACGCGCAGCGGCTTCCTCTCGCTCACGCGCACGCCCTGACGCGCGCGGAGGTCATCCCGGACAGTAGAGGTTCTCGATGGTGAGCGGCGCACACACGCCGACCTCACGCGCGCAGTCGTGCCACGCGCACTCGTCGCCCCCGCACGTCGTGCCGTCGTGACAGGTGTTGCTCGTCGTGTCGCACGCGGGGCTCGGGCAGTCCGTGCTGACGCTGCACTGCGTTCCGTCGGCGCAGGTGCCGAGCGGTCGATTGCAGATCCTCGAGGCGCACTGCCCGTTGCGGAAGCACTCGGCGCCATCGGGCAGCACGCGCTCGCAGCGCGGGCCGTCGCCGCCCTGGGCGCAGAAGAGCTCGTCGTTGCAGCCGTTGTCGGCGAGCGCCGCGAGCACGTCGATGTCCTGCGCGTCGAAGCACGGCTGACCCAGACACGCGCGAGCGCCGCACTGGGCCGCCGCGCCCTCGAGCACACACGCGCCATCACGACACGAGAAGAACTCGCCGGCCTCGCTGAACCCACACGCGCCGCCCTGTGCGACGGTGCCGACGAGCGAGGACAGGATGCCCTGCTCGAGGGAGGCGCCCCACTGCGCGTAGGAGAGGCTGCACTGCCGCGTCAGAGCGTCGCCCGCTGCGAGCGCGGCGGACGCTCGTGCACCGTCGAAGCCTGTGCGCGGGTCGTCGAAGAGCGGCAGGAAGTTGGTGCGGCAGTCGGCCTCGATCTGCTCCAGGCACCGCGCGCGGAGGCTCGCCTGGTCGTCGGGCGGGAGCGATCCCGCGCTCGAACAACAACGAAAGATCGCGGCGCAATGGAGGTCGGCGAGCTCGACGCAGACGCCTTCGGGCGTGAGGGACGCGACGACCTCGTCGCCTGGCGTGCTGATCTCGCGTAGGTCGTCCGCGTCGACGTCGGCGGGCACGCAGCCGTCCGGCGTGCATGCCTCCGAGGCCCCGCAACGAAGCTGCTCGCCGCAGAGCGCGAGCGCCGTGCACCGGCGCAGGAGCGTGACGGGAAGCACGAGCGTCCGGTTCGGGCGGAAGCGTGTGGTGACGGGGAAGCTCATCAACACAGCGCCGGTGGCATCGAGACCGGAGACGACGACGGTGACGGGATCCTGGTCGGGACGACCGGGACGCGCGTCCACCGCGAACGAGAACGGCAGACGCGTGCCTTCGCCCAGCACGAATTCGTGCGCTTCCTCGCCGACCTCCACGCGCACGCGCGCGAGCTGATCGGGCGAGGGGATGTCGGAAGACACCACGACGAGGAAACGACCGTCGTGCCCGCCCGTGCAGCCGATCACGAGGCCGACGAGGAGGAGAAGAGCGCGAGGCAGGAGTGTTCGCATCGATGCCTAGAACCGGAGCGCGGTGATGGAGACGCCAGTGGTGCCGGCGTAGCCGTTGATGGGATCGACGGGCGGCTGGGACAGATAGACGCCGACGCCGATGCCCACGCCCGCGCCGACGACGGCGAGGCCGATCACGATCCAGAGCCACGGCTCCTCGGCGACCGATCCGCTGCCGTCACGCACGACGGCGTCGAGCACCAGTCGATCGCCCTCGCCGATCGTGATGTCGCGCTCGAGGATCGCCTCGCCCTCGCTGGTGACGACCACCCGGTGCTCGCCGGGGACGAGCTCGCTCTCGAGCTCGCCCCGACCCGCGAGGAGGCCATCGACACGCACCTCTGCGTTCGCGGGCGCGTGAACGACGAGCGTCGCAGGACGTGACGGCAGGCGCTCGAGGATCGCGCTGCGCCGCTCGTGCGAGCCAGCGATCACCGACACCTCGAAGCGGTCGGGGCGATGGCCGGGCGCGGTGATGGCGAGCCGATGTCGGCCTGGGTCGAGCGTCAGCGTGCGCTCCGCGCCGCTCCCCGCGATCGGCGCACCGTCGAGCTCGACGATCGCGTCGGCGGGCTCGATGGAGAGATCGAGCGTGCCTTGCGTGGCCTCGAGCTCCGCGAGCAGTCGCTGCGCCGCGAGGATGTCCTCGCGATCGGCGCTCGCGTCCGCGATGGCGACGAAGCGCTCGAGCGCGGCGCGCGCCTCCGTGGACTGCCCCAGGCGCATGAGCGCTTGCCCGAGGTTGAACACGATGCTCGGTCGCTCGACGATCTCGCTCGCGCGACGAAAGAGCTCGACCGCTTGGCCCCAGCGCTCCGCATCGGCGGCGGCGAGGCCTCGCTCGAAGAGCGAGCGGGCCTCGGCCAGCGAGCTCGCAGAGACCTCGGCGTCAGCGTCCTGCGCGCGCACCGTCCGGGGCGCGAGCGAAGAGAGCGAGACCATGACGAGCACGAACACCGCGAGCAGGCGAAGCACGTCGGGAGCGTAGCTAAAACTGACGCCGCAATCCGCCGGGATCACTCGCGCCCGAGGTCGTGGTCGGCGGGGTGCCCGTGCCGCCGCTGCCCCCCGTGCGTCGATCGATGCGCCGGCGCTCGCGCTCGAGCACCACCGTGCGCGTGGTGTCCTCCGCGCTGTCGACCTCGAGGGTGGCCGGCTCGTAGCCCTCCGCGCGCACCACGACGGTATGGACGCCCGATCCCCGCGGCCAGCGCACGTGCGTGCCGTCGAGCGTGCCGTCCGCCGCCTCGAGCGTCGCGCCCTCGGGGACGCCCTCGAGCGTGAGGGTCACGTCGTCTCGCACGGGCGGCGGCGGGTCGACCTCCGGCGGGACCACGGGCGTGGGATCAGCGATCGGCTCGGAGGTGGGCACCGGCGTCGCGATCGTGGTGGGCTCGATCGGCAGCGTCGTGGTGGCGACCGAAGGTGGTGCACCGAGCACGTACGCGAGGCCACCGATCATCATGCCGCCCGCGAGGACAGCGCCGATCGCGAGGCCACGCCACGAGCGCGGCGCCTTGGGAGGAACGCTCACCGGAACGCTCGCCACGACGGGTCGCGCGAGCTCGTGCTGGCTCGTGTCGCCGTACTGCTTCGCGAGCTTCGCGAGCTCGGTGCTCACGGCCTTGGTGTCGCCTCGATCCTCGGGCGCCTTCGCGAGCAGGCGCGACACGAGGGTCGCGATGCCAGGCTTGCGCGCGAGCGAGGGCACCAGCGCCTCGAGCGCAGGCGGCGCCGCGGTGAGGTGCTGGCTCATGAGCAGCACGGCCTCGGCCGCCATGAACGGTGGCTGTCCGCTGAGCAGCTCGAAGAGCATCACGCCGAGCGCGTAGAGATCGGTGGCCGGCCCCACGGGCGCGCGGCTGATCGCCTCGGGGCTCATGTACACCGGGGTGCCCACGATCATGCCGGTCATCGTCGCGTTGCCCACGGTGGGCCCGCCCGGCCCCTCGACGATGCGCGCGATGCCGAAGTCGAGGACCTTCACGTCGCCCTGCGTGGTGAGGAAGACGTTGTCCGGCTTGAGGTCGCGGTGGACGATGCCCGCGCCGTGCGCGACCTCGAGCGCACGCGCCACGTCGCGACAGATGCGCAGCGCTTCAGGCACCGGCAGCGAGCCCTCGCGCTCGAGGCAGGTCGCGAGGCTCTCGCCCTCGAGCAGCTCCATCACGAGGTAGAGCAAGCCGCTCTCCGCGCGACCGAAGTCGTGCACGACGACGACGTGCGGGCTCGTGATGCGCGAGGACGCGTACGCCTCGCGCTCGAAGCGGGCGATCATGCTCGCGTCGCTCGAGAGCTCGGGCCGCACCACCTTGAGGGCGACGCGTCGATGCAGCGCCGGCTGCTCCGCGCGGTAGACGGTGCCCATGCCGCCCTCGCCCAGCACGTCGAGGATGCGGTAGCGGCCCGCGATCATCGTGTCCGGCAAGAGGCGCGGCGCGCTCGACGGCTCCATCGCCATGCTGCGGCGCATGGCGCGAGAGGCGTCGGTGGCGGACGGCATGAACGCCGAGGCTATCAGGGCGCGCGGCGGATGCCGAGCCAGCCGAGGTGCGGCACGCCTTCACCGCTCGAGGTCGTGATGGTCCCGTCGGGCGAGACCGTCGCTGTCGCGAAGCGATGCCACTCGGCTTCGGGCACGAGCTCACCGCTCGCGAGCATCGTCGCGAGGCCTCCGAGCACGAAGAGCTCGACGCGCTCGCCCGGCGAGAAGCCGCGCGCCTCGATCGAGGCAGGCAGTCCTGCCCGATCCTCGACAGCGACCTCGGGTGTGAACGCGACGAGGAGATCCATCGGGGTCCCATCCCCGAGGCAGGTGGCGGTGGCGAGCGCGCCGGAGAGGACGCGCGCGCCCATCGTGTCGTAGCGGTCGGTGCCAACCACGCGTGGGCTCGTGGTGAGCGTGACCCCCTCGAAGCTCACCTCGCGCATCGCGCCTTCGTCGCCCACCGGCGGACGCGCGCGCGGGGCGCTCGTGCCCACGAGCACGAGCGCACGATCGGGCACCAGCACTCCGTCCTCGCCCGCCTCGGGAACCGCACAGTAGCCCGTGGCGCGTGCGCTCTCGGGCACGAGCATGCGCAGCGCCACCTCGTCCACGCAGCGACTCTCCTCGGGGAGGATCGCTGTGAGCACGCCCTCGGCGTCGCTCGCCGAGGGACGCAGGCACACGCGTCGATCGGTGCCGCCGAGCAAGAGACACGGCTGAACCAGCGCGCCTTCGATCGGCGCGCCGTCTTCGTCGACCACGCGGCCACGCACCGCGACGACCCAGCGCGAGCTCGAAGGACAGCTCGCTCCGCGCGTGCGATCGGTCGCCTCGAGCATGGGATCCGGAGGCAGCGGTCCGACCTCGATCCTCGGCGACGCAGCGTCGGTGCCGATGGGCACGTGCGCGTCGCTCGCTGTCGATCCTGCATCACGCGCCTCGCGCATGCGGGTGGGCGCATCACCGCAGGCTGCGAGGAGCACGATCGCGCAGACACCTTGAAATCGTAGGCGTTTCGACATCACAGCTCCGTGAGGGTGATTCGGTAGGCAGCGCGCGCGCCCTCGTAGCCGAGCACGCGCAGGGTCGCGGGACCGGTCACCGTCAGCGACTCGTCGTCGTCGGGGGAGTCGCTCGTGCCGATCACGCGACCCGACGCATCGAGCGCGAAGAGATCGATGTCGCCATCGGAGTGTCGGAAGTCGAGATCGACGCGCCACCGACCCGTGAGCGAGACGGCGAAGTAGTCGTCGTTCGCGCCGCAGATGCCTGCGGTGAACGTGCCCACGCCGATCGCGGCAGCGCTCGCGCGTGTGTCGTTCGGCTCGTACCTCTCTTCCACGCAGGCAGCGGGCGGCGGCGGTGCCGCGTGGCCGTAGCGCGCAGGCCAGTCGGTGTCGGGGCTCGTGGCCATCTCGACCCAGTCCGGCGTGAAGCCGAGCTGGTTCTCGTCGGCCAGCACACGCATGTCGCTGCGTCGCACCATGTAGCTCGAGGGCACGGTGCTGGTCTGATCGCCGAGCGCGTCGCGGAGGCTGTTCTCGCCATCGCCGATGCGCAGCCCTTCGGCCGTGCCCACGACACGATCGACGGTGCGACGCGCCGTCGCCGAGCTGCACGAGCGGTAGCTCTCGTCCTGCGACTCGAGGAACACCACGAGGGTGCCGCGTGAGGGCAGGTCCATCGCGGCGATGTCGCGGAGGTACGTCGGACAGTTCGGGCACCAGCCGGTGCCGACGACGAAGAGGACGGAGTGATACGCGGCCCACGCGCCGACGCCGCAGTGGAACGCCTCGAGATCGAACGGCATCGAGGTGCCGTCCGCCGTGTACGCGGTGGCCCATCGGTACGCGGGCATGATGGTGCCGGTGTTGATCGTCGCGGCCGCGCCTGCGGGGTAGGTGCACGCCCCCGGATCGGTGCCCGGGTCAGGCGCAGGATCGGTGCCCGGATCAGGCTCGGGATCGGTGCCCGGATCAGGCTCCGGCTCCACGGGATCGGTGCCCGGATCAGGCTCCGGCTCCACGGGATCGGTCCCCGGATCCGGTTCCGGTTCCGGCTCCGGTCCCGGTCCCGGTTCCGGTTCCGGTTCAGGCTCGGGCTCGGGCTCGGGCTCCACCCAGGGATCGACCCAGTCCGGCCCGCCGTCGATGCGGCCAGCGTCACCACCCCGCTGCCCCGAGCCGCCGCGACCGCGGCTCGACAGCGCGCCTTCACAGCCCGCGAGAACGAGCAGCGCGGCCACCAGACAACAGGAGACCGTTCGCACCCGCATGGGCGCGTCGAGGCGGATCATCGGCCCTCCGATCACCGCGCGAGCGCGGTGCAGAACGACGTCGAGCACACGCCCGACCCGCCTCTAGTGCGACGACCCCCGAGGAACCAATCACGGGTCACGAAAGAAAGTTCAATAGGCCACTGCGGCTAGGGCGCGAGGTCGATGCGACGCACCCAGAGCTCGCTGCCGTTCCACCAGCCGACGAGGAAGCCGCGGTCGTCCGTGCCGACCGTGCAGTTGGCCAAGTTGCCTCGAAACATGGAGGAGACGACGGTGACGGCTGCGCCGCGCGGTCGACCGCGGGTGTCCACGAGGCGGAAGAGGATCCTGCTCTCTTCGTCACGACCCTCGACGCCCGGCACGCCCCAGCAGACACCGGCCACGCCGAACGTGCCGCTGCCCGCGACGTCGAGCCCGTGCTCCAGACCTCGATCCCCGGAGCCCGCGTCGCCGACGACCGAAGGACCGGTGACCCAGCGGAGCGCGAAGGGATCGGCGACCTCGATCTCCACGCGGTTCAGGCGTTGGACGGCGACCACCGCGACGTCGCGCACGCTGGTCATGCTCCCGCCCCGAAAGCTCCCGCGGTCGCTCGCGTGAGGGAGCCGCCCGAGCACAGCGCCGTCTGGATCCACCACGAAGAGATCGGTGGCTGCGTTCGCGTCGAGCGGAAGGACCACAGCGCGGCTCCGCAAGCTCGCCGCGCGCACGACCCTCGACCACGGGGAGGTGGCATCCATGACGGGCCCGACACCGTCACGCTCGTCGAGCGGGATGCTGCGTGTCGCGTCGGACTGCGACGTGAACGCGAGCCAACGATCGCGATGCGCGAGGTACGTGAGGTCGACACCCGTGCCTGCGCCGAGAGGAATCCACGCGCTCGCGGGCGTGAACGACGCGTCGAAGAAACGAACGTCCAGCGGCCGCTCGCTGCCGGTGACGGCGTCGTCACTCGCGACGAGCGCCCACCGACCGGCGGCCCAACGAAACACGCGGGCCCGCGGCGTCGACTCTGCGCTCAGGTGGGGCGGCGTCGCCAGCGTCCGCGCGGGGCCCGCCACCGTGCCATCCGCTGAGAGGTCGTAGGTGACAAGGGTGCGCACGCGGCCTTCGCCAGCGAGGAACCGAGTGACTGCGAGGCCCCATCGGCCGGGCCCCCACGCGATCAGCGGCGGGTCGTCCGACAGCGCCACTCCTTCGTCGCGCGAGGTGACGCGCACTGGCTCACCGAGCGTGCAACACGGGTCGTCGGGACCGAGCTCGGGTGGATCCACCCAGCCGTCGGGGTCATCGCTCGGACGTCCGTCGGGACCGGGATCGGGCTCACGAGGCAACGGCGGTCCCGAGTCCGGAGCCCAGGCGTCGTGGTCCATGCGCCGCGCATCGAGCGTGGCCGAGGAGCTCGCGTCGAGGAGCGCGCCGAACGACGCATCGATGCGGAGGACACCTGCGTCGCGCTCCGAAGCTCCGCTCCCCGCGAGGCTGTTGAACAGATAGCAGCCCGGGGTGCCCGCGAGCACGACGAGCATCCAACCGAGCGGAGTCCGACGCATGAACCTCTCCTGACGATGGCACCGTCGACGAGGGCACATCGTGCCCTGCGTCGTCCCGAGGCCACGCGTTTTCCAACCTCGGACTGCACTTTTCGCCCGCTGACCGGGGTCGAGGTCCACATCGTCGACGTGGCGGACTTCGCCGCCAGGGGTCCGCCAGGCCGCCAGATCTCGCGCGAATTCCCTTACGTTCGAGCGCGAAACACCCGGTTTGGTCCGTGCATTTCGGCCTCGCGAGGAGGCTCGAAGGTCATGGCGGATGTGCGTTGGTATGCACCGGGGGTTCGGTACTACGAGGTCGTACAGAAGTGCGCGGGCGACGAGATGCTCATGCGGCCGGATCCGCTGACCGTCTTTCTGATCGGCGTCGCGCTCGCCATCGCCTGCAACAAGTTCCCGGGCGTGAACGTCGTGTCGTTCTCGTTCGTCTCGAACCACTTCCACCTCGTGCTCTTCGTGGAGACAGACGAGGAGGCGCTGAACATCTCGGACTTCATGCGGGCGCTCGATCAGAAGATCGCGCAGGACCTCAACAAGCTACGAGGACGCCACGGCCACTTCTTCCGTGGGCGGCCGCGCATCCTCGCCATCCTCGACGACCTCCACGTCGCGCGGCGCATGACGTACACGCACACGCAGCCCGTGCACCACGGCCTCGTCGAGCGTGTGGAAGAGTGGCCGGGGCTCTCGAGCTTTCGTGCTGTGTGTGACGGCAAGGCGAGTGTCGAGCTCGCGTACTTGAATGAAGAGGCCTGGCGCGAGTCGGGCGCGCGCGAAGACGAGATGGCTGACTACACGGCGACGGTGTCGGTGCCAGTGTCGCTGCCGGGGCTGTGGCGGCAGCTGTCGGAGCGTGAGCTTCGCGCGGCGCGTCGGGCGCACGAGGAGAGCGTGCGCGACGTGGAGCGACAGGAAACCGTGAATCGGCGGCATCGTCGACTGCCGAAGGGCTCCCACTACACACGAATCGATCCGTTCAGCCGACCCGCGGACGTCGAGCACAGCCCCAAGCCCTGGGCGCACGCGACCGAGGACGACCAGAAGGCCCATCGTCGCGCCTATTCGGAGATGCTGGCTGTTTATCGAGTCGCGTCGGCGAGGTTCCGAGAGACAGGTGTGCTGTGCGCGTTCCCGGCGGGGACGCGACCGCCTTGGATCGCGAGGGCGCCAGTGATGACTTAGGCCCTCAGCTGGTCCTGAATCGAGCCCGTCGCGACGCGCGACGGGAGACGTGTGCCCGCCGACCACGAGGTCGAGCGGGCCAAAGGTGCTTGTCGCGCGACCTCGACAGACGGGCTCGTACGAGACGCTCACGAGCCCTCGTGGACGGGCGGCGCGGCGAACAGTGTCACGATTCAAGGACACCCGACCGCTGCGGGCCGCCCTTCGCACGAGGCGAGCTCCGCAGAGGTCTGAAAACACCGCCGTCCGGCCGTCCGCCGAGGTCCGCCGTCCGCCGAGGTCTGACACCGCCGTCCGTCGGACACCGCCGTCCGTCGGACACCGCCGTCCGTCGCGGACCTCCCGCCGATCCATAGCCTCGAGGCTATGAAAACGCCGACGTTGGTGTTTGCGGGAGCCCAAGGGGGTCCAGAAACGCCGACGTTGGTGTCCGGCCTAACCGATGGGCTTCCGAGACGTAGACCTTCGGCGATTCGGGAGCCCTTGCGGCTCGAAGCACGCCGAGGTCGGGTTTCTCGAGCGCCACCGGCTCGGCCGACGCCGAGGTCGATGATCGTCGAGCCCGTGGCGTTCGGACGGGCCTGGGCGTCTCGTGCTCGGCGACCGAGCCGCTCTCCGAACGCGAGTCCCTCGCTTTCCAGGAGCCGGCCGGGCCGCGCGGGTGCGTCCTCTCACACGATCGAACATGCTCGCGGTTTGGGACCCTGGAGCGTTCGTGCAAGGCTGCGCGCCTCGCGCGAGAGCCGACGGGTCGCCGGCTCTCCTTTCTTTTTCACGTCCGAGGCACCTCATGAGCATGCGTCGATCGATGAGTTTCACGTGTTCGCGCCTGCCGGGCGCGGAGTGGGCGCTCGCCCTCTCTCTGCTGTGCGTCACCGGCGCCGCCGTGAGCGCGTGCACCGTGCGCGGCAACGGCGATCGCATCGACGCCGGCGGGGGCGGAGGTGGCGGGACCGACGTCTACGTGCCGCCCGGCACCGACGCCAACTTCGACCTCTCGGACGGCGGTGGCTTCGGTTGCTCCGGTGACTGCGTGCCCACGGACCTCTGTGGTGACGGCGAGGGCAACGGCCTCGACGACGACTGCGATCTCACCGTCGACGAAGGCTGCACGTGCCGCCCCGGCACCACGCGCGACTGCTTCGCGGGGCCGCCCTCGCGCCGCAACATCGGCGCGTGCTCGGACGGCGTCATGAGCTGCAGCGAGTTCGCGATCTGGGATTCGTGCCACAGCGGCGTCTTCCCCACGAACGAGTCGTGCGACGGCATCGACAACGACTGCGACGGCACAGCGGACAACGGCCTCTCCGGCTGCTCGTCGAGCGTCGCGTGCCCCGGCAACGAGACCGTCGCCCCGCTCACCACGCACCGACTCGATGCGAGCCGCGTGACGCTGACCGGCGGCGCCACGGCCACTGGGTACCGCTGGACGATCGACTGCCCGGAGTCGGTGCCGGACGACCTCTGCCCTGCCCTCGCGTCGCCCAACAGCGCGACGACGGACGTGTACCTCACGGCCTCGGGCGCGTACCGCGTCTCGATCGAGATGACCCTCTCGGACGGCACCACCGCGAACTGCGCGTGGACCGTCTACGTGCGTGGTGGCGAGGGCTCGCTCCGCGTCGAGCTCAACTGGGACACGATGGTCGACAGCAACGGCACCGACGTCGACCTCCACCTGCATCGCTGGACGCAGAACGGCACCGACACGAACTGGTTCACCAGCGACGACTGCTACTACTTGAACTGCCAGCCCGACGCGACGACCGGTGATCTGAACTGGGGCCTCCCGAACAGCGATCTCGTCAACTGTCAGGACGCGCCCCACGGCGGCGGCGCGGACTGGCGCGCGCTCGGGTCGTGCCGCAACCCGCGCCTCGACGTCGACACCAACGGCACCGACGGCAGCTGCGACGGCAGTGAGACCGACCCCGATCTCGACTCGTTCTGCGCGCCCGAGAACATCAACATCGACAACCCCGTGATCGGTCAGCCCTACCGCATCATGGTCAACTACTACTCGGACCACGGGAACATGTCGGCCACCAACGCGTGGGTGAACATCTACTGTGGCGGCGCCATCCGCGCGTCGTACGGCCGCGATGCACCGTTCTTCTCGTTCGACTCGGGCGATGGAAGCATCGGCTTCGGCGGCCCGGAGAACGCGAGCTGGATCGTCGCCGACGTCGTGTTCTTCCAGGGCGATTGTGGCCTCGACTGCGTCGTGTACCCGCTCGACACCACGCCGCGCAGGAACCTCGGCGTGGACACGAGCGGCTTCGGCCTCGGCGCGACCGAGCAGACGTTCGGTCCCGCGTGGTCGTGCAACTACGACCGCGCCGCCAACGCCTGCGTCGAGCGATGAGGGTTCGCTCGTTCTCCTCGAGAGGCTCGTCCGGCGTGTGCTGGGCGGGCCTCTCCGCTTTCGTGATGTTGACGATCGGCTGCGGCCCGCCCGCGTCGCACGAGGGCACCACGCCGCATCCGATCGGGACGCTGCACGCGCCCTCGCACTACGCGCTCGAGCTCACGATCGATCAACAGGTCACCGCCGAGCACGCGAACGGGAGCGAGACGTTCCGCGCCGTGCTCGAGAAGCGTGGCGATCGTCTGGTGATGGTGGGCCTCGGTCCGCACGGAGGTCGCGCGTTCCTCTTGTCGCAAGAGGGCGAGCGTGTGGACTGGGTGTCCGAGCTGCCGCGCGCCCTGCCCTTCCCTCCCGAGTTCATGCTGATGGACATCCACCGCACGTGGCTCGGTGGCATCCCGCGCGAGGGCGGCGCGCCGCTGCCCGATGGCGAGCACGAGGCCGTGGTGGACGGTGAGAACGTGCGCGAGACGTGGCAGGGCGGGCGCCTGATGACGCGCAGCTTCCGCATCCTCACCTCGAACCAGGCGTTCTGGTCCGTCGACATCACGTACGAGGGCGGCCTCGGCGAAGGTGTGTTGCCGACGCGCGTGGTGATCGACGAGACACCCGCGCCCGAGCAGCACTACCGCCTCGTGCTCAGCAGCCTCGATGGCTCGATCGTCCTGCCGTAGACGCCGTTCGTCGCGAGAGGACCGCCGCTCGTCACGGCCTCCTCGCCACCCATCGCGTGGTGTCGTGGCAGCGAGGGCCGGACCGCTAGACCCTGCGCATGACGACGACGAAACGATGCGTGACGAGCGTGTGGGTGAGCGCGCTCGTGCTCGGGTGCGCTCTTCTCACGGGGCCGGCGACAGCGACTGCGCAGCGCGAGCGCGTGCTCTTGAACCAGACGGTCTCCGTCGAGCTCACGACGGACGAGATCCTCGAGCTCGGGACGATCGAGACACAGTCCGACTGGGCGACCGCGATCTACCTCGCGTCCATCACCTCGTGGGTGGGCGCGCTGGGTCTGGTCGTGGGTGCGGTGCCTGCGACGATCGCCAACGAGGGAGCTCTCTGTCCCATGCTGGCCAGCGCGGCAGGGCTCGCCTTCGTGGGCCTCGTGACGGCTCCGATCGCGGTGACGCTCGATGTCGACGCCGGAAGCCGGCGTCGGGCGCTCCAGCGCTCGATCGAGCTGCGTGTCTCGGCCGCGGGCCTCTCGCTGACGGGGAGCTTCTGATGCGGACCGCACTGCCGAGGGTCCTCGCGCTCGTGCTCTGCCTGAGCGCCTGGCCGAGCGCGACACGCGCAGACGACCGTCCTTCCGCCGTGTCGGCCATGCAGCTCGATCTGGTGGGCGGGATCGCAGCGATCGAGGCACCGGGCGAGGTGGGGCTGGCGTTCGCGCTCGGCGCGCGGCTCGCGCTCGGACGCTACACCGCGCTCCGCTTCGACATCGGGTATGGCGTCCTGGGCGGATCACGCAGCCTCGAGGACCGCTGGTGGTTGATCCCTTCGTTCGCGGTGGTCATCCCCATCGAGCGCCTCCGCATCGAGCTCGGCGTCGGAGTGGGGTTCGCCACGAGCTCGGGCTACACGGACTTCGATGCGTTCGTGCGCGCGCCCTTCGACGACGACTGGGCCTACCAGCTGATCCCCGCAGCGCGTGGCCACGCGGCGTTCTGGCTCGAGCTCGGCGCCGACGTCGATGCGTATGCACAGCTCGACGCGGGTGGGCTCATCGTGGAAGGCAACACCCTCGGGCTGCGCGTGGGACCGAACCAAGGGACCGAGATCCCGAGCGCTGCCCAGCGCGTGTGGTCGACGCTGACGGTCGGCACCTCGATTCGGCTCGATGGACCGTGATGGCGTCGCGCGAACGCGGCTCCTACGCTGCGGCCGTGGTGGCACCCGAGCCGCAGCCGGAACGTCGACTCCCGCGCGAGGCGATGTGGTTCTTCCTCTTCGCGCCGCCGCCGCTCGCGCTGCTGTTCGATCCGCATTGCCTGAGCACGTTCGACAACATGGCGCGGGCTTGGCTCGCGTTGACGCTGTACACGTGCGCGACGGGCCTCGTCGTCCATCAGGGGTTCGAGTGGCTCGCGCCCCGACTCGACGGGCTCCCGCCGCCGCTGCGGATCGTGGCCCATGTCGTCTCGACGTCGGTCCTGGTGTGCGTCGCGACGCTGGCCCAGCACCCGCTGGTGCGCTGGATCTATCCGGAGATCGGAGACGATCTCGCGGGGGTGATCTGGAGAGGCATCCTGGTGAGCCTCGTCTACCTCGCGGTGGCGGCCTTCATCGGCGCGCTCCAGCGGCAAGCGGTCGCTGCGCGCATGAGGGCACACCTCGAGAAGACGGCCGCGCTCGAGGCGCGTCTCCAGATGCTGCAAGCGCAGATGCAGCCGCACTTCCTCTTCAACAGCTTGAACGTCTGCGCGGGTCTGGTGCACACGGCCCCCGATGCAGCCGAGGCCACCATCGACAAGCTCTCGGCGTTCCTCCGCTACGCGCTCGAGAGCAGCGAGCGTAGGCTCGTCCCGCTCGCGGACGAGCTGCGCGCCGTCGGGGCCTACCTCCACATCCAGCACGAGCGCTTCGGCGATCGACTGCGTCACGAGATCGTCGCGCCAGCGCCCGAAGAGATCGCACCCGAGCTTCCACCGATGCTGCTCCAGCCTCTGGTCGAGAACGCGATCCTCCACGGCCTGAGCGCCGAGTCCGGCGGTCTCGTACGCATCGAGTGTCGGCGCCGGGGAGATCGCTTCGAGATCTCGGTGGTGGACAGCGGTGGCGCCTCGTCTCCTGCGCGCCCCGGGTCGGGTCACGGCCAGCGCAACGTGCGCGAGCGCCTCCGCTTGATCTACGGAGAGCGGGCAGAGCTGCGCTGCGGGGCGTCGTCGGAGGGCGGCTACGTGTCGTGTGTCTCGCTTCCGCTCGAGGGGACGTCGTGAAGATCCTCGTGGTCGACGACGAGCCCGTGGCCCGCCAGAGGCTCATCCGGCTCCTCAAGGCGCGCTCGGACGTGGAGGTCGTGGGCGAGGCGGGGAGCGCGAAGGAAGCGCTGGCCGCCATCGGCCGTCTGGGGCCCGAGCTCGTGCTGCTCGACGTCGAGATGCCGGGCGTGGATGGGCTCTCGTTGGCCGCGCTCCCCGATCTGCCGCCGATCGTGTTCGTCACCGCACACACGAGCCACGCGCTCGCGGCGTTCGAGGTGGGCGCGCACGACTACCTCGTCAAGCCCGTCGATCCGGCGCGTCTGTCCGCGGCGCTCGAGCGCGTGCGCGAGCGGGTGTCGCGTCCCGAGAGCGCGATGTCCCCCGAGCCGTGGCGTCTCACGGTCATCGAAGGCTCGATGCGTCGCTTCGTCGATGCGCGAGAGGTCACCTGCTTCCTCGCGCACGAGAAGTACGTCGGCTTCGTGATCGGCGGCCGCGAGCTCCTCCTTCGGGACAGCCTCGACGCGCTCGAGGAGCGCCTCGGCCCGCACGGCTTTCTTCGAGCCAACCGCGGCGCGCTCGTGCGCAAGAGCGCGATCGAGGCCTTCGACGCGAGCGACGGTGGCACGCTGGTGATGCCTGGAGGCGAGCGCATCCCCGTGAGCCGTCGCGCGCTCCCGATGATCCGTCAGGCGCTCGGCGTGTGAGCCCACGCGGCGAGGGCCGCTCCCCATCGAGGACGTCAGAACGTGACGCGCAGCGGCGAGACCATGGACGTCGGCTCGTCGCCGACGACCGCGAGGTGCACGAGGCCCGCGAGGAGGCCTGCGCTCATCGCGAGCAAGATCGGCACGCCGTAGACGAGCGAGACCGCGAGCCGATCGAAGTCCACGAGCAGGTTGTAGAGGCCACCGAGCATCGCCACCGCGAGCGCGACGCCTGCGCCCGCGCCCGAGATCGTCGCGACGAGCTCCGCGCGCTCGGCGTGCCCCTCGGTGATGCCCCACGTCGCGATCGACGTGGCGCCGCCGACGAGCAGCGCGACGACGATCGCCCACGGATCCTTGGGCTCGAGGTGATCGTGCCAGAAGCCCGTCCACGGCATCGCGAGCACCCACGTGCCGAGCGCGCCCTCGAGCCCCGTGATCGTGCTCGCCGCCGCGATGTCGCCCGCGGAGGCCTGCGCCTCGACCGATCGCGGCGATGCGAGCGTCACACCGATCGCGAAGAGCGCGATCACGATCGCGGTCCTCACGCGGCGCTCCGCGCGAGCGACGTCGAGGAGCCGCTGCGCCAGCCCATCTCGGAAGAGATCGCGTCGAACAGACGAACGCGCGCCGCCCGCGAGGGCCAGCCGATCGCGTCGAGGTCCGCGTGATCGTCCTCGAGAGAGGCGCGCACCTCCTCGATCGCATCACGTCGCGTACGATCGATCGCCCGACGTGCGCGGGCGGACACCGAGGCGCGCAGCCACGCATCGAGGCGATGCGAGAGCGCGGCGTGGCTCGCTTCGTCGATGGCGATCTCGCGGAGGTCGCGGGCGAGGATCGGCGACGCGCGGAGGGCACCACGCGCATGCGCCTCGGCGAGCACAGCGCCCCACGTCTCGTGCACGCAGCCCTCGGCAGCGTTCTCGCGCGCGAGCGCATCGAGCGTGCGTGTGTCGAGCTCGGGCACGTCGATCGACGCGAGCGCGCCTCCGAAGTGGGCACGCCAGCGCGCGGCGAGGACGACGTGTCGTTCCTCGTCGCGACCTGCGCGCAGCACGTCGCGCACGAGGTGCGAGGGCGCGTCGTGCGCGCGCAGTGAGGTCGCCGAGCGCGCGAACGCGACGACCGCCGCGCGCTCGAGCTGCTCCATGCGCGCGAAGAACGCGCCTGCTTCCGTGGTGCCTTCGGCCTCGCTCACGACGAGGCCTTCGGGCCGGCGTCCGATGCCGCCCATGTAGCTGGTCTGCATGCGACACACGGCGACGGGCGTCGCGAGCTGCGCGGCCTCGCCCTCGGACGACACGCTCGGATCGGCCCCGGGCCTGGGCGAGGATGCGGTCTCGACCTCCGTCGCCTCGACGCAGTCCATCACGCCCGCGACGCGCCAGCTGCCCTCGCCGCCGCTGCCCGACAGGCTCGCGCACGCGTCGCGACAGGTGCGTCCCTCGGAGCGCACGACGTAGGTGGCCTCACCGGTGGTGCGGCACGCGGTGGTGAGCGCGAGCGTGGGCATCGCAGCGAGCACGACGTGGCCGACCACGCGTCGGAGATCTCGCTTCTTCATGCGCGGCCTTCCGACGCACGAGGACGGCGCGCGGTCTCGTCGCTCTGCTCGAGCTCGTCGACCAACCCCGCGGGCATTCCCGCGGCGAGGCGTGCGGCGCGCGCGAGCGGCTTGCCGCGGAGCACGAGCGGACTGAGCGGCGGCGGCAAGAGCACACGCAGATCGTCGAGCGTCGCGAGTGGGGAGCCGAGCTTCTCCAGCCACTGCGTCGCGAAGCGCACGTGCGCGATCTCTTCGTGGGCGACCTGTCGCTCCGCGGCCGCGGCCTCGTGATCGCCGACGTCGTCGAGCATCTGCGCGAAGCGCGCGCCGTGATCGAGGTTGCCGCCCTCGAAGCCCACGCCGACGAGCGCGAGGAACGAGCTCGCGCTCTCGCACGCGGGCACGCGCTCCCAGAACCAGTCGCGCACGGGGAAGTCGCCGAAGCGCTTGCCCAGGCGCTCGAGCTCGCGCGCGTAGAGACGCATGTGCCGGGCCTCGTCGACAGCGAGCTTGAGCCAGCCCAGGCGCAGCGCACGCGGGACCTCGACCCACGTGAGCATCGCCCACGCGAAGAGCTCCGCGGCCTGGAGCTCGTGGTGGAGGAACACGTGGAGCAAGAGCGCGCGCTTGATCGGATCGCGCAGCTGCTGACCCGTCGGCGTCTTGGGCTTCTTGTCGGCGAGCACCATCTCGCGCGGCCGCCCCGGACGCAGCGCACGACGCGACGGCGCGCCGCTCTCCCACGAGGCCTCGAGGTCCCCACGCGGCAGCGGCGGCGGCGAGAGCTTGTGCGCGAGCGAGTCGCTCACCACGTAGTCGAACGCCCAGCGCTCGAGCGTGCCCGGGGGAGGCGGGATCATCGTCGTCTCATCGCCGACTTGAGCGACGCGAGGAGATCCAGGCAGCGAGCACCATCAGCGCGCCGAGCGCGAGCGGTGCTTTCGATCCCGCGCGCGCGCCGACGCGACACGCGCAGCCATCGCTCGACGGCGCGACGCTCGTGGTCGCGTCGGGGCCGACGGCCGCGGCATCGAGGCTCACGGCCGCAGCGTCGGGATCGCTCGCGCCCGCGTCCTCGTCGCGAGCGCCCGAGTCGGGGAGAGGAACGCTGCCCGCGTCGCTGCAGCTCGGATCGAGCGTGCCGCTGCACACGCCGGCGCTGCACGTGTCGCTCGTCGTGCACGCGTCGTCGTCGTCGCAACTGCCGCTGCGTTCGGTGAACGCGCAGCCCTCGGCGCCACACGCGTCGGTCGTGCACGGATTGCCGTCGTCGCAGGCGGCAGGCTCTTCGCCCGAGAGCCACGCGTCGGTGCGGAGGCCCGTTCCGTCGAGACCACCGACGACGAGCGCACGCCCATCGCGAAGCCTCACCGCGCCCACGGCCACGAGGTACGTGCGGCTCGGATCGCAGCCGTTCTCCCAGGTGCCGGCGACGGGATCGTAGCGCTCGCTGTAGAGGCCACGCACGCCGATGCCAGCAGGCGCGACGAACGATCCATCGCCCCACACGAGGCCGCCGTTGGTGCGGTAGTCCACGGGCGCCGAGATGTCGCCCCGCGTCGTCCACGTGCCCATGGACGGATCGAAGACCTCGGTCGAGGCGACGTTCGTCGTCCCGCTCACGGCACCCGTCGATCCGCCGCCGACCACGACCCGACCGCCGACGACGCCGAAGAGCCCCGTGCTGCGTGAGGTCGTGAGCGAGCCCGTGGGCGTCCAGTCGTTCGTGTCGGGGTCGTAGATCTCGGCGCTCGTGCGCGTGAGATCCGCCCCCGGCGAGTGCCATCCGCCAGCGGCGAGCACCCGACCATCGGGCAATCGCGCGAGCACGAAGTTGCCATAACGCTCTTCGTCGAGCGTGCCTGCGTCGGTCCACGTGTTCGCCGCCGGGTCGTAGCGCTCCGCGCTCGCGAGCGAAGAGCGTCCGAAATAGAGGTCGGGCTTGCCCGCGACCACGAGCACGCTGCCGTCGTCGAGGAGCGCGGCCTCTGCCCACACGCGCGAGACCCTCGGGGGCATCGTCGCGGTCCACGCGCCGGTCACGCCATCGAAGGTCACCGCGCCCGCGACGGTCGCCGGCATGCTCCCGCTCCCCGCGCCGCCGCCCACGAGGAGACGACCATCGGCGAGCGAGACGAACCACGGATGGCCTCGACCCGTGGGCATGTCCGCCGCGGCGGCGAACGTCTCGCTCTCGGGATCGAAGCGCTCCGCGCTGGCAGTCGCCGCGAACGTGTCGAGGGCCGCGGAGGTGATGCCACCCGCGACGAGCACGCTGCCGTCGTCGAGCACGCCGATGGCCATCTCGCGCCGCGGGGTCGCGAGCGAGTCCGTGGCGCTCCAGATCGGATCGACGACGATCGGATAGACGACGTCGCGTCCCTCCCACGAGAGCGCGAGCGTGCAGTCGCCGTCACTCGCGATCGGCGCACGACCGAACGGCGCGCGTACGTCGTCGTCGAACGTGCATCCCTCCACGGCGACCGCGACCTCGACGCGTCGGCCGCGCGCATCGATCAGCCACGGCGGTGCCATACGCACTCGCGGGACGCCGTCGTCATCCAGGAGCTCGATCGTACGCGACACGACACGCACGCCGGCGGCGTTCTCGGGCGCGAAGCGCGCACGCAGCACCTCGCGCGCGGGGCGACGCTCGAAGCCGATCCACTCCTCGACGCCTCGCGCATCCTCGGTGATCCAGCCGCGGTCGCCCTGCCCCGCGAGCCGCTCGACGCGCACGCCGACGCCGGTCTCGCGATCGCGCACCGCGATCGCCTCCGCGTCGTACTGGCGATCGATCGTGCGCCGCGTGCTGCCGTGGCCCGAGAGCTCGCGCGCGCGGCCGAAGAGCGTGTCGAGCGAGGTCTCGCTGCGATCGATGGCGACCGCAGGCGCGACGACGATCGAACAAGCCAAGACCCCGAGGAGGAGACGTTCACCCATGGCGGCGATGCTACCAAACACGGTCTTCGCGACGCGCCCGAGTTCGAGACGACGCACCGAACGCACACCCGAGCGCGCATGGAGCGCGGAGAACACGCACAGCGCGTGATCCGACGCGCGCATGCGCTCGCTACGCTCCCTCGCATGTGTGCGTCGACGATCCGGGCCTTGGCCCTCTCGCTGCTGTGTGTCTCGCTGTCTGCGTGTGGGCCAGAGACGCCGCCCGTCGATCTGCCGATCTTCGTGAGCGAGGGCTCGCGCGCGCCGATCGACGCGTTCGTGTCGTTCTTGCCGGAGCAGATCGACGCGGGCGTGCGCGCCGCGAACGATCCGATCGCAGCGATGACGGCGTCGACGGAAGGCACGACGCGCATCGCGCTCGTCGTCGAGCCTGCGCGCTGCGAGGGCTGCTTTCGGCTCGAGCGCACCGCCGCGGGCTTCGTGGTGCGGGGCGATGCACCGCTCGGCATCCAGTACGGCCTCGCGGCGCTCTTGGAGGGCATGGGCGTTCGGTTCCTCCATCCGCAGCGCACGTTCGTGCCCACGACGCTCGCCGATCCCGACGCGTCGATCTTCGATCGCGACGAAGAGCCCGAGGTCGCGCTGCGCGGTCTCCAGCTCCACATCCTCCATCCCATCGAGCCGTACTGGGACGTGTGGGAGCCCTCGGAGGAGAACCTCGAGGAGTCCGAGCAGATGCTCCACTGGCTCGTCGTGAACCGCGCGAACTACGTCACCTGGCCGGGGCTCGAGGACATCCAGATCAACCCCGAGCGACGCGAGGCCGTGCTCGCGCACCAGCGCGCGATCGTCGAGCACGCGCACCTGCGTGGCCTGCGTGTGGGCCTCGGCATCCAGATCTTCGGCCGCTCGAACCTGCAGAAGGCCTACGACCTCGTGGACACCGGCGACGATCCCGCTGTCGCCATCCCCGCGAACCTCGAGCTGCTCGGCAGCGTGCCGTACGACGCGATCAACCTCGCGTTCGGCGAGTTCTTCGCCGCCGACAACGACGCGTTCATCCACGCCGTCGAGCTCGCGTACGACTCGGTGCAGGCGGTGTGGCCGGGCGCGCTCGTGACAGGCACCGTCCACGTCGGCAACTTCGAGGACACGCGCATCACCTACGAGGGGCAGGAGATGCTCTATTACTTCCTCGTCCAGTACGCGGAGCGCCCCATCCGTCCGTGGGTGCACACCGTCATGTACTACGGCCTCTGGGGCGACGCGGGTGGTGCGTACAACCACGACGAGTTCGACGAGCACCGCGCGTTCCTCCTCGAGCGTCTGAACGCCGGCGAGGACGTCGGCTATCACCCCGAGACCGCGTACTGGGTGGCCTTCGACATCAACGTGCCGACGTACCTGCCGCTCTACATCCGCGCGCGCTGGGACGATCTCGATCGCATCCGCGACGCGCGCACCACGACCGATCTCGAGGATCACATCGTGTTCTCGTCGGGCTGGGAGTGGGGCTATTGGCAGAACGACTGGGCCGTCCTCCGCATGAGCTGGCGCAGCCCCGAGCGCTACGAGGATCTCGTGCACGACATGCTCGCGCCCTTGCCCGACGGGCCCGCCGCAGCGGATGCGATCACGGCGCTCGCCGACGTGCAGCAAGATGCGCTGATCGATCACCACCTCGCCGCCTACCTCGCGGGACAGGACGCCACCTTCGAGCTCGGCTACTCGCTCGGCTTCTGGTCGCAGCCTCGGCGGCCGTCGATCGCAGAGCTCCACGCGATGACCACCGAAGAGCGCGCGACGTTTTCGACCGAGGTCGTCGATCGCCTCGCGACGCTCGCCGCCGACACGCGCGCGATCCTGCTCGACGTCGAGGACCTGCCCGGTGTGGCGACCGATCCGTTCCTCGCCGAGCTGCGGGATGGGATCGCGATCGACGTGGCGCGCGCCGAGTACGCGCACGCGCTCTGGTCCGCGGTCGTGCAGTCGTCCGAGGGAGGGGATGCGACCGCGATGGAGGCAGCGTTCGCCGCCGCGCTCGCGGACGCCGAGGCGATCGTCGCGCGTCGGCACGCGGCGCTCTTCGATCCCGATCCGGACGAGCTCCTCGGCGATCGTCTCCGCAACGGCTTGCTCTACGACTACGGCTACCTCCGCGACGCGGACCTGCTCTGCTTCTGGAACCGCGAGCGCATCCAGTACGCCCGAGAGTTCCAGGGCGCGATGACGGGCGTTCCTGCGTGCGTGCTCTAGAGAGCCGATGAGCGAGCGCCCACCAAGACGCGAGGCGAGCGGTGGGTCTAGGCTCGCGACCATGCGCCAGCTCTTCGTCCTCGCGTTCGTCCTGATCGCGCTCGCCCTCCTCGCGCCGCGCGAGGTCGAGGCGGGCGCGTGCGCGGGGCCTGGTCGTGCGGTGATCGGCGTGGTGCCGAGCGAGACCGATGTCATCCCACGGGGCGAGGCCGTGCTCGTGCAGGTCATGGGGGGCACGCTGCGACAGCTCGGCCCTCCGCACCGCGCCGAGCTCGGCGAGCCGCTCGAGACACCTTTCGGCATCCGCGCGCACTTCGAGCGGCGCGGCATGCGACCGATCTCGATCCGCACCGAGGCGATCGCGCCCGGCCTCGCGCGCTTCGTGCCGAGCCGTCCACCCGAGGCCGGCACGTGGCAGCTCGTCGCGCAGGGCCAGCACGTGGACGTGCTCTTCGGCGACACGCCCGCGCCGCCGCTCGGTCTCGCGCCCGAGCTCGTGCGGGTGGAGCGACGCACCGTCGTGAGCAGTGGTCGCCCTGGCTCGAGCGGCGGTCGGTCGGCGACCTCGTTCGTCGCGACGCTGCGCCAGCCGATCACGCAGCCGTGGCGCGGCATCCTCACCTACGGCGATCCGCGCGCGGAGAGCGACGCGCGCATCTCGCGACCCATCGCCATCGATCAAGCGAGCCAGATGCTCCACGCCACCGCCGGTCGCTGCGGCTTCAGCACGCCAGGCGAGAGCCCGCCGCTCCTGGGCCACGAGGTGAGCGTCGCGCTCTACGATCTCTACGGCCGCGTGAGCACGCGCTCGAACGTCGTGCGCGTGGTCGAAGCGCCGTAGACGCGACTCGGACCCGTCGCGTCGCACTTCGGACCCTCTTGGGACCCGGTCAGCGGCAGAGCGCGCGGATGCGCTGCTCGAACTCCGGGAACTCTTCTTTCGCCAGGCGAATCACCTCGAGCGCGGGCTTCTCGCGATCCGCGGCATGCGCCTTGGCGATAGCCGCTTTTGCGGCGTCGACGGCCCGCGCTTCGGGAAACTCGACCGCTTCCATGGGACCCAGCCCACCCGCGAGCAGCCAGAGGTAGTCGGACACGTCGCGCGCCACGACGCCCAGCGACCCTTCGGACCCGAAGAACACGACGGGCTGCGCTTCGATCGACTGCCCCTCTCGCACCAGCCAGAGCGCCGCGAGACCACCCGTGCCGTCTTGGCCGAAGATGCGGTACTCGTTTCCATCGAGCTCGCGGTTGCCGGTCCACGCACGCACCCACGCGCAGGTCTCCTCCGCGCTCTGGAACGCAGGGTACGGCTCGAAGTCGAAGCCTCGCCCTCCGTCGTAGTCGTACGCGAGGGCGTTCGCAGCCGCGAGCGCGGGGGGGAGCGTCCGATCGGTGGTCATCACCACATGGTTCGTGGGACGGCGCCGCGACGTCAACCACGTCGGCCTCCGTCGTCAGCGGTTCTTCTGCGCTTCACTCGAGCGCGATCAGCGGGGCCGCGCCGGGATGCGGCGCGGGCACGCCCAGCAGGTGCGCGAG
>JAFLCL010000200.1 GCA_017303575.1 Deltaproteobacteria bacterium
AGCGCGCGACGAACTCGGGCGCGCCCCGGCTCGCCGCGCGCCCCCTGCAGGAGCTCCGCGACGACGACGCTCGAGAGGAAGGTCGCGGGCGCCAGGGTCTCGAGCAGCGGCCCGAAGCGGAGCAGGAACGCGGGATCGCAGAGCAGCCGACGTACACGTTCGTGTCGAAGAGCACCTTCACGTCCG
This sequence comes from Deltaproteobacteria bacterium, assembly GCA_017303575.1. Classification (GTDB taxonomy): domain Bacteria; phylum Myxococcota_A; class Polyangia; order Polyangiales; family Sandaracinaceae; genus JAFLCL01. Next base: position 187 of record JAFLCL010000200.1, read on the forward strand.
ACGCGACTCCGCACGCATCTGCTCGAGGAACTCGGTGCGGAAGATGTCGCGGCCCTTCTTGCCCTTGGACCGAGCGGCTCGGAGGTCGGCGAGGATCTCCTCACCTCGCACCACGGCGCGGAGCGCCTCGTGGATCGTCTCGGTCTCCGTCGTGAGCCCGAGCACACGGCGCGCGCGATCGAGCAGGTCTGCGTCGAGGTTGTGGCTCTTGCGTCGGATGGTCATCGCGTATGCATCGTAACGCAGAACAGGCATACGCCGATGTGGCAGGCTCGGAGCATGCGTGTCGTGGATCTATGGCTCGATCCGATCAGTCCGTATGCGTGGCTCGCGGGGCGTCAGCTCGATCGGATCGACGCGCTCGCGACCGTGCGCGTGCGGCCCGTGCTCTTCGCGGCCTTGCTCAACCACCATGGAAACGTGGGCCCTGCGGAGATCCCGACCAAGCGCGCCTACACCTTCCGCGACGTCGTGCGCACTGCCGATCGCCTCGGGCTGCGCGTCGAGGGGCCGCCCGCGCATCCGTTCAATCCGCTCACCGCGCTGCGCGCGTGCGTCTCGATCGAAGACGACGCGTCACGACGCCGCCTCGCGGTCGCGCTGATGGACGCAGCGTGGTCGGAGGGCCGTGACCTCGAGTCGATCGACGTCGTACGTGACGTCGCTGCGCAGCTCGGTCTCGACGGCGAGGCGATCGTGGCGGCGACGCGCGACCCCGCGATCAAGCAGCGCCTGCTCGACGCGACGCAGGAAGCGATCTCGGTGGGTGTGTTCGGCGTACCGAGCTTCGTGATCGAGGGCGAGGTCTTCTGGGGCAGCGACCGCCTCGACGCGCTGGTGCACCGCCTCGAGGGACATCGCGTCGAGGAAGCCAAGCTCGCGCGCATCCTCGCGCGGCCTGCGAGCGCCACACGCCGCTAGACAGCCGATCCATGTCCGACGACGAGAACGACTCGGCATCGGACCCTGCGGGAATCCCGAGGGCCGGGCGCGGTGATCCCATCGGGACGACGAACCCCGCGAGCGCGCGAAATACCTCGGTCGAGCGCGAGGTTGCGCGCCCCATGACCGACGTCGACGCTCGTCCGGCCCCTCGCTCGGCGTTGGTCGCGCTGGTCCTCGCGCTCACCAGCGCGCTTCTCGTCCTCATCGTTCACCCGCGGAGCTGGCCTTGGTGGGACGTCCTGCTCGCGCTCGGGATGGCCGGCGTGGTGGGGGCCATGCTGCGCGCCGCGCTGGCGTCCGAGGTCCATGCTCGCTTCGGCTCGATCGAGCTCCCCGAAGGCGTGACGGTCGAGGCCACGCCCCGACGAGAGAGCGACTACCGCAGCGCGCCCTCCGTCAGCCGCCCCGCGCACGTGACCGTCACGATCCGAACGTCGCGCCACCGCCACGCGATGCTGGCGGGCGCGTCTGCCGTGGCGCCTCTGGTCGCCGGCGCGTTCCTGATGAGGATGGCGCGTGATCCTGGCGTCGGCGCCACGCTCGCGCTCGCCATCGGGCTCGTGCCCGGCTTGGTCTGGGGGGCCTTCGCGCTCGAGGGTGCCCGGCCGCGGCGCATCGAGATCGACGCAGAGCGCCGCGTGCTCCGCATCGATGGAGCCCGAACGACGCTCGTGCCTCCGGGCGCGCGCCTCACCGCCCGACGCGTGCACGAGGGCAAGGCCGTGCAGGACGAGCTGATCCTCGAGCACCGCGACTCGGCACATCGACTCCTGCGCCACGCCCTGGCGGAGCAGGAACAGTTCGTCGCGGTCGCGCAGGTGATCGCCGAATCGGTGGGCGCCGTGGAGGTCGTCGTCCTCGACGAGTCATGAGCGCAGCGGCTCGGTCGCTCCGACGCGACGAGCGATCGCGCGGCCGACGCGCATGCCGTCCATCGCGGCGCTCACGATGCCGCCTGCGTAGCCCGCGCCTTCGCCCGTGGGGTAGAGCCCCGCGAGATCGAGCGCCTCGAGCGTCTCGACGTGACGGGGCACGCGCACGGGCGCGCTCGTGCGCGACTCCGTCGCGACGAGCACGGCCTCCTCGGTCGCGTAGCCGCGCATCTTCTTGTCGAACGCGCGCAGCGCTGCGCGGAGGCGCGCAGCGATCGGCACGCCCGCACCATCGAGCACCTCGGCGACGTTCGCCGCGACGAGGCCCGGGAGGTAGCTCGTCTCGGGCACCGTGCTCGACGCGCGACCCGCGAGGAAATCGCTCACCCGCGTCGCAGGCGCCGCGAGATCATCGCCGCCCGCCTTCATCGCGCGCACCTCGATCGCGCGCTGGAGATCGACACCGCCGAGGGGACCCGAGAAGCCCGCCTTCTCCCAGTCCGCGGGCTCCACGCCCACGACGAGCCCCGAGTTCGCGAACGGCGAGTCACGGCGCGAGAGGCTCATGCCGTTGACGACGAGACCGTCCTGCTCCGTCGACGCGGGCACGATCCAGCCGCCCGGGCACATGCAGAACGAGAACACGCCGCGGCCCTCGACCTCCTGCGCGAGCCGGTAGTACGCCGCAGGCAGCTTGGGATGACCGAAGTCGCGCCCGTACTGGATGCGATCGATCAAGGGCTGCGGATGCTCGATGCGCACGCCGAGCGCGAACGGCTTGGCCTCGAGGCGCACGCCGCGATCGAGCAGCATGCGGAACACGTCGCGCGCGGAGTGGCCGGTCGCGAGCACCACGTGATCGGCCTCGAGGATCTCTCCGTCCGCGAGGCGCACGCCGCGCACGCGTCGATCGCCGCCCGCGCCCCGGATCTCCAGGTCGACGACCTTGCTCTCGAAGCGGAACGTCACGCCCACGGCCTCGAGCCGCTCGCGCATCGCGGTGATGACCTTGGGCAGCTTGTTCGAGCCGATGTGCGGGCGCGCGTCGACGAGGATGGCCTCGGGCGCGCCGTGCAGCGCGAGCGTCTCGATCACGTCGCGCACGTCACCGCGCTTGTGCGCGCGTGTGTAGAGCTTGCCGTCGGAGTAGGTGCCCGCGCCGCCTTCGCCGAAGCAGTAGTTGCTGTCGGGGTTCACGGTGCCCTTGCGCTGCAGGCCCTTGAGGTCGTGGCGACGTGGCTGCACCTCCTTGCCGCGCTCGAGGATCACGCACTTCACGCCCGCGCGCGCGAGCTCGTACGCTGCGAAGAGGCCCGCCGGCCCATCGCCGACGATGATCGCGCGCAGCGGCCCCGACACCTCGCGGGGTAGCGGCAGCCCGAGCTGCGGTCGGTCGACGCCCTCGTCCTTCTTCAGCGCGAGCAGCACGTGGAACTTCACGCTGCCTTGTCGTGCGTCGATCGATCGCTTCCGCACGGCCGCGAACGGGATCGCGTCGGGCTTCACCTTCAGCTGCTGCGCGGCGCGGGCCTTGAGCGCCGCCTCGTCGTCGGGCTCGTCGAGACCGAGATCGAGCTCGATCTCCTCGGGGATCTTCGACGTACGCGCGCTGCGGGGCGTGGCCATGGCGCGCGCAGTATGGTCGCGCGCGGTGGGGATGCGAGCGCGACGCACGGGACGTTGGGGTTGTCCTCGACGCGCGCTGGGCGCGAGGATCGGCGCATGCGAACCTCGATCGTCGCGCTCGCGCTGCTCTTCGTCGGCTGTGGGGACGGTGGGGACGTCGCGGACGCCGATCGCGAGATCGATGCCGCGAGGGTCGTCGACGCGCCGACCGAGCCTCTCGACGCAGGCCCCTGTGTGCCTGGCACGGCGAGCACGCCCGAGGAGGTCGCCACGTCGTTCGGTGTGTTCCGCGGCGAGACGTCGGGCAGCACGCACGTGTTCCGCGGCATCCCCTACGCAGCGCCGCCGATCGCCGCGCTGCGCTTCCGCGAGCCTGCGCCACCGCTCTGCTCGTCGACCGTACGCGACGCCACCGAGTTCGGCCCCGTGTGCCCACAGCTCGCCGATGGGATGCCGATCGGCGACGAAGACTGCCTCAGCCTCAACGTCTGGACGCCGACGTCGCGCGGGAGCGAGCCGTTGCCCGTGCTCTTCTTCATCCACGGCGGCGGCAACAACCAAGGCTCCGGCTCGGAAGCGATCATGGGCATGCCCATCTACGACGGTCGTGCGCTCGCGGAGCGCGGCGCGATCGTCGTGACGATGAACTACCGCCTCGGGGCGCTGGGATTCCTCGCGCACGCAGGCCTCGACGCGGAGCGCGCGGAGAGCACGTCCGGCAATTGGGCGCTGCGCGATCAGGTCGCGGCCCTTCGGTGGGTGCGCGACGAGATCGACGCGTTCGGCGGCGATCCCTCGCGCGTGATGATCTTCGGCGAGTCCGCCGGTGGATTGAACGTGTGCATGCTGCTCGCGTCGCCGCTCGCGAGCGGCTTGTTCTCGAGCGCGCTGATCGAGAGCGGCGGCTGCCCGGGCGCGGCGCGCTCGACGGCGCTCGACGCGGCGGATCGCTTGATCGCGGGCGCTGACTGCGACGGCGAGGCCGATCCGATCGCGTGCCTCCGCAGCAAGAGCGCGAGCGAGATCCTCCGGGCCCTACCGCAGGACGTCACCGGCATCACGAACAACGACTTCAGCGCGTTCGTGGATGGGACGGTCGTCCCGCGCGCGCCGATGCTCGCGTTCGCAGCGGGCGAGCACAACGCGGTGCCCATCATCCTCGGCACGAACTCCGAAGAGACGGGGCGCATGGTGCCGCCTGCGTCGATGTTCGCGACCGAGGCCCAGTACGAGGCGTGGGCCCGTCTCTACCTCTCGCAGTACGGCCTCTCGGGCGCCACGGCCGATGCTGTGATCGACGTCTATCCGACGTCCGACTACCCGAGCATCCGCGGCGCGGCGGTGGCGCTCTCGACGGACACGCGCTGGACGTGCCCCGCGCGCGCGATCCTCACCGCGCTCGCGATGGGTCAGAGCGAGCCCGTGCGTCGCTACTTCTTCACGCAGCGCCTGAACGGCCCGCTCGCGGCGCTCGGCGCGACGCATGCGCTCGAGCTCCCTTACGTGTTCGGCGTGCTGCGCATCGGCGGCTACGTGCCGACGCCAGCGGACGAGGCGCTCTCGAGCGCGATGGGCGACGCGTGGACGTCGTTCGGCACGAGCGGCACACCCGGCGATGTCGGCGGCGTGACGTGGCCTGCATGGACCGAAGCGAACGACGACTACCTCGAGCTCGGCACCCCGATTCGCGCGAGCGAGGGCGTACGCCGCGCACAGTGCGACGCGATCGAAGCGGCCCTCGGACGATGAGCTGCCCGCGAGATGAGCGGCGCGCCTTGCGGCCCAGACAATCGCACCTATTCTCGCGGCCTTCCCGAGGATCCCGATGCCGACGTACGAGTACCGATGTGACGGCTGTGGCCACGAGCTGACGATCGAGCAGCGCATCACCGAGCCCAAGCTCACGACTTGCCCCAAGTGCAGCGAGGAGAAGCTCGTGCGCCTCATCTCGGGCGGCAACTTCATCCTGAAGGGCGGCGGCTGGTACGCGGACCTCTATCACAAGCCCGCGGGCGCCAAGTCCGAGGGAGGCTCGAGCAGCAAGAGCGAGAGCAGCTCGTCGTCGTCGTCGAGCTCGAGCGACTCCAGCAGCGCGTCGTCGTCACCCTCGACGAGCAGCACGCCGAGCACGCCCTCCTCGGGCTCGAGCGGCCAGAAGACCTGATCGATCAGCGCTTCTTCTTCGGCCGCTTCGATCGCGTCTCGGCGAGCGGGTCGCTCGCGGGAGGCTCGCTGTTCGTGGAGCTCTCGGCGCTCGGGGCGCTGGGGGTGACGGTCTCCGGCGAGTCCTTCGCGCTCGAGGCTTCCTTGGCAGCCTCGCGCGTGGGGTCCCACGCGATCTCATCCGGCACCGTGGGCTCGGGCGAGGTCTGGACCCAGCGGAGGAAGAGCACGCCCGCAACCAGCAGCACCACGGCCGCGTAGTGGCCGGGCGTGAGGCCGAAGTAGCGCGCGTCGCCGACCTCGAGATCCGTGGCGCGGAGGAAGTCGAGGCCGAAACGGAAGGGTGCGTAGAGGATGGGCAGGAGCCCGAGGTAGAAGCCGCGCTTGCGAGGCGTCTGCCCGAGGTAGACGAAGAGGCCCATCACGGCCGCCGCCCAGATCACCTCGTAGAGGCCCATGTCGTGGCGCGTGACGTACGGCGGATCACCGACCTGGTAGTCGTTCACCGCGAGGAAGAAGTCCGTCGGCGCGCCCGGGTGATCGTGCACGACGAAGCAGCCCGTGCGACCGAACATCCAGCCGAGCGGGAAGGCCCACGCGATGGGATCGCCGATCACGCGCCCATCGACGCCGAAGCGCTTGAGGTAGACGACGAGCCCGATCACCGCCCCGAGAAAGCCTCCGAACGACGAGAGGCCATCCCAGATCTTGAGGAGGAAGAGCGGGTTCTCCGCGACGACCTCGGGGTGATAGGCGATGGCGTCGAACACGTGGCCCACCACGAAGCCACCGATCAGCACGTGCGCGACACAGCTCGCGATCGCATTCGGATGGACACCGACCGCCTTGCCGCGACGCTCCGAGAGCGAGGCGCCGAGCATCACGCCGATCGCCACGAGGATGCCGAACGGCTGGATCGACCAGTCCTGCGGAAAGCTCGCGCGGAAGCCGAAGATGTCGACGTGCTCGGGCAGCGGGATCGGGATGCCCTCGAGCCGGAACCAGGGGATGAGGCCGCTCACCCGAGACGCTCTATCACGCGACCCGCGCAGAAGGCATGGACCCCCGCATCCTCACTCGGGCGCGTCGTCGTGGAGATGGCGCGAGGTCACGAGACCGTTCTCGGACATGCCGAGCTCGCGCCTCACGTCGCCGACCTTGCGGCCCAGCAGCGTCTCGTACTCGTCGAAACGACCGAAGAGCGAGCCTTTGCCCGGCGCTGCGCGGAACGCGCGCCACGTGCGTCGCGGACGCAGCAGCATCCCCTGCGTGTCGCCCAACAACACCAGCGAGCGTACGTAGAGGCCGAGCGGCCCCAGCCCGCGAGACGTTTCCCATGCCGAGATCTCCGCCTCGCCCGCCAGGTCGGTGCCGTAGCCGGTGACGACGTGATGGAGGTCGTGCATCGGCAGCGCCTGTCGACGCTGGAGCGGGCTCGGCAACCTCACGTGGATGCCGAACATCACCGGCACACGCGAGGACGTCTCGGTGTAGGTGTCCATCGTGAAGCCGTTCTCCGCGAGGTAACGATCACGGCCTTCACGGAGCGTGATCGTCGGCGGATAGGTGTCGAGCGTCGGCCGCTCGCGTCGCTTGCCCATCGTCAACCTCCCATGCCGCCGCACACCTCGGTGCCCCACGCGACGCGCACCGTGTGCGTGACGGTGCGGGTCGTCCCCGCGCGATCGGTGATCTGTGCCTCGAGCCGCAGGTCCTCGCCGATCGCGATGTCCGGCATCGGGACCTGGAGCGTGAGACCGAGGAGCGAGCTCGAGCTGCCCGTGGCGTCGGGCTGGAACGAGAGGCGCACGAGGAACTCGAGGGACACGCGGAGATCATCGCGCGCGCGGAAGAGATCGAGGCGCACGGTCATGCCGCGCGGATCGAGGCTCGCATCGGCGCGGAGCGAGATCCACACGTGCTGGCTGCCCTGACATCCGCGCGCGAGCAGCAGAGTCTGTCCGTCCGCGATCGGCGCGAGCATCGATTCGCCCTCACCGACCTCGAGGCCAGCGCTCGCGATCGCGCCCGCGTCGGGGAGCTCGCCGTCGAGGCTCGCGTCGAACGAGCGTGCGCTCGCATCGGTGCCTGCGTCCGTGGCGGGCAGTGAGCCGCAGCCCGCGCACACGATCGCGAGGAGCGGGCCGACGAGCACCAGGCGAAGCATCGGTCGAGCATGACACGCCCGTGGCGGAGGCGACCCTGCGACGTGGCGGCGAGGACACGTCGGGCCCACGCGCGTCTCGCAAATCGACCAGAAACCAGGGCGTCGGCGCGCGCGCCTCGTTGGCCACGGCTTTGCGACGCGAGGGTGCATGACGACCCGCATCCTCTCGCTCGCCCTCGCGCTCCTCGGCACGTTCCTCGTCTTCACCGCACCCGCGCGCGCGTGCTGGGATGGCTTCTACGCCCGCGTCGGCGACGTCGAGGAGATGGGAGGCGACGATCAGTGGGACGTCGAGGCCGTGCGCCTCCGCGCCACGTGGCTGGGCCGCATCGACGCGCTCCTTCCCGCCGACGGCCACGTGATGATCGAGCACGGCTACGTGACGATCGAGGCGAACGGCGTGACGCACGATCGTCAGTGGACCGATGGTCGCTACCTCACGCTGTTCCGCGAGGTCGCGCTCGCCGTGGGGGCGTCGTCGACGACGATCCAGCACGCACGATCCCTCAGCACGCCCGTGTACGTCGTGCAGACCGGGAGCTTCCTCGACGCGCCGCTCGCGCGGACCGAAGCGCGTGCGATCTCCGATCGCGACGACGTCCTCCACGGCTTCCTCGAGGCCGGCGGCTTTCCCGCAGACAACCCCGAGGCGCACGTGGTGACCGTCGCGTCCGCGCGCCAGCTGCACCGCGTGTACGTCGGCGCGTTCGTCGACCGCGACGAGGCCCGAGACCTCGCCGCGCGCCTCGGACAGGGCGCCTTCGTCCGTACGCTCTGATCCAAGAATCGGTCGGCGTCCGCGGTACTCTCGGCACCACCGATGAACGCGCTCGTCGACGGCCTCGATCGCGTCCGGCTCGGGTGGCTCCAGCTGCTCGGGCCCCTCGCCTCGCCGTTCGTGCGCTCGCGCGAGCTGCGCTCCGCCTCTGCGCTCGCCATGTCCATCGCGCTCGCGCTGGTGCTCACCGCCGTGGCGCCGCTCGAGCTGCTCGCGCTCGGCCCCCTCGTGCTCGGAGTGCCGCACCTCGCGGCCGACGTTCGCTACCTCGTCGTGCGTCCGGGCCTGCACCGGCGAGCTGCGTTCTGGATCGCCGTCGTGGCGCCGCTCGTGGCCCTGGGCGTGACGAGCGCGAGCTGGCTCGGCTTCGTGGCGATGCTCGGCGCGGTGCTGACCCTGCCGAGCGTGTGGACGGCACGACGTGTCGCGATGGCGATGCTCGCAGCCGTGTCGCTCGTGGCCTCGTTCACCCTGCCGCGCGTGATCGCCCCCGTGATCGCGCACGCCCACAACCTGATCGCGGTGGGCTTCTTTCTCGCGTGGCCACACCTCGTCTCGCGTGAGCGTACGAGCGCATGGCACCGCGCGGTGACCATGCTCTTCGTGCTCGCGTCGATCGCGATCTTTTCGGGTGCCTTCGACTCCCTCGCGCTCGATGCCGGACGCCTCGAGCTGGGCGAGGGGATGGGCACGAACGTGGACGTGCACCTCGCCACGCTCGTCCCTTCCGCGTTCGTCGAGGTCGAGCACGCCCTCGCGCTGCGGTTCGTCCTCTTCTTCGCGTTCGCGCAGAGCGTGCACTACGCGACGTGGCTGCGGGCGATCCCCGACGAGGACCGCGAGCGCGAGACGCCGCGCACCTTTCGTGCATCGATCGAGGCGATGCGCCTCGAAGGAAGTCTGCCCGTCATGAGCGTGTTCGGCGTGCTCGCCTTGGGGCTCGCGGTGTGGGCCGCGATCGATCTCTACGAGGCGCGCATGGGCTACCTCCGTGGCGCGCTCTTCCACGGCTACCTCGAGCTCGCGGTGATCGGCGCGCTGTTCGCGCAGTCCGGCGCGGGCGCGAGTCGTCTTCGTGATCTCGGCAGCGCCGCGTGACGCCGCTCTTCGTGCGCTGGGCGATCGCGTTCGCCTTCACGCAGATGGTCGAGGCGCCCATCTATGCCGCGGTGATCGGCGAGTCGCGCGTGCGTCGTGAGCGGTGGGCGATCGCGCTCGCCGCGAGCCTGCTCACGCACCCGATGGTGTGGTTCGTCATCCCAGACCTCGTCAGCCACCTCGCGCCGGAGGCCAGCCACTGGTCGGCGATCGCAGTCGCCGAGACGTTCGCGGTGACGCTCGAGGCCGCGTGGCTCCACACGTTCGGTGTGAGGCATGCGCTCGCGCTCGCGCTCGTGGCGAACGGCGCGAGCTTCACGCTCGGCCTCTTCGCGTACGTCTACCTCGCGTGGTGATCTCGCTCTGTGTCGGAGCGTGCGGCGGGCGGGCTCAGCCCTTGGCGCGCGTTCGCACCGCGCGGGCTTCGGCTGCGTCGTCGGGATGCTCGTCGAGGAAGGCCTGGAAGCTCTCGTCGCTGATGTCGACTGTGATGTCGCCGTGCACCTTCGCCTGACAGCCCAGGCGCGAGATCGATCGCACGTCGAAGGCCTTGTCGAGGATGTCGAACTCGTCGTCCTCGATCTCCGAGGTCTTGGCGAAGCCCTCGATCACGTAGACGTGGCAGGTCGAGCACGCGCACACGCCGCCACAGCGGTCGCCTTGAGGCGCGTGGATCTTCTTGGCCGCCGACAGGATCGTCGCGCCGTCCTCGATCTCGACCTCGAGGTTCTCTTTGATGAATCGGACCTTGGGCATCGCCTCTTCTCGATCAGCTGCGATCGTGCGCTCGCTCGAGCCCACGCGCGTCCTTGGTGGTGTCTTCGATCGCGCCGAGGTCCTTGCCGCGCAAGGCGCCGCGGATCGCGCGATCCATACGGCGTCCGGCAAATTCGTGGGTGGCGTGCTCGAGCTCTTCGATGCGCGAGGCGAGGATGCGGTGCGAGGTGCCCGCGTGCGCCTCGCGCAGACGCGTGAGGGCGCGATCGATCTTCGTGCGCTCGTCCTCGGTCACGAGATCGCCGTCCTCCGCGAGCGCCTTGTCGGTGGCGAGGATCACGCGCTCCGCCTCGACACGCTGCTCGGCGAGGCTGCGCTTCTCGATGTCGCTCTCGCCTGCCTCGTACGCTTCTTCGAGCATCCTCTCGATCGTCGCGTCGTCGAGGCCGTAGCTCGGCTTCACCTCGACCTTCTGCTCGAGCCCCGTCGTGCGCTCCTTCGCAGTCACGTGGAGCAGCCCATCGGCGTCCACGGAGAACCGCACCTCGAGCCGCGCGAGGCCCGCGGCCATCGGCGGGATGCCTCGTAGCGTGAAGCGCGCCAGCGATCGACAGTCCACCGCGAGCTCGCGCTCGCCTTGCACCACGTGCAGCTCGAAGCCGGTCTGTTGATCCGCGTAGGTCGTGAACACCTGCGCGGCCTCGCACGGGATGGGCGTGTTGCGCGGCAGGATGCGCTCGACCACGCCGCCCATCGCCTCGACGCCGAGCGAGAGCGGCAGCACGTCGAGCAAGAGCACATCGTTCTTCGCGCTGCCCGCGAGCATGTCGGCCTGGAGCGCCGCCCCCATCGCGACGACGAGATCCGGATCGACGTCGCCGAGCGGCTCGCGTCCGAACGTCTTCGCGACGAACGCGCGCACCGCGGGCACGCGCGTCGATCCACCGACGAGGATCACACCGTCGAGCGACTCCGCCGACACGTCCGCGTCCTTGAGCGCACGACGGCACGCGGCGCCTGTGCGCGCCAAGAGCGGCGCGATCAGCGCATCGAAGTCCGCGCGCGTGATCGTGAACGGCTGGGTGATCCCCTCGTGCGAGAGCTCCGTCGTCACTGTCTCGCTGTCGGTGAGGGCGTGCTTGATCGCGCGCGCAGCATCGAGCGCGTAGCGCGTGAACGAAGGCGACGGCGCCGCCTGCCCGAGGGCCTCGAGGATCTTCGACGCGAGGGCACGATCCATGTCGTCGCCGCCGAGCTGGCTGTCGCCGCCCGTCGACTTCACCTGGAAGACGCCGTCGTCGAGCACCAACACGGTGACGTCGAACGTGCCGCCGCCGAGGTCGTAGACCACGAACGTGCCGTTCTGCTTCTTGTCGAGGCCGTACGCGAGCGCGGCCGCGGTGGGCTCGTTCAAGAGGCGCAAGACCTCAAGGCCCGCGAGACGCGCCGCGTCCTTGGTGGCCTGTCGCTGGGCGTCGTCGAAGTACGCGGGCACGGTGATCACCGCGCCGCCGACCTGACCGAGCTCGTCTTCCGCGCGGTCCTTGAGCTCGCGCAGGATCTCCGCGCTGACCTCCACGGGCGTCACCTCGCCGCGGCCCGCGACCTCGAAGCGCACGACCGGCCCCGTCGCGCTGGCGAAGCGGTACGGCCCCATACGCCGCGTCTCGGGATCCTCGGCGCCGCGCCCCATGAAGCGCTTCACCGAGACGATGGTGTCCTCGGGAAAGTCGACCGCGAGCTCCTTCGCGCGCGGGCCCACCACGAGGCTGCGATCGCCGCGGTAGTGCACGACCGAAGGCACGAGCACGATGCCGTCGCAGTCGCTGATGGCGATCGGATCACCGAGCGAGCTCACGTACGCGACGAGGCTGTTCGTGGTCCCGAGGTCGATCCCGATCGGCCGAGGCCCCGCGCTCGGGTCGTTGATCTGCAACAAGGACATCTCAGGCCAGCTCGTTCTCTTCTTGGATCACGTCGACTTCGTCGAGGAAGCGGCGGTAGTAACGCAGGCGTCCGAGGTGATGCTTGGCGATCGCGTGATCGCTCGACGCGAACGCAGCGGTGAGCGCCTTCTTGCTCGCGTCGTAGAAGCCGCGCACGCGCGTCGCGAGCACCAGCACCTTGCCGAGGTCCTTGGCGTCGCGGGCGTCACCGAGCGCCTCGCGCAGCTCCATGACCTCCATCAAGAAGCCGGGGTCGTTCTCGCGCTCTTCGCCGCCCATCGCGACGCCGCGCGCCTCGAGCAGCGCACGACCGCGCGAGAGATCGTCCTTGAGCGCGCGGTAGGCAGCGTTGAGATCGATCGACGCGCCCAGCGTCGCGCTTCGTTTGGCGTCGGGATGTGCCTCACGCGAGAGCTCGCGGTAGCGCTTCTCGAGCGCAGCCAGGTCGAGGTCGAAGCGGGCTTCGACCCCCAGGATCTCGAAGGGGCTCGGCACGGCTCAAATTCCGAAGCTCTCGCCGCAGCCGCAGCCCTTCTTCTCGTTGGGGTTCAGGAACTTGAACCCGTGGCTCATCAGCTTCACTTCGTAGTCGAGCACCGAGCCGCGCAGGTAGACGAGGCTCTTCGGATCGACGATCACCTTGAGCCCGTCGTACTCGAAGACCTTGTCGCGATCGCGGATCTTCTCCGCGAACTCGATCACGTACGAGGCGCCGGAGCAGCCGCCGCCGCGCACGCCCAGACGCAGGCCCGCGGTGGGCTGCTCACGGCGCGCGATCGCCTTCTTGGCCATCTCGACGGCCTTGGGCGTGAGCTCCACGCGCGACTCTTCCATCGTGGCGACGGACGTCGAGGTCGACTCGGTGACGGGGCTGGTCTCGGTCATGACGTGCTCTCGAGTTCAGACAGAGGTCACTTCGACAGCTGGACGACGTTCTCGTCCTTCTGCCCGATGCCGACGTCCGGATCTTCGCCACGCGCGACGGCCTGCTTGCGGCGGAAGTCGGCGATCGCGCTCTTGATCGCGTCCTCGGCGAGCACCGAGCAGTGGATCTTCACCGGCGGGAGGTTGAGCTCCTTCACGATGTCGGTGTTCTTGAGCGCCATCGCTTCCTCGACGGTCTTGCCCTTGACCCACTCGGTCGCGAGCGAGCTCGACGCGATCGCAGAGCCGCAGCCGAACGTCTTGAACTTCGCGTCCTCGATGACCTGCGTCTCGGGGTTGACCTTGATCTGAAGACGCATCACGTCGCCGCACGCAGGCGCGCCGACGAGACCCGACCCGACGTTCGGGTCTTCCTTGTCGAGCGTGCCGACGTTGAGCGGGCGCTCGTAGTGTTCGATGAGCTTGTCTGAATAGGCCATGACGAATCTCCCTGGGGCTTGTCAGCCAAAAACGTTCGTGCAGGAGCGAGCGAGGTGGGTTCGGCGGGGAGCTAGGCGACCCGCCTCTGCACCTCGCGAAGCGAGGGAGCGGGTGAGGGCCCCGCATCGCGGGGGAGGGGTCGCACGACCCCTCAGGGAATCAATGCGCCACCCATTGGATCGTCTTGTAGTCGACGCCCTCTTGGTGGAGCTCGTAGAGCGGCGACATCTCGCGCAGGCGGTTCACCTCGCGGATCACGATCTGCGCGACGTAGTCGACCTCTTCCTCGGTGTTGAAGCGACCGAGGCCGAAGCGGATCGAGGAGTGCGCCAGCTCGGTGTCGACGCCGAGCGCGCGGAGCACGTAGCTCGGCTCGAGGCTCGCGCTCGTGCACGCCGAGCCCGAGCTCACGCACACGTCCTTGATGCCCATCATCATCGCCTCGCCCTCGACGAACGAGAACGAGACGTTGAGGTTGCCGGGATGACGCCACGGATCCTCGGCGCCGTTCAGGTGCACCATCTCGAGCGCGCCCTCGAGCTTCTTGCGCAGGCGATCACGCAGGCCGCGCACGTGCGCGATGTCCTGCTCCATCTCCTTCACGAGGATCTCGCACGCCTTCCCGAGCCCGACGATGCCCGGCACGTTGAGCGTGCCCGAGCGCATGCCGTGCTCGTGACCGCCGCCGTCCATCTCCGCCGTGAGTCGCACGCGCGGCTTGTTGCGCCGCACGTAGAGCGCACCGACGCCCTTGGGCCCGTAGATCTTGTGCGCGGAGATCGACACGAGATCGACGTTCATCTCGTCGACGTGGAACGGCATGCGACCGACGCCCTGCACAGCGTCCGTGTGGAGGAGGACGCCGCGCTCGCGCGTGATCTTTCCGATCTCCGCGATGGGCTGGACCGTGCCGATCTCGTTGTTGCAGAGCATCACCGAGACGAGGATCGTCTTGTCGGTGATCGCCTTCTTCACGTCGTCGGGGCTGATCTGGCCGCGTGAGTCGACATCGAGGTAGGTGACCTCGAAGCCCTCGCGCTCGAGGCGCTTGCAGGTGTCGAGCACCGCCTTGTGCTCGGTCTTCACCGTGATGATGTGGTTCCCGCGGTCCTTGTACTGGTGCGCGGCGCCCTTGATCGCGAGGTTGTTGCTCTCGGTCGCGCCCGAGGTGAAGACGATCTCCTTCTCGCTGCGCGCGCCGAGGATCTTCTGCACCTGCTCGCGTGCGTAGTCGACGGCCTCTTCCGCGACCCAGCCGTACTTGTGGTTGCGCGAGGCGGCGTTGCCGAAGTCCTCGGTGAAGTACGGGAGCATCGCCTCCACGACGCGCGGGTCGCAGCGCGTGGTGGCGTGGTTGTCCATGTAGATGGGGAACTTCAGAGACATGACGTCCTCTTCACCGGAATCCGGCTCACGGAAAAGCAGCCTCACTGAAGACCGGCGACGAGCACCGGCGTGTGCGTGTCGCAGTCGTGTCGATCACAGGCCGAGCACGCGGAGACGACGCGCTCGGGCTCGCAGGTGGTGCAGGTCTCGAGGTACGCGAGGCTCTCGTCGAGCTCGCCGAGCAGGCCGCGCAGCTTCGCGATCTGGAGGCGCGTCTCCTCGACCTTGCGGCGATAGAGCTCGTGCACGCGCTGCATGGCGCCGGGGGCCGAGTCGCTGGCCTGGAAGGCGCGCAGGACGTCGCGGATCTCGGGCAGCGAGAGGCCCATGTCCTGGAGGCGCGTGACCCACTGCACGCGGCGCACGGCGTCGCGGTGGTAGAGACGGAAGCCGCCCTTGCTGCGCAGCGTGGGCTCGACCAGGCCCAGCTCCTCGTAGAGGTGCAGCGCCCGCACAGTCTTGCCCGTGATGCGCGCGACATCCCCCACGCGCAGCTCTTCACCCGCGGAGGCATCTTCGCGGAACAGCGACGGCGGAGGTAGCAATGACGGCACGTCCGTGACCAGCACGTCCTCGGTGTCGAGCACGGGGGCCCGAACGAGGGGAGCGAGGGGGAGGCGCGTCTTGGTGGGGGTGGTCATCGGCTCACTCGAACCCTTACGCATGCGTGAGGTTTCGATCGGGGCAGGTTCTGGGCGCGCGGAACCCCTACGTCAAGGCCGGCGCCGCGGCTGGCGGCGCTCGTCCGCCACCCCCGCCGCCAGGCCGCCAGAGATCGCGCGAATTCCTCGACGTTTCGAGGCCCGAGGGCCGGTGTGGGGCGTGCACCGATGGCCGCATGTCCTCGATACGGCCTCCTCGAACGCTCGGTACGGCGCTGGTGTGGGTGGGTGGAGGCGCGCTCGCAGGCGCCCTCTCAGGAGGGGCGGGGCCCTGGCCGACGGTCGTGGCGCTGGGGCTCTCGTCGGCGCTGGCGGTGGTCGGCCTGCGGGTGGGGCTGCGACCTCGGGCGTGGCTCGGTCC
>JAFLCL010000201.1 GCA_017303575.1 Deltaproteobacteria bacterium
TCGTCACTGCCAAGCCGGCCGTCGCCGCGCCCGTCGCGTCCGCTGCCACGGCGGCGGCGGCGTCCGTCGCGCCGAAGCTCGAGGGCATGGGCCTCACCCCCGATCAGGTCACCGCCATCCTCTCGCTCACGAAGGAAGTCATCGAGCGTGTGGTGTGGGAGGTCGTGCCTGATCTCGCGGAGACGATCATCCGCGAAGAGATCCAGCGCCTGACCAAGTAGCTCGCTCCCTCACGAGCTGGTCGCTGTTCACGAAGTGGGTCGTCGGCGGCGCGCGTCTGCTATGCATCGCGCGTCATGACGAAGCCCTTCGATCCCGCGAGCCTTCCTCCTCACTTCGATGCCGCCGCCGCCGAGTCGCGGTGGGATCAGGCGTGGAGCGAAGCGGGCGTCTACCACTGGGACGAGGCGCGCAGCCGCGACGAGACGTTCGTCGTCGACACGCCGCCGCCGACGGTGTCGGGCTCGCTCCACATGGGGCACGTGTTCTCGTACACGCACACCGACGTGATCACGCGTCAGCGCCGCATGCGCGGGCAGAACGTGTTCTATCCGATGGGCTGGGACGACAACGGCCTCCCCACCGAGCGTCGCGTGCAGAACGTCTTCCACGTGCGGTGCGACGCGGCCCTTCCCTACGAGCCCGGCCTCTCGATCCCGCGCTTCACGGGCGACGACAAGGCGCGCAAGGAGACCAAGCCGCGCGTCGTGAGCCGCAGGAACTTCATCGAGCTCTGCCACGAGGTGACGAGCGAGGACGAGAAGGCCTTCGAGGCGCTGTTCCGCCGCATCGGCCTCAGCGTCGACTGGCGACAGACGTACGCGACGATCGACGATCGCTGCCGCCACATCGCACAGCTCAGCTTCCTCGACCTCGTCGAGAAGAAGCAGCTCTACAACGTGGACGCGCCGACGATGTGGGACGTCGACTTCCAGACCGCGCTCGCCTCGGCGGACCTCGTCGACGTCGAGAAGCCGGGCGCGTTCCACCACGTGAAGTTCGCGGTCGAGGGCACGGACGAGTCGTTCGTGATCGCGACCACGCGCCCCGAGCTCTTGCCGGCCTGCGTCGCCGTCTGCGCGCACCCCGACGACGAGCGCTTCCAGAAGTACTTCGGTAAGCGCGCGATCACGCCGATCTTTCGGGCACCCGTGCGGATCTTCCCGAGCGAGCTCGCCGATCCCAAGAAGGGCACCGGCATCCTGATGGTCTGTACGTTCGGCGACGCGACCGACGTGATCTGGTGGCGCGAGCAGAAGCTGCCGACGCGCCAGATCCTGCAGAAGGATGGGCGCGTGAAGCCCGTCGAGTACGGCACGAACGAGTTCCCGAGCCTCGACGCGACCAAGGCGAACGCCGCCTTCGCGCAGCTCGTCGGCAAGAGCGTGTCGCAGGCGCAGAAGCTCGTCGTGGAGATGCTCCGCGACCCGGCGAACAGCGCGCTCGGCGAGGGCCATGCGGGCAACGGCGAGGCGCCGCTCCAGGGCGAGCCGATCAAGATCATGCACGCGGTGAAGCAGTACGAGAAAGGCGAGCGCCCTCTCGAGTTCATCACCACGCGCCAGTGGTTCACGAAGCTGATCGAGAACCAGCCCGGTCTGCTCGCGAAGGGCCGCGAGGTGAAGTGGTGGCCCGAGTACATGCACAGCCGCTTTCACAACTGGACCGAGGGCCTGAACGGCGACTGGTGCGTGTCGCGTCAGCGCTACTTCGGGGTGCCGATCCCCGTCTGGTATCGCCTCGATGCGAGCGGCGCGGTCGACTACGCGGCGCCCATCTTTCCCACCCGAGCGCAGCTCCCGTGCGACCCGATGAGCGACGCGCCCGAGGGCTTCACCGAGTCTCAGCGCAACCAGCCGGGCGGCTTCGCCGGTGATCCCGACGTGTTCGACACGTGGTTCACGAGCTCGCTCACGCCGCAGATCAGCTCGCACTGGGGCCTGGATCCGTCGCGGCACGCGAAGCTCTTCCCCGCCGACATCCGCCCCCAGAGCCACGAGATCATCCGCACGTGGGCCTTCTACACGATCGCCAAGGCCATGCTCCACGAGGGCAAGGTGCCGTGGACCAACGTGGTGATCAGCGGCTGGATCCTCGATCCTGATCGCAAGAAGATGAGCAAGTCGGTGGGCAACGTCGTGACGCCGATGAAGCTCCTCGAGGACTACACCGCCGATGGCGTGCGCTACTGGGCTGCCTCCGCGCGCCTCGGCACCGACACGGCGTTCGACGAGAAGGTGCTCAAGGTCGGCAAGCGCCTCGTCACGAAGCTCTTCAACGCGGGCAAGTACGTGCTCGCGCAGAGCGCCGAGGGCGACGTGTCTCCGGGTGCCATCCGCGAAGAGATCGATCGCGCGTTCATCGAGGAGCTGCGCGGCCTCGTGACCAAGACGACCGCCGCGTTCGACGAGTTCGAGTACGCGCAGTCTCTCATGCTCACCGAGCAGTTCTTCTGGTCACGCCTCACCGACAGCTACCTCGAGATCGTGAAGATCCGCGCTCGCGGCGAGGTCGGCGATCCTGCATCGCGTCGCAGCGCGGTCGCCACGCTGCGGCTCGCGCTCAACGTGCTGCTTCGTCTGTTCGCGCCCGTGGTGCCCTACATCACCGAAGAGGTGTGGAGCTGGGTGTTCGCCGACGAGACCGGACAGAAGCACATCCACCGCGCGCCGTGGCCCACGGTCGCGGAGCTCGCGAGCATCCCCGCGCCGAAGGACGCGCAGAGCTTCCAGCTCGCGTGCGACCTCTACGCGTCGCTCAACAAGAAGAAGACCGAGAGCGGCGCCTCGACGGGCCGCGTCGTGAACAGCACCTCGATCGCTGCCAGTGCCACGCTCGTCACGCGCATCGCGCCTGTGCTGAGCGACGTCCTCGCGGCGGCGAAGGTGAAGGCCCACACGATCGGCGCGCGCGAGCCGCTCGCCGACGCCGACGGCTTCGTGATCGACGCGATCGACATCGCGCCCAAGGAAGCCAAAGCCGACGACGCCGAAGCGGCGGGCTGATCGCATCGACGGAACGCAGAAGGCCTCGGCTCTCCGAGGCCTTCGTGCGTCGAGGGATCGCGCGGGGTCAGGCCATGTCGGGGACGAAGAGCCCGATCATCGCGCCGAGCGGATCGCTCACCACGCCGATCGCGCCGACCTTCGGGATGTCGAAGCGCGGCGCGATCACCTTGCCGCCGAGCTCGACCACCTTGGCGGAGCTCGCCTCCACCGACTCGACGACCACGTAGGTGAGCCACATCGGCGGCATGCGATCGGCCTTCTGCACGTCGCAGATCTGGGCCTCGTCGGGCGCCGTCATCACGGCGAAGCCGCTGGGGCTCGTCGTCTGCTTCCACCCACACACGGCCTCGTAGAAGCTCTTGGCCTTCGCGAGATCGCTCGTGCTCAAGGTCTCCCAGCAGAAGCCGTGGAGCGGCGGACGGCCGGGCGCCTCATCGGGGCCTTGCGGGGTCATCACCGCGAAGCAGGCACGATCGGCGTCGAGCACGGTGGCCATGCGGCCCACGCCGTCCATCGAGACGGGGCCGTGCACGATCATCGCACCCGCGCTCTTGGCGGCCGCGCACGACGCATCCACGTCGGGCACGGACGTGTAGCTGACCCAGAGCGGCGCCCCCTGCATCATGTCCTTGCTCATCTGCATGACGCCCGCGATGCCGGGCCCCGATCCGCACTTCACGATCGTGTAGGTGCCTCCGGGGATGGGCATCGCCTCGAAGGTCCATCCGAAGAGGCCTCCGTAGAAGCGCTCCGTGGCTGCGAGATCGAGGGTCATCAGCTCGCGCCAGATCACGTGCCCAGTGTGCTTGCTCATCGTCGTCCTCCCTTGGCCGTTAGGGTGCGCGGGCACCCTCGCATGTTCGGGGCGTCCGCGACATGGCCCCGCCCGAGCGGGTCTCGGAGCGGCCTTCCAGGGAATGTCCTTGTCCTCGGGCGGCGAATGCTGGCCTACTGGATGGGCTCGCTTCCGCGGAGGTTTCTATGCGTCGATGCGGCTCGTCTCTCGTGGGTCACCTGGCCGTCACCTGCCTCGCCGCGCTCGCGGTAGGTGTGATGGGATGCGCGGAGGGAACGGGTGAGCCCGGACGACGCGACAGCGGTCCGCTCGACGCGCACATCGACGCGCCCTTCCCCTTCGATGCGCCGGGCGAGACGCCGGACACCGGACCGCTCGATCGCGTCGATCTCTGCGGCGAGTGCATCCTCGACGTGCAGTGCGGCGTGGCCGCGCGATGTGCCCGCCTCACTGACGGGACACGCGCGTGTCTTCAGCTCTGCGATCCGGACATCCCGGACTGCCCGCGCGGGTTCGACTGCATCAACAACCTGTCGACGGGCGGGATGATCACCGTGTGCGCGCCCGTCGGCACGACGTGCTGTGTCGACGAAGACGCAGACGGCTACGGCCGCGGCGCGGGCTGCATGGGCCTCGACTGCGACGACGACGAGATGACGATCCATCCCGACGCCGACGAGACCTGCAACCGCGAGGACGACGACTGCGACGACACCACCGACGAGGCGACGCTCGAGTGTGGCGGCGAGCGCTGCGACGACACCCCGATGGGAACCTACGAGCACACACCGCCCGGAACGTGCTCGCTCGGCGAGTGCACGGACGTGGGTCGCGTGTCGTGCGGGCTCTACACGTGCGACGGCGGCGGCGAAGACGGCGACCACTGCGCGACAGCGTGCACGGGGAGCGCCGGGACGGACCGTGACGACCTCTGCATCGACGAAGGCCACTGCGACTTCGGCATCTGCGAGCGCGACTACACCAACGGGACCGCGTGCGACGAGGACACCGACTGCGCGGGCAACCACTGCGACAACGGGTTCTGCTGCGACGACGGGATCTGCTGCGCGGAGACGGGCGACTGCCCCGGCGCCGGCAGCGTGGGCACCACGTGCGACGACTCGGTCACCTGCCAGGGCAGCCGTGGTGAGATCACGTGCACCGACAACCAATGCGCGACGCGCTCCGGTGTGCCCGACGACTCTGCCTGCAGCACCACCGTCGAAGCGAACGGGTGTGGCTTCTTCGGCTCCGTCTTCTGCACGGGCGCGGTGATGCAGCCGCCGCCCGTGTGCCCCACGGCGTGTGGCGACGACGCGGACTGCGACCTCGGCGGGCACTGTGACGGCGCGTGCGTCGCCGATCTCCCGGACGGCAACGTGTGCGACGAAGACAGCGACTGCGCGAGCGATCACTGCAACAACAACGTGTGCTGCTCCGGCGGCGACTGCTGCCGCGTGCCGTCTGACTGCGCTGCCACCTACGGAGCGGCACCCACCTGCGACTCTCCGACGACCTGCCAGGGAACCCGCGACGCAGCGGTCTGCGTGGACTTCCAGTGCGGTACGGCGATGGACGTCCCCGACGACACCGGCTGCACGGCGTCGATCGTGGCGAACGATTGCGGGCTCTACCCCGCACGCAACTGCACGGGCGGCACGGACCAGCCACCCCCGATGTGCTCCATCCTGTGCAGCTCGGACGCGGAGTGCGACGACAACGCCCACTGCGATCTCGGCATGTGCACGATCGATCTCCCTGACGGCAACGCGTGCGACGAGACGAGCGACTGCGCGAGCGCGCACTGCCAGAACGGCTATTGCTGCGCGACCGGGGATTGCTGCGCGGGACCGAGCAACTGTCCCTTCGGCGCGTACGGCGAGCCCTCGAACTGCGACTCGCCCTCGACGTGCCAAGGGCGTCGCCGCGATCCGACGTGCACGGCGAGCTTCCAGTGCGCGCTCGGCTCCTACGCCGACGACGACTCGGGCTGCGGAGGGCTCTTGGCCAACAGCTGCGGCCTCTACCCGAGCGTCTTCTGCACCTCGTCGATGTCACAGCCGAGCAGCCCCGGCACGATGTGCGCGATGAGCTGCGGCACCGAAGCAGATTGCGACGTCGGCGCCCAGTGCATGGGCGGCATGTGCCGACCGCGTGGCATGGCGGGCGACGCTTGCACGACCTCCAGCGAGTGCACCTCGGGGCTCAACTGCGTCGACGGTGTCTGTTGCACCAGCGCGTGCACGGGGTCCTGCGAGGCCTGCAACGTGACAGGCAGCCTCGGCACCTGCACCGCGGTGCCGAACAACACCGACCCGGCCAACGAGTGCGGCGGCCTGAGCTGCAGCTCCTACTACGCCGGCTACATGGGCGACTCTTGCTATCGGCGCGCCGATGCACCCGCGAGCGCCGTCTCCTGCAACGGCGCGCGCGCCTGTCAGGGCCCGTCCACGGTCTGTCCGTCGCAGCCACCGGGCGCCGTCGCCAACACCTGCGACGCGCTGTGCCAGGATCCCACGGGCGGTACGTGCACCGGGCTCGCAGCGGGCACGTGCACCAACACCACACCGTCCCCCGCGACGGAGAGCTGCGGCACCAACGAGTGCTCGCGCACGATCAACCGCTGCGCTGGCGGCGTGCCGCAGACGTGCACGCCCGGCTCGCCAGTCGCCGAGTCCTGCGACAACCGCGACAACGACTGCGACACGCGCTTCGACGAGGGCCTGAGCGGCGACGAGTACGAGACCAACAACTCGTGCGCGAGCTCTCGCTTCATCGGCACCATCGACACCGTGTCGGGCACCAACCCGAACCAGGTCTCGATCACGCCCACCATCTACGGATCGGGCGACGTGGATGTCTTCCAGGTGAACTGGCGCGAGACGGACTCGAGCTGCCAGTGCTGCAACCTCATCTGCACCGACGAGGACTACCGCATCCGCGCCACCCTCACCGTCCCTGCGGACGCGGGGAGCTACCAGGTCTGCGCGCGTCAGAGCGCATGCGGCCCGACGTGGGGCGCATGCGTCACCATCGCCGCGGGCAGCAGCGGCAGCATCAACGTCGATCGCGACGGTGCGTGTGATCCCTTCGGCAGCGACTCGGGCACCGCGTACCTCGAGGTGCGCGGCATCGGCGCGCCCGCCTCGGAGTGCTCGCCCTACACGCTGACCGCGCTCGTCCAGACGGGCTGCTACTGAGCGATCGTCGCCGCCCCGCAGGTGGGCGGCGACGCATCAGATCCAATCGAGCGGAAGGCGGAAGAGCGTCGTCCCCGGAGACGCGGCGACGTAGAGCGCACCGACTTCGGCGACGCCACAGTTCGTGGTGCCCGTCACCGCGCCCGGAAGCACGGGCAGCGCACGCCAGGTCCCGCTCGCCGGTGTGTACTGCCAGATCTGCGCGGGGCTCGTCTGCGAGCCCACGTAGAGGTGACCTGCGCGATCGCTACAGAACGCAGCGCCGATGGGGCCCGGCGCGGTGCCCTCGAGTCGATGCCGATCACGACGCGCGTCGTACGAGCGCAGCTCGTTCGATCCCTGGCTCGCGTAGTAGAGGCGATCCGTCAGGTCGTCGAACGTGATCCGCGGGAGGGTGAGGGGACCGTCGACAGCGATCGTCCCGACGGCGGAGGTCGCGGGTGATCCTCGAACGAGGAAGTCGCGTGTGGCGGACCAGAGCGAGTCGAGGTCGGTGATCGTCATGCCGACGGCGCCCAGATCCATCCCGAGCGGCGCGGTGCGCCACGTGTCGGTGGGCGGTTCGTAGAACAACACGTCCCTCGCGGTGACGCGGAAGATCCCGCCGCCGAAGTACGCGAGCGAGCAGCCTGCCGTGTGGGCGACGGGGGAGTCCGCGGCCGCTCGGTAGGTCTCCGCGCCGATGTCCCACGCGCCGAAGCTCGAGCCGCGACCGACGAACAGATCCCCGGGGCGCGGGACGAACTCCTGGATGCAGTCCACCTCGCGGAACGCGTAGGACGTCCACGTCGTGCCGAAGCCGCCGGTGAGCCCAGGACCGCTCCGCGGCATGCACGCGCCGCCCGCGCAGACCTCGCCCCGATCGCACGCGACGCCGCACCCGCCGCAGCTCGTCGGATCGAAGCGCACGTCCACGCAGCCCGAGCCGCAGTCACGCTCGGGCGCGACGCAGCCGCAGACGCCGTCGACACAGCCCTCGCGTGCGCCGCACACGACGCCGCCCGTGCAATCCGACGACGCGCCGCAGTGCGTGGCGTCGGTGCGCGGATCGACGCAGCGTCCTCCACACTCGATCGATCCCGCGGCGCAGTCGGCGACGCACCTACCCTCGCGACAGACCGCGCCGCTCTCGCAGATCGCGCCTCCCATGCAGGACGTGTCCGCTCCGCAATAGCCCTCGTCGGACTCGGGATCGACGCAGCGTGCACCACAGGCGATCTCGGGCGCCGGGCACGACGCTGCGCAGGTCCCGCCCACACACACCTGACCGAACGCGCACGTCTCGCCGCCACCGCAGTCGCTCGCGGCGCCGCAGTACACGGCGTCCGACAGAGGATCGACGCAGCGGCCACCGCAGGCGAGCTGTCCCTTTGGGCACGTGTCGACGCAGCGGCCGCCCGAGCACGCCTCACCAGCGACGCACGTGCCCGCCCCGCCCGTGCAGTCCGATCGCACGCCGCAGTACTGCCGATCGGAGAGGGGATCGAGGCACCTGCCGAAGCACTGGATCAGCCCTGGCGGGCAGTCGCTCGCGCAGCCGCCGAACGCGCAGTACTCGCCCGGCGCGCACGCCACGCCGCCGCTGCACGTGTCGTACGAAGCGCCGCAGTGCGTGGGATCGAACTGCGTGTTCACGCAGAAGCCGAGGCAGTTGGTGAGGCCCGGATCACACGCGAGCTCGCAGCGCCCGAAGATGCAGACCTCGTTGCCGACGCACGTGTCGTAGCCCATGCACGCAGCGCTCGCGCCGCAGAACGTCGGGTCCTCCGCGGGACGCACGCACGAGCCGCCGCAGCTGACGAAGCCCGAGGGACATGGCGCGTCCGCGTTCGCGTCGAGCCCTGCGTCCGAGGTCGCATCGGGGACGGCGACGAACGTGTCGGCGAGCGGTCCCGTATCGATCGAGACGAACGCGTCGTCCTCGTCGCGGCGATGCTCCATGGTGCATCCCGCCAGAGCCAGGAGAGCGAACGCGAACGACACGCGCATGGGGAGCTCCTCGAAGCGCGCACCGCCGCGCCGTGGGACGAGCATGCGTCAGGAGGCCCCGCGCGAACACCCCGACGTGCCTAGTCGCGCGGCGCGTTGGTCACGAGGTGATGACGCAGCGCCTCGACGGCGGCGTGGCTCGCCTTGATGCGCCACTCGGGCGTGTTCACCACCAGCGTCGCGATCGCGATCGTCGGGTGATCGGCGGGCGCGAAGCCCACCCACCACGTGTAGCCGCGGTAGGGGCGCTCCTCGGACAGCGTGCCCGTCTTTCCTGCGACGGCGATGCCTGGGAGGAAGGGCCGTCCGCGGTCGTCGTGGAACGCGCGACGCGAGGTGCCCCGCGTGACGGTGAGCCGCATCATCGTGTTGAGCGCATCGGCGGTGTCGCGCCCGATCACCTGTCGGTACGTGCTCGGCTCGAAGCGGTGCGCGATGTGGCCCTCGGCGTCGATCACGCGATCGACGATGCCTGCGCGCGGCATCGCGCCATCGTTCGCGATCGTCGCGGCGATCAGCGCGCCGTGGAGCGGCGACATGCGCGAGTGCCAGAAGCCGGCGGACGTGCGCGCGAACTCGAGGCGGTCGGTCGGGACCTCGATCGTGCTCGGGGTGCTCTCGAGATCGAACGGCAGCCCCTGACCGAAGGCGAACGCATGCGCGTAGCGCTCGAGCGTGGGCGCATCGAGGCGTTGATCGGCCAGGCGCGCGAAGACGGCGTTGAGCGAGCCGCCCATCGCCTCGGAGAGCGTCGCACACGTGCGATCGAGCTCGGGGTTCGGCTCGAGCAGCGAAGCGACGAGGCGGCTCTCACCACCGTGATAACAGACGCGCTGGGTCGCGGGGACACCTGCGTCGAGCAGCGCGGCGCCAGTGATGACCTTGAAGACGCTCGCCGCAGGCGCCGACGCGTCACGCGCCATGTCGGCAGGCGCGCTGTCACGCCCGCGATGGCTCACGTACGCCAGCACTCGGCCCGTCGAGGGCTCGATCGCGACGAGACCAGCCTCGGGCACCTGATACCGCGCGAAGTACGCCTCCATGTGCTGCTGGAGGCTCGCATCGAGCGTGAGCACCGCCGTATCACCCTGCGCGGCGTCCACGAGATACGTGTCGTCTTCGAGCCGTCGGGAGCCGAGCTCGAGGCCGACCAGCGCCCGATGACGGCCGCGCGCTCGCTCGGCCCCGCGCGTGGCGCGCGGTGCTCCAGCCTCGACGTGCTGCTGGTCGCGACCGGCGCGGGCGCGCGTCGCGGGCTCGTCCGCCGAGCCCAGGTGGGGCCCGATCAAGCTCACGGCTGCGGCTGCCACGGCGCCGGCGATCCAGCGTCGTGCGCTGCTGCGGCGCCAGAACGCCGTGTGGATGGGAGCCAGCGCCGCAGGCTCGACCTCGAATGGTTCCGTCGCATCCTCGCGTGCGGTCTCGGACAGCGGGTCGAGCGTCGGCATGGGATCGAGCGGCTCCATGCGCGGGATGGTCGAAGCCCGATCCTGATCGGTCAACAAAAGCGCCCGTTCGTCAGGTCCTTGGACCTGATGGGCCTTTCGGCGATACTTCCGACCCGCCATGGAAGACGAGCGGACGACCAATCCGAACAAGACGGTCGTCACGGTCCTCGCGCAGCAGCCCAAGAAGGCCGACGCGAAGGATGCGTGTCTCGTGGTGATCTATGGCGAAGACCTCGGTCGCCGGATCCCGCTCGGCAGCGAGCCCTGTGTGATCGGTCGCTCGTCCAAGTGCGACGTGCAGATCGATCAGGAGAGCGTCTCGCGCAACCACGCGCGCCTCTCGCGTGGGCCGAGCGGCTACTACGCGCGCGATCTCGGATCGACGAACGGCACGTACGTGAACGACGAGCTGATCGACGAGGTCATGCTGCGCGACGGAGATCAGGTGAAGGTGGGCCGCACCATCTTCAAGTTCATCGTCGGCGGCAACATCGAGTCGGTCTACTACGAGGAGATCTACCGTCTCATGACGGTCGACGGCCTCACCGACCTCCACAACAAGCGCTACTTCACCGAGGCGCTCGAGAAGGAGATCTCGCGGAGCAAGCGCTACGACCGCACCTTCTCGCTCGTGCTCTTCGACATCGATCACTTCAAGCGGATCAACGACACCTACGGTCACCTCGCGGGCGACGCGGTGCTGCGCCAGCTCGGTGCGCTCGTGAAGTCGCGGGTGCGCCACACCGATCTGCCCGCACGCACCGGCGGTGAAGAGTTCGCGATCATCGTCCCCGAGGTCGCGGGACCGGGCGCAGCGCACATGGCGGACAAGCTCCGGCGCTCGGTGGAGGAGACCACGTTCCGCTTCGAGGGCACCGTGATGCCGGTGACCGTGAGCCTCGGCGTCGCCGAGTGGGACGCGAAGCTCCAGGACCCCGACGAGCTCGTGAAGCGGGCCGACGAAAAGCTCTACGAGGCCAAGCGCGCGGGCCGCAATCAAGTGAAGTTCTGATTCCACAGACAACGAATGTAGATTCAGGAGCCCAGCAAAACAGAGCCTGCGACGATCGAGCAGGGCATACTTGACGTGGGAGCGCTTGAATGCTCCCTTACGGGGATGCGAGAGGCTCTGCGCCTGGTCGTGAACGAACCGCCCGCCCCAGAGCGCGGGCTCCACCAAAGCGCCACCGACGAGAGCGAGCCGCTCGATGTCGAGGCCGCCAACGTGGACCTCAAGCACGCGCCCGCCGAGCACGTCGTGCGCTGGGCGCGGGACACGTTCGGTCGTGGTCTCGTGATGAGCTCGAGCTTCGGCGCGGAGAGCGCTGTGATGCTGCACCTCGTCTCGCGCCTGGTGCCCGGCATCCCCGTGATCTTCCTCGACACCGGCTACCTCTTCCCCGAGACGTACACGTTCGCGGAAGAGCTGGCGGCGCGCTTCAAGCTGCGGCTCGAGGTGTACACGCCGAGAGTGAGCGCAGCGCGGCAAGAGGCCCTCTACGGCCGCATGTGGGAGGGCACCGACGAGGACCTCGCTCGCTACAACCGCCTCAACAAGGTCGAGCCGATGGATCGCGCGCTCGAAGAGCTGGGCGCGACGGCCTGGATCGCAGGCCTGCGCGCCTCGCAGACCCAGTTCCGCAAGGGCCTGCGCGTGATCGAGCCCGCGGCCGCGGGAGGCGTGGTGAAGGTGCACCCCATCCTCGGCTGGACGAACGAGGACGTGCGCCGCTACCTCCACGCGCACGATCTGCCGTACCACCCGCTCTATCACTACGGCTACCGCTCGATCGGCGACTGGCACTCGACCTCGCCCACCACGCTCGATCAGGACGAGCGCGACGGTCGCAACCTCGGCGAGAAGAAGGAGTGCGGCATCCACCTGCCGCGCACGCCCGAGGCCAACGCGTCGCTCAAGAGCTCGGGTCTGTGACCACGAGCGAGAGCTTGCTGCGCGCCTCGATCACGGCCTGACGCGTCGGCATCCTGTTCTCGATCACCGCCTGCTCGAGCCCCTCGAGGATCGCGCGCAAGGAGGGATGCGCGCGCAGCGTGCGAACGAGGCCTTGCTCGAGGTCGATCCACATCGCGCGCTTGCGCTGATCGCGACGGCGTCGCTCGAGGTCACCGCTCGCCGCGAGCGTCTCCCGATGCGCGATCACCTTCTGCCACAAGGCCTCGACGCCACGCGCCTCGATCGCGCTCACGAGCAGCGCCGGCGTCTCCCAGTCGCGGTGCGTGCGCGGGAGGTAGTGGAAGGCGTTCGCGAGCTCGTGGCGTGCGCGCTCGGCGGCGACCGCGCGTTCGCCATCCGCCTTGTTCACCACGACGATCTCGGCGAGCTCGAGCACGCCGCGCTTGATGCCCTGCAGCTCGTCGCCCGCGTTGGGGATCGTGAGCCACACGAAGGTGTCGACCATCCCGTGCACGGCGGTCTCGGACTGGCCCACGCCCACGGTCTCGACGAAGATGACGTCGAAGCCTGCCGCCTCGAGCACGAGCATCGTGTCCCGCGTGCGAGGCGCGACGCCGCCGAGCTCTCCGCTCGAGGGCGAAGGCCGGATGAACGCGCGCGCGTCGCGCGAGAGGCGCGCCATGCGGGTCTTGTCGCCGAGGATGCTGCCGCCGCTCGTCGTGCTCGAGGGATCGACCGCGAGCACCGCGACGCGATGACCTCGCTCGACGAGGTGCATCCCGAGCACGTCGAGCAGCGTGCTCTTGCCCGCGCCGGGCACGCCCGTGATGCCCACGCGGATCGCGTTCCCCGTGCGCGGGAGGAGGCGCGCGAGCAGCGCCTGCGCGCTCACCTCGTCGATGTCACGGGCGCTCTCGATCAGCGTGATGGCGCGACCGATCGAGGATCGATCGCCCGAGACGATGCCGGTCTCGAGCGCCTCGATGCTCGGCCCCGCCATCGCCTCAGCCTCGCGCGGCGTCGGACTCGAGGAGCGAGAGGAGCTCGCCCGCGGCCTCCGCGATCACGGTGCCCGGCCCGAAGATCGCGGACGCGCCGGACTGCCTCAGCGCCTCGTAGTCGCCGGGCGGAATCACACCACCGACGACGATACGGATGTCGGGGCGGCCTTGGCTCGCGAGCGCGTCGCGCAGCTCGGGGACCAGCGTGAGGTGGCCGGCCGCGAGGGAGCTCAAGCCCACCACGTGCACGTCGTTCTCGATCGCCTGACGCGCAGACTCCTCGGGCGTCTGGAAGAGCGGGCCCACGTCGACGTCGAAGCCCAGGTCGGCGAACGCGGTCGCGATCACCTTCTGCCCGCGGTCGTGACCGTCTTGACCGAGCTTCGCGACGAGGATGCGCGGCCGACGGCCGGTGGACTCCACGAAGGCCGCGGTCCGCGCGCGCACACGCTCGACGGCGTCCACTCCTTCGGTGCCGCTCATGGTCTCGCTCCGGTAGACGCCCTGCACCGTCTGCACACGGGCCTCGTGACGACCGAAGACCGACTCGAGCGCCGAGGTCATCTCGCCGACGGTCGCACGCGCGCGCGCGGCGATCACGCTGAGCTCGAGCAAGTTCGCGCCGGTCGTCGCACCCGCAGTGAGCGCGGCCAACGCGGCCTGCGTCTTCGCTTCATCGCGCTCGGCCCGCAGCTGCGCCAAGCGGGCGAGCTGCGACTCGCGCACAGCGCGGTTGTCGACCTTGAGCACGTCGAGCGCGGGCTCGTCCTGGCGCACGTGGCGGTTCACGCCGACGATCACCTGTCGCCCCGCGTCGATGCGCGCCTGCGTGCGCGCGGCGCTCTCCTCGATGCGGAGCTTCGGGATGCCTGCCTCGATCGCCTTCGTCATGCCGCCCAGCGACTCGATCTCGGCGATGTGCTTGCGCGCCGAGGCGGCGAGCTCGTGCGTGAGCTGCTCGACGAGCGCGCTGCCGCCCCACGGATCGATCGATCGCGTGGTGCCGCTCTCGAGCTGGAGCAGGAGCTGCGTGTTGCGCGCGATGCGCGCGCTGTCGTCGGTCGGGAGCGCGATGGCCTCGTCGAGCGAGTTCGTGTGGAGGGACTGCGTCTGTCCGCTCGTCGCGGCCACGGCCTCGAGGCATGTGCGCACCACGTTGTTCCACGGGTCCTGCGCCGTGAGGCTCCAGCCCGACGTCTGACAGTGCGTGCGCAGCATCCCGCTGCGCGCGTCCTTCGGCGCGAGGGGCGCAACGATCTCGCTCCACAAGAGGCGCGCCGCGCGGAGCTTCGCGATCTCGACGAGCACGTCCATCCCGATCGCGAAGAAGAACGAGAGGCGTGGCGCGAAGTCGTCGACCGCCATGCCCGCAGCGAGGCCCGTTCGCAGGTACTCGAGGCCATCGGCGAGCGTGTACGCGAGCTCGAGATCGGCCGACGCGCCGGCCTCCTGCATGTGGTAGCCGCTGATGGAGATCGAGTTCCACTTCGGCATCTGCTTCGCCGTGTACGCGAAGATGTCGCCGATGATCCGCATCGAGGGCGCGGGCGGAAAGATGTAGGTGTTCCGCACCATGAACTCTTTGAGGATGTCGTTCTGGATCGTCCCCGAGAGCTTCTCCGCCGGTACACCCTGCTCTTCCGCCGCGACGACGAAGAGCGCCATGATCGGCAGCACAGCGCCGTTCATCGTCATCGACACGCTCATGCGATCGAGCGGGATGCCGTCGAACAAGAGCTTCATGTCGAGGATCGAGTCGATCGCGACGCCCGCCATGCCCACGTCGCTCTTCACGCGCGGGTGATCGGAGTCGTAGCCGCGGTGCGTGGCGAGATCGAAGGCCACCGAGAGGCCCATCTGTCCCGCCGCGAGGTTGCGCCGGTAGAACGCGTTGCTCGCCTCGGCCGTGGAGAAGCCCGCGTACTGACGCACCGTCCACGGGCGCTGGAGGTACATCGTGGCGTAGGGGCCGCGCACATAGGGCGACACGCCCGGCTCGCCGCCGAGGTGAGGCAGGCTCGCGTCGATCGCGGCCGCGCGCGGGATCGCGAGGCCCTCGGGCGTCGTGCGCACGACGCTCGCATCCGCGGGCGCGTCCTGACCGCTGAGATCGTCGAGCGGGACGTCGAGGAAGCGGCTCACACGGCACCTCCTACGGCCGCGCCGTAGAAGGTCCGGGCCACGGCGGGAAGGTCCGCGCCGAGGTGAACGAACGCCACCGCGCCCGCCGCACGAAGGGACCCCTCGTGCTCGCCAGGCTTGCCCGCGATCAGCACCGCCGCTGTCTGGGACTGCGCGCGCACCAGCGCCTCGAGCGAGCCGAAGTCCGCGTCCTCGGCGCAGATCACGACGGCATCCCCGGCATCGTCGCGCACGAGGCCCACGTTCGCGCTCGCGCTCGCGAGCGTCTCGACGTGCGCCGGCGCTCCCCACGTCGCGAGGATCTCGCGCAGGTACTCGGCGCGCGCGGCCGTCTTGCGCGGTTCACCCACGACGAGGATCGTGGTGCGACGCGCGAGCCGCTCGTCGCGCAAGGCCTCGAACGGGGCGGCATCGCGGAGCACGTGCGCGAGC
>JAFLCL010000202.1 GCA_017303575.1 Deltaproteobacteria bacterium
CGCGATCGCCTGCGACGGTCGCGCTCGGCGCCAGGCGCGCGCCCTCTTGCGCGTCGTCGGTGGCGAGCGGTCGTCGCTCGCGGTGATCGCCGCTGCCGCTCGCGAGGAACGCGTCGTCGTCGGGGTGGGGCGTCGCGCGTCGCGAGTCCCACGACGCACGATCGGCGGCGGTGTCGATGCGCTGCACCTGGCTGCGATCGGAGGCGTTGAGCGGCGCGTCGACGAGCGTGATCGGCGCGCTGTCGGTGACCAACAGCAGCACCTGGTACGCACCCGTCTGCTCGCCACCGCCGCCGACGCGCAGGGCATCGACGTTCGCGCGCGACGTCGAGCCACCCGGCGTCAGCGCAGCGTGATCGCGACGCAGGCCGCCGACCTCGCCAGGCTCCTCGCCGGGCACGAGGGGACGCGATCGATCGATCGCTGCGTGTGCGTCGGGCGTCGGGAGACCGAGGTGTCGGGGCACGGCCCTCACGATCAGCCAGTGCGCGATCAACGACACCACGATCCCCACGAGCAGCGAGCGACCGGGGCTCGCCCATCGCGCTCGTGACAGCCCGGCTGACGCCGCGTGCATGGACCTCGAGCGTAGCGGCAACGGTCGTCGGTGGCACGACGCGCCTCTTTCGACCCCAGTTGTCCGCGGCGCAGGCGCCGCGCGCTGGGGGCGCTGCCCCCAGACCCCGTACTGCCATTCGATCCCGAGAAACGATTGTTTCTCGGTCTCTCAGAACAGCGGTGGTGCACACTGCGCGCTCTTGGCTGCGGTGCGTCGTGGCTCTCATGGATCGGTGGACGGAGGATCGGATGAAGACTCGGTCGAACTCTCTTGGTGTGAAGCTCGGGTGTGTGGGCATGGGCGTGGCGAGCGCGCTGACGCTCGCGGGATGTCCCGGCGATCCGGAGGGCGGTGACTCCGGCCCGACGCTCGTCGATGCGTTCGTGCCGGAGGGCGTGGACGCAGGACCGCTGCCCGACGCGTTCACGCCTCCGACGGACGACACCGGTACGCCCAGCCCCGACGCGTTCGTGGGCACCGACGCGTTCATGGGCGGCGGCGATGACTGCGCGCGTACGGGCTACCCGGCGCTCTCGCTCGTCGACGTCGCGAGCGGCTACGACTGGACGCGCCCCGTGTTCCTCACCCACGCGCCGGGCTCGAGCGATCTCTACGTCGTCGACGCGCGCGGCTTCATCTACATCGTGCGCGCGGGCGCCGTCCTACCGACGCCGTTCCTCGACATGTCGAGCTCGCTCGGGGGCACGCCCAGCGGTGGCGACGAGCGCGGCCTCCTCGGCCTCGCGTTCCACCCGGACTACGCGACCAACGGTCGGTTCTTCGTCGGGTACACGCCGATCGGCGGCGACAACATCGTGGCCGAGGGGCGGCGCAGCACGGCCTCCGCGGACGTCGCCGACGCGGCGATCACGCCGGTGATCACGGTGGACGACTTCATGGGCAACCACAACGGCGGCATGGTCGCGTTCGGCCCCGACGGCTACCTCTACATCGGCACCGGCGATGGCGGCGGTGGCGGGGACCCGCGCGACACCGCGCAGGACCCCACCAACCTCCTCGGCAAGATGCTCCGCATCGACGTCGACGCGCCGAGCGGCGGCGAGGAGTACGGCATCCCCTCGGACAACCCGTTCGTCGGCGACGACGGAGTGCGCGACGAGATCTGGGCGTTCGGCTACCGCAACCCCTGGCGCTTCTCGTTCGATCGGCTGACCGGCGAGATGTACATCGGCGACGTGGGTCAGGGCCGCTGGGAGGAGATCGACGTCGAGCCGGCTGCCGCGAGCGGTCGCAACTACGGCTGGAGCCAGTTCGAGGGCACGCACGACTTCGCTGGTGGCGACGACCTCCGCGCGGGCGACACGCACACGCCGCCCGTCTACGAGTTCGAGCACGACTCGTCGTCCGAGCTCCTGCGCAGCGCGCTGTCGGTCACCGGCGGCTACGTCTACCGCGGCGCGATCGAAGGCCTCCGCGGGGCCTACGTCTTCGGCGACTACGCCTCCCCCGACCTCGTCGCCTTCCGCTACTGCGATGGCGAGGTGCGCGGCGCCGCGCGGCTCGACGTCGGCGGCGCCGTGAGCGGCGTGGTCTCGTTCGGCGAGGACGCTGCGGGCGAGATCTACCTGATCAGCTTCGGTTCCGGCGCCCAGGTGCGACGCTTCACGGCGCGCTGAGAGAGCGAGAAAGAATCCCCGTGCTTCGAGTCGGGCCGCGGCGGAGGGGGGTCCGATGCTCAAACATCCTCGGCCTTCGGCCTGCGGAACTCGCCCTGGACCCCCCACCACCGCGTCCCTTGAGGCCGTGAATCGATTGTTTCTCGCTCTCTGAGTTGGTCTGGGTCGAGGGCGCTCCCCCGCCGCAAGGCGCCCCCGATTCTTTCTCGGTCCCTGAGTTACGGCGCGTCGGGATCGGGGAGCGCGATGGTGAGCACGAGGGGCGCATCGACCACGTCGGTGCGCTCTTCGCGCTCCGTCAGCAGCGATCCTTCGCTCGCGCGGGCGAGCTCGATCGTGCGTGTCGCGACCGCGTCGGGGCCCGTCGGCGCCGTCTCGCTCGAGCCCAGCAGCACGAGACCGTCCGCGTCGCGCGTCACGCGATGGAGGCCGAAGCGCGTGGTGGCCAACGTCGCGATCGTGCGCATCTCGCCTGCGTGCCACGCGACGACGTCGGGGTGACGCACGCCGAGCAGCGCGTCGCCAGCGGCTGTGAGGCTCCGGGCGCTCGTGTCGATCGATGGAAGCGGCGCGCACTCGCCTGCATCGGCCAGCGTGGGCGAGGGGTCGAGCACACACGCGCCGCCGTCGCGCTCGACGACGATCTCGGGGGCAGCGTCTCCGTCGACGTCGATCACCACCGCGCCGCGACCGCCCGGCGTGAGCGAGCGTGTGCGCGCGATCCGGGCGCGCGAGTCGCCGAACGCGAGCAGGATCTGCTGCGCGCCCACGGCCACGAGATCGAGGTGCCCATCGACGTCGAGATCGATCACCACGAGCGCCGTGGTGCCGACCGGTGCGGGCGTGGTGTCGGTGCGCACGGGCGTGGGCCCACCGCGGTAGAGCCAGAGCTCGGCGCGTGGATCGGCGCCGTGCACCACGGCGACGTCGAGGCCCGGCGTGGCATCGAGCGCACCGAGCGCGAGCGCGCCGTTGCGCGACGGCGCGAGCGTGCGCGGCGTACCGAAGCCACCGCTCGCGTCGCGCGGCACGAGCACCAGCCCGATGTCGAGGGCGAGCACGAGATCGGAGGCCGCGTCGCCGTCGACGTCGCCCATCACTGCGTCGATCAGCGTGGCGGCGCGCGACGGCGTTGCGTGCGCGATGCGGGTGGGCGCAGCGCCCAGTGGCCACGCGAGCACGTCGATCCCGCTCGCACACCCCACCACGATCTCGGCGCGCGCGTCGCCTACGAGCTCGCCGATGGCCCAGGTGGGCGTGGGGGGCGCCGTGCACACGCTCGCGATCGAGAGCGCCTCGGTGCGCCCGGCGTCGGGCTCCTCCACCCACGCGTCGTCCGCCTCCGCCGTCTCCGCGAAGGCGTCGTCCTCGCTCGCCACACCGGCGTCGTCGATCGCCGCGAACGCATCGGCGTCGTCGTCGGTCGGCTCTCCGCCGACGAGCGGGAACGCGCCCGCAGCCCAGCCGATCACGCCGAGGATCAGCCACAGCGCGACCAACACGCCCAGCGTCTTTCCGAGCTCTGCGGCCGAACGCATCGGGCCCCCATAACACGAGACGGCTACCGGGCGCCGCGAGGATCCCCTAGGCTTCCGCTCCGCGCTGTCGTCCCTCGGCGCCCCGGAGGTCTCGATGTCTGCACGCTCGCTGTCCCGTGCGCTCCTCGTGCTGAGCCCCTTCGTCGCGCTCGCTGCGTGCGACGGCAGCACCGTCACCGACGACGCTGGTGGAGGCGGCAGCACCGACGTGTTCGTCCCGCCTGGCGTGGACGCGGACATGGAGGCGCCCGACGCCTACGTCGCCCCGGGAGAGGACGCGAACGGGCCGATCGGCGACGTCACGTACTACGAGGATCTCCGGCCGATCATCGCGCAGCACTGTCAGAGCTGTCACGTGGCAGGCGGCGTCGCGCCGTTCCCGCTGACCACCTACACCGAGACCACCACGTGGGGCGGGCGCCTGGTCGAGGTCACGCGCGACCGCATCATGCCGCCGTACCTCGCGGACAACAGCGGTGACTGTCAGAGCTTCCGCGACGCGCGCTGGCTCACCGACGCCCAGATCGCGACGTTCGCGGCGTGGCACGAGCAGGGCATGCTCGAGGGCGATCCCACCACGCCCGCGCCGATGGTCGTGCCGCCGCCCGTGCTGAGGGGCGCGGTCTCGACGCTCGACATCGGCGTCGACTACGCGCCCGACACGAGCGGCACCGACGACTACCGCTGCTTCATCGTCGACTCTCCCGGCGGCTACGTGACCGGCTACGACGTGCACCCCGGCAACCCGCAGAGCGTGCACCACGTCATCGTCTACGAGCCCACCGACGACGGCGAGGGCGACGAGGCCCGACGCCTCGACGCGGCCGAGGCCGGCCCGGGCTACACGTGCTTCGGCGGTGCGACGGTCAACGCCTTCCCCGTCGTCCTCTGGGCGCCGGGCGGCGGCGCGACGGAGTTCCCTGCGGGCACCGGCGTCGAGATCCCCGCGAGCCGACCGCTGATCGTGCAGATCCACTACAACCTCTTGGCGAGCACCGCCACGGACCGCACGCGCGTCGACATCGAGACCACGGCCCGCGCGATCCCCGCGTACATCCTCCCGATGGTCGACTCGGGCTTCAACATCCCGCCGCGCATGGAGAGCTACAGCTCGAGCCAGATGCAGTCGCTCGACGCGCTCGGCTCCATCACGCCGCGTGTCTACGGCAGCTTCCCCCACATGCACACGATGGGGACGCGCCTCCAGGTCGATCTCGTTCGCCCCGATGGCGAGATGTGCGTCATCGAAGTGCCCCGCTGGGACTTCAACTGGCAGCTCGCGTACTGGTACGAGACGCCCTTCCGCGTGACCGCCGACGATCAGGTGCGCATCACCTGCGAGTGGAACTCGATGGGCCGCGACACGAACACGACGTGGGGCGAGGGCACACAAGACGAGATGTGCCTGAACTTCTTCTACGTCTCTCTCTGACCCTCTAGGCGCTACGCCTCCGGCTCCGCGAAAGGGGCGAGCCACTCGGAGCGGGGTCACTGCACGGGGGGCCAAGTGCACGAAAACACGAAGAGAAAACACCGTGCTTTGACGCGATGCCGTTTTCCCTTGGTTTTCGCTACCGATACCCCTCCGGAATCGTCGGCTCTCCGATCGGCACCTCCGCCCTGAGCCGAAGTCGCGCGAGGATCCTCCTCACCTCCGCGACCGCCAGCGCGTAGCGCTGCACCGGCCGGAGGCGCACCGCGGACAACAGCAGCTGCTCCGCGCGCCTGAGCTCCGCCACGTCCGGCTCCTCCCCCGACAGCGCCACCGCGACGTGACAGCTCCCGCTCGCGTGCAGCACGCGCGCGCGCTCCGACCGATCCGCGACCTGCGCCGCGCGATCCTCCAGCGCCGCGCACCGCAGGAGGCTCGGCGCCTCGATCGCGTCCTCCAGCGCGTCCTCCATCGCGGCGTCCGCGAGCGACTCGACGCTCAGCGTGATCGCCTCGTCGACAGCGCGAAACGTCGACTCGATGTCTCGCTGGAGCCGACCGACGAGCCTGAGCTCGGCGCCCATCTCGTCCTCACCGGTCTCCGACACATCGAGCACGCGCGGCGCCTCGAGCACGCGACCGTCACCGTCGTGCACCGAGACGCGCGCGAGCAGGCGCACGACAGGCACGTCGATCACGCGCGGCATCTGCCTGGGAAAGCACGCGCCCGTCGGATCACACTGCCACTCGCTCTGCATCACCGTCGCCGGTCGATGCGACAGCGACCGACGCAGCGCGATCGTGAGCACGACGACGCCGGCCTCGGGAGGGCGACCCACGGGTACCACGCGCGTCTCGCACTCCGTCGCGAGCGATCGCGCGATGCGCTCGGCGACACGCTGCGCCAGCGCGTCGGTCACGTCCGTCGCGATCCACAGCACGCGCGCCTCCGCGAGCGACACGCGAGGCGGCACGCGATGGACCATGCGGAACGCGAGGCCACCGCAGCCCGCGAGCGCGCTCGAGAGCACGCAGACGAGGAGCGCCAGCCTCGGTGTCCTCCGTGCGAGCACGTCGCAGCGTACGCGAGGCCCGATCCGAGACCGAGCAAGAATCTGCGGGAGCACGAGCGAGAACGAGACGACTGGGGCCAGAGGTCTCCTGATTCTAAACATCTCGCGATCCGCCCAGAATCATGGCCCTTCGCAACGCCCGAGGGACGCGGAGGTGGGGGATCCAGGGCGAGCTCCGCAGGCCGAAGGCCGAGGATGTCTGAGCATCGGACCCCCCACCTCTGCGGCCCGATTCGAAGCGCTCGAGATGCGATCAGTCCTCAGGCCAGAGGTCCCTCGACCCAGATCAGAGCCTGTCGCTGCCGAAGGCCATCACGTCGGCGACGGTCGGCGCGCCGGTGAGCAGCGCCACCACACGATCGAAGCCCATCGCGTTGCCTGCACACGGCGGCAGACCTTCTTCGAGCGCGCCGAGGAAGCGCTCGTCGATCGGGTACACGGGCAAGCCGGCCGCGCGACGAGCCTCCTGATCGCGCAAGAGCCGTGCGCGCTGCTCGATCGGATCGATCAGCTCTCCGAAGCCGTTGCAGATCTCGATGCCGCACACGTAGGCCTCGAAGCGGTCGGCGTACGCCGGTCGATCGGGATGGAGGCGGGCGAGCGACGCCATCGACGCCGGCCAGTCGATCACGAACACCGGACGATCGAAGCCGAGCTTCGGCTCCACCTCGTGCGACCACACGAGGAAGAAGCGCTCTTCCTCCGCGAGCAGCTCGGCGAGCGTGTGCGAGGTGAAGCGCGCGATGGCGTCCGCGACGCTCAGTCGGTCCCAAGGGCCCGCGAGCTCCGTCCCCACCGAGCGCGCCCCCAACGCGTCGATCGCGAGGCGTGTCCCTCCCGTGAGCGCCGACGCCAGCGTCTCCACGATGCGCTCGGTGTCCCGCATCAACGCGTCGGCGTTCTCGAACGCGCGGTACCACTCGAGCATCGTGAACTCAGGCTCGTGACGATGGCCGCGCTCGTCCTTCCGGAAGCAGCGCGTGAGCGCGTAGATCCTCGGAAGCCCCGCCGCGAGCAGGCGCTTCATCTGGTACTCGGGGCTCGTGATCAAGAAGCGGGGCGCGCGCATCCCCTGGACCTCGAACGCCGCGAGGTGGAGATCGAGGCCGGGGCTGGGCACGGCGAGCGGGGTCTCCACCTCGAGGAAGCCCTCCAGCTCGAGCAGATCTCGCAGCGTGCGCGACGCCTGCGCTCGCGCCCTCAGGCGTGTGATGGCCGCGCGCTCCTGCCCGTGGAACGCGAGCCAGTCCCCCGACGGCTTGGGGAAGCTCGCGAGCGGCGCTGCCCCCAGCGTGACGCGTCGAGCGACCCATCCCGTCGTGGTCTCGGTCGCGTCCATCTCCGCCCAGCGGCCGACCATCTCTTCGTGTGCGTCGGCCCACGTGACGCGCAGCGGGCCGGCGTCGCTCTCGAGGCGTACCCGTCCTCCGCCCACCCACGTGATGCGCCCGCGCAAGGTCTCGTCTCGCGCGGGCGCCATGCGATCTCGGAGCTCGACTCGGGGCTACTTGGTGCGCACGCGCTCGACGTACTCGCCGGTGCGCGTGTCGACCTTCAGCGTCTCGCCCTCGTTGATGAAGAGCGGGACCATGACCGTCGCGCCCGTGTCCATCTTCGCTGCCTTGAGCGTGTTGGTGCTCGTGTCGCCCTTGAAGCCGGGCTCGGTCTCGACGACCTTGAGCTCGACGAACGTCGGCGGCGTCACCCCGATCGGCTTCTCGTTCCAGAAGAGGACGTCGACGAGCATGCCGTCCTGCATGAACGCGACAGCCTCGCCGAGCTGCTCCTGGTTCAGGTGCAGCTGCTCGAAGGTCTTGGTCTCCATGAAGACGTAGCTGTCGCCCTCCTTGTAGGAGAACGAGTACTGGCGCTCTTCGATGTCCGCCTTCTCGAGCGACTCGTTCGACTTGAACGTGCGCTCCACGACGTTGCCGGTGAGGAGGTTGCGGACGCGCGTGCGCGTGAACGCCTGACCCTTGCCCGGCTTGACGAACTGGAACTCCACGATGGTCCACGGCGCGCCGTCGAGCACGACCTTGAGGTTCTTGCGGATATCGGACATCTCGTACATGGCAGCTCTCTTCTCTTGCTCGGGCTGTGACGTGTCTCGTCGTGCGAGCGGCGACGACCTCCCCGAGGTCGGAGAGGTCGTTTCAGGAAAGGGTCCTCGCGTGCAGCGAGGTGGCCAGGCTCAGAGCGCGACGTCCTGCGTGAGGATGATCGTCTCGCTCGGCGTCGACGCGTTCGGATCGCGCTCTGCGCTCACGAGGATCGTGAAGCGGCGCTGGGGCGTCGTGATCGTCGCGCGGCCTGTGCGCTCGTCGGGGGCGTAGACGAGGCGGCTCTCCATCTGGGCCTGGCCGTTCGGCGTCCGGATCCAGACGAGGTAGACGGTGTTGCCCGTGCCGATGCGATCGGGCGGCGTGACGTTCGTCGCCGTCAGGGTCACGAGCGAGTTGCCACCATCGAGCGACTCGACCTGCACGCGGCCATCGGCGCCCGGGTCGCGCTGCGTGCCGCGGAGCGTGTAGCTGCGTCCGCCGCCGCATGCCGCGAGCGGCAGCGCGGTGAGGGCGAGACCGAGGAGGAGGCCACGGGTGAGAGTCGTCGCGCGCATGGCTTGGGCTTGTACGGCGGGCCATTTCGGGCGTCAAGCATCGTCCTCTGCGGCCAGAGCCGAGGTTGCGGCGAGACGACAGAAGGGCTAGGCGTGGCCGCCCATGGCCGACGTCGACGACGAGATCCGCGAGATCAAGCGCGAGATCATCGAGTCGCGTGCGCTCGTCATCAAGACGAGCAACGTGCTCAGCGCGCTCGCGGCCGACGTGAAGTCGATCGCGAAGCGGCAGGCGAACTACGAGCGCCGCATCAGCTGGAACAGCTGGGTCGCCTACATCTTGTTCGCCGCGCTCAGCTTCTTCGGCCTCTGGCTCGCGAAGAACGCGAGCGTGGGCGACATCGAGGATCAGATCGGTCGCCTCGATGGGCAGGTCGAGCAGCTCCAGCGTGAGCTCGGCGAAGAGACGCAGCGCGCGGAGGCACGGGCGCACGCCGAGGCCCAGGCCGCCCAGTTCTACCGATTGATCCGAGAGCGTCGTCGAGAGGACGCCGTGGAGCAGTACCCGAGCGTGCGACGCGAGCAGCTGTCGGCGGCCGAGGCGGCGTTCTTCCGCGACACCATCGATCAGTTCCAGGAGGACCTGTCGGTCGCCGCCTACCAGCAGGGCACCGACCTCGTGCGCACGGGTCGCTACGCCGAGGCGGCCGAGGCGTTCCAGGAGTCGCTGCGGCTCCGCGAGGACGGGCCCCACACGCCCGCTGTGCGCCTCGACCTGGCGCGCGCGCTGCGTCACCTCGGTCAAGACGCGCGCGCCAAGGATCTCGCAGCCGAGGTCGCCGAGCAGAACGTCGATCGTGAGCTGCAGGACGACGGCCTCTTGCTCTTCGCAGAGTGCGCGGAGGCGATGGGCTCGATCGACGAAGCGCGTGCCGCGCTCCGTACGTACCTGCGACGCTGGCCGCGCGGTGCCTTCTCGGTGGACGTGCGTCGACACCTGGCGGACCTCAACCGCCGCGTGATGCGGGGCGAGACCCACCGCGCGCCGACCACCCAGCCCCGCACGCCCGAGGACTGATCTCGGCCTGCGCGCCGCCGAACGAGCAACGACGAGGGCGAACGCAAAGAGTTGTAAGCGGGGAGACCGAAGGCTCGCGGGTGGGCGTCCGAGGTGCATGACCACCTCCGGCTCCACGAAGCTCCTCACGCTGTTCGTCTCGCTCGGTGTGCTCGGCGTCGGCTGTGTGCGACGCGAGCAGACGGAGATCACCGAGGTCACGATCGCCAGCCCTGGCCAAGCCAGCGGTGGGGGATCGAGCGACGTCGTCGCCATGCCCGCGGGCAACTACGCGGTGACGCGTGTCCACGTGCCAGAGGCGCCTGCGACGTTGCCGCCGCCAGGCCCCGGCCGCTACGTGCTCGTGGGCTCGGACGCCCTGACCGACGCCTACCAGGGCGACACGTCTTCGAGCACGCCGCTGCCGGTCTTGTGCCTCCGCGCCGCGGGCCTGCCGAGCCCTGGGCTGAGCGCCGAGCACGAGACGCCCGGCGGCGCCCTGCGACGTCGCTGGTCGGGCGCCGAGGTCGCGCTGACGGAGCCGATCGCGGGCTACGTGCTGACGACACGCGCGATCGCCGATCAGCAGTGCAACCAACGCTTCGGGGATGGCTGGCGCATGGCCGAATTCCACGACGGGGGCGCGGGCGCAGGCTGGGACTTCTGGGCCCGAGCCGTCGCGGGCGACTTCACCGCCAGCCGGTTCTTCGTCGCGATCGACGACCAGCCCGCCAACCCGTGGAGCTCGGATCGCGCGATGACGTGGCGCCTCCTCTCGGCGCGCTGAGCCCGACGGCGTGCGCTACTCGAACGTGCCGCCGCGGCCCCGGCCGGCGAGGAAGCGCATGACGCCCTCGATCATCTCGGGGCTCGCGAGCGTGTCCATGCCGAGCTCGGTCTCGCGGCGCATGGCCTGCTCGAAGGTCGTGTCGAGCGCTTCGTAGGTCGAGCGTCGATCGTTGAGCACGCACGTCCACGGGAACGCCGCGATCTGTCGCGCGAGCGCCTCCGCCGCCTCGCGCGCCGTGCCCTTGGGCACCACGCGATCGACGAGCCCCATCGCGTGGGCCTCGCGGGCGTCCACCGCGCGGCCCGTGAGGATGAGATCGAGCGCACGACCGAGCCCCACCACGCGCGGCAGGCGCACGGTGCCTCCGTCGATCAGCGGGACGCCCCAGCGCCGACAGAACACCCCGAGGATCGCGTCGTCGGCCGCGACTCGCAGGTCACAGAAGAGCGCGAGCTCGAGCCCACCCGCCACGGCGTGCCCTTCGATCGCGGCGATCACCGGCTTCTTCGGCACCATCCGCGACGGGCCCATCGGTGCGTCGCCGTCGAGCGCGACGCGGTTGGGGATGCCCTTCGCCATCGCCCCGAGATCTGCGCCTGCGCAGAACACGCCGTGGTCACCGTAGAGAACGGCGACGCGCGCTCCTTCGTCGGCCTCGAACGCGCGTACGGCTGCGGCGAGCTCCTCTGCCGTCGCGCGATCCACGGCGTTGCGCTGCTTGGCGCGATCGAGCACCCAGGTGGTCACACCGTCCTTCGTCTCCGTGCGCATCGGTTCCTCCTCGCTCGAGCGGCCGACGCCACGAGCGGCTGCGCTATACATCGCCCGTGACCGCGACG
This sequence comes from Deltaproteobacteria bacterium, assembly GCA_017303575.1. Lineage (GTDB taxonomy): Bacteria > Myxococcota_A > Polyangia > Polyangiales > Sandaracinaceae > JAFLCL01. Next base: position 11,482 of record JAFLCL010000202.1, read on the forward strand.
ACACAGGGCGATCCAGTGACGCCGCCGCCTCCCGAAGCTCGCCGCAAGAAGTGGCTAGGTCTGGCGCGCGACATCGGCATCGGCGTCGCGATCGTCATCGGCGTGCAGTGGTGGCGCGGCCTCGGCGTGGCGAGCGAGGGCCTGCCCACCGCGACGCTCACCTTGCTCGATGGCAGCGAGGTCGCGCTCTCGGGCCCGCGCGAGCGGCCACTCCTGTTGCAGATGGAGGCCAGCTGGTGCGGTGTCTGTCGCATGGAGGACGCGACGATCCGCGAGCTCGCCGAGGATCACGACGTGCTCGTCGTCACCTCGCAGTCGGGCAGCGCCGACGAGGTTCGTCGGTTCGCGGAGGAGCACGATCTCGATCACCTCCGCATCGCGGTCGATCAGGACGGTCGCCTCGCCAGCACGCTGGGTGTCTCGGCGTTTCCCACCACGCTCTTCGTGGATCGTGACGGCGCGGTGAGCGACGCCGAGGTCGGCTACACGAGCTGGCTCGGCATGCGCGCGCGCCTCGCGTGGGCAGGCCTCTAGCAGTCCGCCTCTCGGGGCCGTGCCTCGATCGCCGGGCCGGTGCTACAAGGGCGGCCCTTCCACGAGACGCGCATGACGAAGCCCGACGCCGACAAGACCTCCGAGCCGACGCCTCCGGCGACGCCCCCGCCGTCGCTCCGGCCTCGCTCGATGCAAGCGCTCGCGCTCGCGATCTTCGCCGCGGCGGGCCTCACGGCCTTGGACATCTGGGCCAAGACCTGGGCGGAGGACAACCTCTCGCGCGCCCGCAGCGGCGAGGCCCCCGCGCTCTGCGAAGAGGAAGACGGCTACATCGCCTACCAGCGCATCCGCGGCGACTCGCAGGTGATCGTCGAGGACGTGCTCGACCTCGAGTACGCGGAGAACTGCGGCGCGGCGTTCGGCCTGATGCGCAACGCGCCGGCCATCGCGCGTCGCGTGGTGTTCGGCATCGCGGCGGCCGTCGCCGTGAGCGCGCTGTTCTTTCTCTTCTACCAGGGCCGCGGAGGCTCGCTCTTCGCGTGGAGCGTGCCGCTCGTGGCCTCGGGCGCGCTCGGCAACCTCATCGATCGCATCCGCTACGGCTACGTCGTGGACTTCATCCACGTGCACTACGAGCCGTGGGACTTCGACTACCCGACGTTCAACGTCGCCGACATCACGATCACGATCGGCGTCATCCTCTTGGTGATCGACTCGTTCCGCGCCGAGCCCGTGCCCGCCGAGGCGCCGCCCGCTGACGTGAAGAAGGACGTGCGCGACGAGAGCGCCGCGAGCGCGACCACGGAGCCCAGCGAGCCGACCGCAGCGAGCGACACCGAGACGAAAGACGAGCCCGCGTCGGAGGACCGAGAGCCTGCAGCGGATCCGGAGCGCGCGTGATCCCGTCGTTCGGGTCGATCTTCGGTGAGGATCTTCCCGCGTACTTCACGATGCTCACGTGCGCCTTCGTGGTGTGCACGTGGTTCGCCGTGCGGTGGGCCAAGCAGAGCCGGCTCGACCACGAGGTGCTGATCGACGTGGCGCTCTACTCGGTGATCACCGGCGTGGCCGGCGCGCGCATCGCGCACGTGATCTTCGACGGCTACCTGATGGACTACGTGCACCTCTGCACGGACTACACGCAGGTCGACTGGCAGATCACCCGCGAGCAGTGCGCCGCCGAGTGGGTGCAGGGGAGCTGGGACGAGGCCGCGCAGGTCTGTCATCCCGTCGAGCAGGACTGCTTCGCCGCGTTCCGCTTCTGGCAGGGCGGGCTCACCTGGTACGGCGGCATGATCGGCGCCGTCGGGTACGCGATGCACATCTTCCGCAAGGAAGGATTCCCGCGTCTCCCCGCGCTCGATCTCGCGGGCCTCATCCTGCCGCTCGGGCTCTTCTTCGGCCGCCTCGGCTGCTGGTTCGGTGGCTGCTGCTTCGGTCTCGTCAGCGATCATCCGCTGGCGGTCTCGTTCCCCGCGTGGTCGCCCGCGAGCGAGCAGCAGTGGCGCGATGGTCTCCTCGATCATCCGTCGCTGGCGTCGCTCGAGGTGTGGCCCACGCAGCTCATGGAGTCGCTCGGATCCCTCCTCATCGCGTTCGTGGCGATCGGGATCGTGAACCCGCGCAAGCAGTTCCACGGGCAGGTCTTCGCGATCTCGTTCGGCCTCTACGCGCTCTTGCGCTTCGGCCTCGAGTTCCTGCGCGCCGACGACCGCGGCATCTACGCGGGGCTCGCCACCTCGCAGTGGATCTCCATCGTCATGCTCGCGTTCTGCGCGTTCGTCTGGGTGCGCGCGAAGGCGCACGCCGACGCGCTGGCCGCGGCCGACGCTAGATCTCGAACAGCGCCTGCGCCCTACAGAGCCCCGTGATCAGGAGCCCGGCGCGATCGAAGTCGGTCACGCCCACGTTGACGCGGACCTCGACGCCGATCGTCCACTCGCGACCGATCAGCACATCCAGCCCCGCGAGGCCGCCGGCGAGGAAGTCGCCCCGCAGATCCCCCATCGCGAGCGACGGATCGAGCAGCGAGAGCGCGCCGCTCACGCTCACACCGAGGTAGGGCACCACCGAGAGCACGTCGACGAGGTAGACGAGATCGACGCCCAACCCCAGGCGATGCATCGCCGAGACGTGGAAGCCGTAGTCGAGGTGACCGCGCAGCTCCCAGACGTCTCCGAGCCCGACGCCGACGCCGACGCTCGCCGCGACGGCGTGCGGCGGGTAGGGGGTGCTCGTCGCGATGCCCGTGTAGCCAGCGCCCACGAACACGCCCAGCTGTCGCTCGTAGGCGTGGGCCGTGGACGCGGGGGCCGCGACCGAGGCGACCGTGATCGCGAGCGCGAGCACGAGCGGCGACATGGACGAGCGAGCGGGGGCGTTCCGCATGGGCGCCTTGTGGCACGTCGCGTCGGGCTGCGGAAGCGGCGTTGACTCGACGGGGACCACCGGTAATATCCCGCGCCTTTTCGCCCATCTCGCGGTCTTTCGCGGGGGCCACCGATCGAGGTTCTGCGTGTCCAACGACGAAGACGACAAGCGCGGCAGCGCGCCCGACGAGAGTGATTCGAGCGACGAGAGCTCCTCGAACGAAGCGACGAGCAGCGACGCCGAACGCGACGACGCAGGCACCGAGAGCAGCGAGTCGGAGCCCTCCGAGAGCGCATCCAGCGCCAGCACCAGCGCGCCGCTGGCCAAGACGGAGCCTGCGAGCGGGACGGGATCGCGCATGTCGGCAGGTGCGCGTCTCGCGGCGGCCAAGGCGGCCAAGGCCGTCGTCAAGGCTTCGAAGAAGGAAGAGCGCAAGGCCTCCACGCAGACCGAGGTCTCGACGGAGCCCACCGAGGCCGAGCCGGTCGAGGCGGCGCCTGTCGATCCGGTCAAGGAGCTTGAGGAGTCCGAGCTCGGACGCGCGGCGCTTCGCGCGGGCAAGTGGTGGGAGAGCAACCAGCAGATCGGCTGGATCGCTGTCGCCGTGGCGGCCCTCGCGATCGTCGGCTTCCTCGGCTTCCAGTACCACAAGGACACCACGAGCGCGGCCGTGGGCGTGCTGCTCGAGGACGCTGTCGACATCGCGTCGGCGCGCATCGTCCCCGAGGGTGAAGAGCCCGCGAGCGACGACGGCGAGGAAGAAGACGCCGACGCAGCGCCCACGTTCCCGACGCGCGCCGCGCGCAACGAGGCGGCGCTCGAGGCCTACCAGGCCGTCATCGCGCAGTACCCCGACCACGCGTCCGCGGGCATCGCACGGCTCGGCGCGGCGCGCGCTCTCCTCGCCCTCGGTCGCAACGAGGAAGCGCAGGACATGTACCAGCAGGCGTTCGACCGGAACGGCCGCTCGGGCGTGATCGCGTGGCAGGCGCTCGAGGGCGTGGGCTTCGCGCAGGAGGCGGCGGGCAACCCCGGTGAGGCGCAGGCGACGTACGAGCGCCTCGGCAACCTCGAGGATCACGCCTACGAGCAGGTCGCGAACTACCACCTCGCGCGCCTGATGCTGGCGCGCGGCGAGCGCGACGAGGCCCGCACGGCCCTCCGTGAGCTGGTCGATTCGCTCCGCGCCGACACGCTCGAGGGCTCGAGCGAGCCCCGCTTTCCTTACCTCCTGTCGCAGGCCGAGGTTCGCCTCCGCGAGCTCGACCCGTCGAGCGCGACCTCGGCGGGTGGGATGCCGCTCGGCGGTCCTGGCGGTCCGGGCGGCGGCGCCGGCGGTCTCCAGCTCGGCGGCGGTGAGGGTGGCGAGATCGATCCCGCTCAGCTGCAGGAGCTCATCCGGCAGTTCCAGGCCCGTCAGCAGGGCGGCGGCGAGGGTGGCGGCGGCGAGGGC
>JAFLCL010000203.1 GCA_017303575.1 Deltaproteobacteria bacterium
GGAGCGGCGCGGACATCGCGATGGCGGCCGCGGACATCGCGCTCCTGCACGGCGGGCTCGCCAGGCTGCCCGTGGCGCTCCGGCTCGCGCGGCGCACGCTGGGCAACATCCGGCAGAACCTCTTCTGGGCGTTCGTCTACAACGTGATCGGGATCCCGATCGCCGCTGGGCTGCTCCATCCGTTCACCGGGTGGCTGCTCTCGCCCGTCCTCGCGAGCGCGGCGATGTCGCTCTCGAGCGTGTCGGTGCTGCTCAATTCGCTGCGACTGCGCTCGTTCGAAGGCGGAGGGGCGTGATGTAATGCGCGGTCGATGGCTGCGTCCTCCCCTCGGAGGTCGTCATGAGACAGGTCGTCATCACCCTCGCTGCGCTCGGCAGCGACTTCGTCGGAACGTCCACCGAGCGCGCGCTCGCCCAGAGCGCCGCGCCGGCTCGTGTGATCGAGATCGTGGTCGACGGTGCCTACGCACCGGACCGGATCGTGGTCCGCGAGGGCGAGCGCGTGCGGCTGCGGTTCGTGCGCCACGACTACTCGTCGTGCACTCGGGAGGTGGTCTTCCCGTGGCTCGGGCTCCGCCGCGAGCTGCCGCCGCACCAGCCGGTGACCATCGAGCTGCCTGCGCTCGCCGCAGGCGAGCATGAGTTCCACTGCGGCATGGGCATGGTGCGCGGTACGATCATGGTGCAGGCGCGCTGACGCGACGGGTCGCCTCGCGGCGGTACCCCACGACGGAGATCGAGACATGACCACCCGAGACCACGAGCACACGGCCTCCGAGACGCCCGAGATTGCAGCGGTCCTCGTCGAGAACCACCGGGCGTTCCTGGGGTTCCTCGAGCGTCGCGTGGGGAGCCGGGCGATCGCGGAGGACATCCTCCAGGACGCGTTCGTGCGCAGCATCGACAAGGTGGCCGCGCTCCGCGACCAGGAAGTGATGGTGCCCTGGTTCTACCGGGTGCTCCGGAACGCGGTGGTCGATCACCAGCGGCGACGCGGCGCAGCGTCGCGGGCGCTCGCTGACTTCGCCGTCGAGCTCGAGACGGGTCAGGCAGGGACGGAGACACACGGCGCGGTGTGCGCGTGCGTCGCGCGCCTGACCGAGACCCTCAAGCCGGAGTATGCGGACGCGCTCCGGCGCATCGAGATCGACGGCGTGCCGGTGAAGGACTACGCGGCGGAGGCGGGCATCACGGCGAATCACGCTGGCGTGCGCGTGTTCCGAGCGCGCGACGCGCTGCGCAAGTCGGTGCAGCGATCGTGCGGAACGTGCGCGACGCACGGGTGTGTCGACTGCACGTGCGGGCGAGAGCGGTGATGGGATCCCGAGGTGGTGCTCCGCCCGTGGGATCGGGGTCCGAGTGACTCGGGCGGTCACCCGGGGCCTGGCCAATCGGCCCGCGACACGCCACGCTTCGTTCGTGCGCTGGTCTCGCCACCCCCTCGCTCTCGTCGCGATCCTCACCGCGACCAGCATGTTCGCGCTCGGGACGGTGGGCGGCCTGAGCTACCTCTGGTGCGCGCCGATGGGCGAGGCGCGGCTGCACTGCTGCTGCCCCGAGGACGAGGACGCTCGCTCGCACGAGACCGTGCGGCGTCTCTGCTGCGAGACGCGAGAGATGGCGGAGTTGCCCTCCGCGAGGATCGATCACGGGGCCGATCTCGCCGTACCGACGGCGCCGGCGCTCGCGGTCCTCCCCGTCCTGTCCCACGCGCGAGAGCCAGCGGAGCGCACCGTCGCGCTCGGCCCAGCGCCTCGGCCCGTCGTGCGTGTGCGCGGTAGCCCAGGCCGCCGCGTCCATAGCGACTGCTCCGTCTACCTCCTCTGATCCCGTCCGCCCAGGCACGCGCCCTTGGCGCGATCGCGCGCGTCTGCGCGCCGGCTGGTCGGACGGAGGACGAAGCATGTGTGCACGATTGGGTGAACAAGGCGCGTCGCGGGACGCGACGGGGACTCCGGCGTGCGAGGCGCTCCGGATGGCGAGCGCCCACCGCCTCTCACCGCGACCCCCTCCTGCGACGCAGGAGAGGGAGCCACGCGAGCGGCGAGGTGCGGCGTGAGCGCTCCGACGCATGGACCGGACGGCCCCTCGCAGCGTGCTCTGCGCACGATGGCCGTGGTGCGGTGGGCGTTGCTGCTCGCCGTCGGTGCGACCGCGGCGATCACGTGGTGGACGCTCGTTCTGCGGGGCGATGCGCCGACGACCGGCGAGCCGCGCTTCTACTGCCCGATGCATCCCGAGATCACCTCGCACGATCCGGGAACGTGCCCGATCTGCTTCATGACGCTCGAGCCGATCCCGGAGGACCTCGGGGCAACGTCCGCCCCCGAGGCGCACGAGCACGACGCGCCCGAGCCCACCCCCGGGAGCATCCCGCCGGGAACTGCGCAGGTCATGCTGACGACCGAGCGGCTGCAAGCGTCGGGCATCTCGTTGGTGCCGGTGGCTCGCGCGGAGACGGCGCAGGAGATCCGTTGGCCCGCCGTGGTCGAGGCCCTCGAGGGCGCGCGCGCCGAGGTACGCGTGCGCACGGATGCGTTCGTCGAGCGGCTCGTCGTTCGCGAGACCGGCGTCCGAGTCCGCCGCGGGCAGGTGCTCGCGTGGGTCGTGGCGCCGGAGCTCCTCCGCGCCGAGGAGGAGCTCCTCGCAGCGCATCGGTGGCACGAGGACGAGGATCCGGCCCACACCGCGCACGTCGATGAGGCCGCGGCGCGACGCCTTGAGCTCCTCGGCGTCACACGCGCGGAGATCGAGGCGGTGGCCCGCTCCGGCCAACCCCGCCGCCGCGTGCCCCTCCGCGCGCCGATCGACGGCGTGGTCACGAGCTTCGCGGCAGCCCTCGGTGCCTACGCCTCGGCGGAGACGGTTCTCTACGAGATCACGGACTACCGACGCGTTCGCGTGGTCGCGAGCGCACGTTCCCCCGACGAGCCGGCACTGGCGGGCACCGCGAAGGCGGTCTTTCGGAGCCGGGCAGGCGGGGAGAACGTGCCGCTGACGCTCGAGCTGATCGAGCCGACTCTCGACGAGAGCTCACGCGCCGCGCGCGTCCGCTTCCTCGCCGACACCGCCGAGAGCGCTCTGCGTCCCGGGGACATCGGCGACGTCCTCCTCGATGCGCCAGCGGTCTCGGCGCTCGTCGTGCCTCGCGACGCGGTGATCGATCTCGGCCGCACCCAACACGTCTTCGTCGAGACGAGCCCAGGACTCTTCACTCCGCGGATCGTCACGCTCGGGGCCGCGCGTGGAGAGCTGCGCGAGATCCTGGCCGGTCTCGAGGTCGGCGAGCGTGTCGTCGCCCGCGGTGGCTTCGTGCTCGACTCCGAGAGCCGGCTCGCCTCCGCGCTCGCCCCCCGCGCCGCGGCCGCGGATGCAGGTGTCGGCACCGCGTCGGGGGAGGCGCCGTGATCGCGCGCATCATCGAGCTCTCGGCGCGGCACCGCGCGCTCGTGCTCTTGCTCGGGGTGGTCCTGGGGGGCGCGGGCTGGGCGTCGATGTCGCGCCTCCGCCTCGACGCGATCCCGGACCTCTCGGACGCGCAGGTGATCGTCTACACCGAGTGGATGGGCCGCTCGCCCACGCTGGTCGAGGACCAGGTCACCTACCCGATCGTCACCGCGCTCCTGGGCGCCCCGCACGTCGAGGAGGTGCGAGGCCAGAGCATGTTCGGGATGAGCTTCGTCTACGTCGTCTTCGAGGAGGGCACGGATCCGTACTGGGCCCGCTCGCGCGTTCTCGAGTACCTCGGCAGTACGGCCGGGCGGCTGCCGGAGGGCGTCACGCCGCGCCTGGGCCCCGATGCGAGCGGCGTCGGCTGGATCTACCAGTACGTGCTCGTGGACGAGTCCGGACAGCACGATCTCGGCGAGCTGCGCGCGCTCCACGACTTCTCTCTCCGCTACGCCCTCGCGAGCGTGCCCGGGGTGGCCGAGGTGGCCTCGGTGGGAGGCTTCGTCCCGCAGTACCAGGTGACGCTCGACCCGTCCCGCCTGAGCTCTCTCGGCGTGTCCATGACCGAGATCGCGGACGCGATCCGCGCGTCCAACGGCGAGGTCGGTGGCCGGCTGATCGAGCTCTCGGAGCGCGAGTACTTCGTGCGCGGGCGTGGCTACGTCGGACGCGTCGCGGACCTCGAGTCGGTCGTGATCCGCACGGGCGAAGACGGGACGCCGCTCCGCGTGGGCGACGTCGGCTCCGTGCGCGTCGGGGCAGAGATCCGCCGCGGCGCCGCGGACTGGAACGGCGAGGGCGACGTCGTCTCGGGCATCGTCGTGATGCGCTACGGCGAGAACGCGCTCGACGTCATCGAGCGCGTCGAGGCGCGCATGGAGGAGCTCCGAGCATCCCTCCCCGACGGCGTCGAGCTTCGTCGGGTCTACAGCCGCGCGCCCCTCATCCGGCGCGCCATCGAGACGCTCCAGCACGCGCTCACGGAGGAGATGATCGTCGTCGCGCTCGTCATCCTGGGCTTCCTCCTGCACGTGCGCTCGGCGCTCCTGCCGATCATCTCGCTGCCGCTCGCGGTGCTCATCGCGTTCATCCCCATGGCGCTCTTCGGCGTGCCCGCGACGATCATGTCGCTCGGCGGCATCGCCATCGCGATCGGGGCCACCGTGGACGCGGAGATCGTGATGGTCGAGGCCGCTCACAAGCGCCTCGAGCACGCGCCCAAGGACCTCTCCCCCGAGGCCCGGCAGAAGCTCCTCGCGGAGGCCGCTGCCGAGGTGACGCCAGCGATCTTCTTCTCGCTCCTCATCATCGCGGTGTCGTTTCTTCCCGTGTTCGGGCTCACCGGACAGGCCGGGCGCCTCTTCATCCCGCTCGCCTTCACCAAGACCTGCGTGATGCTCTCGGCGGCGCTGCTCTCCATCACGGTGGCGCCCGCGCTCCGCGACTACCTCATCCGCGGGAACATCCGATCCGAGGACCAGCACCCGGTCTCGCGCGCCATCCGGCGCGTCTATGCGCCCTTTGTCCACGTCGCGCTCGCCAGCCCCAAGACCACCGTGCTCATCGGCGTCCTCGCGATCGCGTCCGCGCTGCCGCTGTACCCGCGCCTGGGCTCGGAGTTCATGCCGCCGCTCGACGAGGGCGACCTCCTCTACATGCCCACCACCCTCCCGGGGATCTCCATCGAGGAGGCGCGCCGCCAGCTCCAGATCCAGGACGCGCTCCTCGCCGAGATCCCCGAGGTCGAGGCCGTCCTGGGGAAGGTGGGTCGCGCCGAGACACCCACGGACCCTGCGCCGCTCTCCATGGCCGAGACCGTGGTCACGCTGCGCCCGCGCTCGGAATGGCGCACACGCTACGAGCGGCGCTGGTGGCACGGCTGGGCGCCCTCCTGGCTCCGGCCCGCGCTCACCCCGCTCTGGCCCGAGTTCCGTCCGATGACGCGCGCGGAGCTCATCGACGAGATGAACCGCCGCGTTCGCCTCGTCGGGTGGACCAACGCGTTCACGCAGCCCATCCGCAACCGCATCGACATGCTCGCCACCGGGATCCGCACGCCCGTGGGCGTCAAAATCTACGGCCACGACCTCGCCGAGATCGAGGTGGCCGGCGCGGCGGTCGAGCGCGCGCTCCGCGGGGTCTCGGGCACGCGCAGCGCCTTCTTCGAGCGCCAGCAGGGCGGGAGCTATCTCGACATCGAGCCGGACCGCGAGGCGCTGGCGCGTTTCGGCCTTCGCGTCGAGGACGTGAACGACGTCGTCGAGGGCGCCATCGGCGCCCGGCTCGTGACCACCACCGTGGAGGGACGCGCGCGGTTCGGCGTGACGATGCGCTACGCACAGGACTTCCGCGCCACACCCGAGGCGATCAGCTCAGCGCTCGTGCCGCTGCCCGACGGGGGCGCCGTGCGCCTCGACCGCGTGGCCGACGTCCGCATCGGGCCGGGCCCCGCGATGATCCGCGACGAGAGCGGCCTCCTCGTCGGATACGTGTACGTCGATATCCACGAGAGCGCGGACCTCGGTGGCTACGTCGAGCGGGCGCGCGCCGCCGTCGGCTCCGCCATCGCCGCAGGCGACGTGGTGCTCCCCGAGGGCGGGCGGATCCGCTGGACCGGCCAGTACGAGCAGCTGCTCGAGATGGAGGAGCGCATGCGCTTCCTCGTCCCGCTCTCTCTCCTCGCGATCGTGGTGCTCCTCTGGCTCCAGTTCCGGAACTTCACGGAGGTGCTCATCGTGCTCGCCTCGGTGCCGTTCGCGCTCGTGGGCAGCGTCTGGGCGCTCTACCTCCTCGACTTTCACCTCTCGACGGCCGTCTGGGTGGGCGTGATCGCGCTCGTGGGCCTCGCCGCGCAGACGGGCGTCGTGATGATCGTCTACATCGACCAGGCCTACGAGAAGCGCCTCCGCGCAGGCCTGATCCGCTCGCTCGCCGACATCGTCGATGCCCATGCCGAGGGCACGATCCAGCGCGTGAGGCCCAAGCTCATGACCGTGGGCACCATGCTCGTGGGCCTGGTGCCGCTCCTCTTCTCGGAGGGCTCGGGAGCCGACGTCATGCGCCGCATCGCTGCGCCGATGGTGGGCGGCCTGGTGACGAGCGCGTTCCTCACGCTCGAGATCATCCCGGTTATCTACACCTACTGGCGCTTCGAGGAGCTCCTCGCGCGGCGACTCGAGGAGGCCGTTCCTGCCGCCGTCACCGAGCTCACCTGGCTCACGCGCGTGGTCCAGGCGGGCGCCGTCTTGCTCGTCGGCTCGACGCTCCTGCAGCTCTACGTCGCGCCACACCCGGGGTTGCTCGCCGCCCATGTCACCGGCGCGGTCACCCTGGGCCTGGGCGCGCTGGCGTACGCGTGGGCGCGGCGTACAGCCATCCGGCTCCTCCCCGACCACGTAGACCTCACGGCGGCCGAACGGCCACCTCCATCTCCCGAACCACCACCCGACGACCCAGGAGTGTCCGATGTCCCCGCGTCCTCGTAGCCTCGCGCTCTCGTTCTTCCTCGCGCTCACCACCGCGTGCACCGCAGCGCCCGAGCCTGCCGCCGCACCACCCGGGTCTCGCACGGTGAGCGTCATCGTGGGCACCTCGTACACGCCGTCCGAGATCACCGCCGCGCCGGGCGAGGCGCTCCGCCTGGTCTTCACGCGCACCACCGACGAGGGCTGCGGCCAGCAGCTCGTCTTCCCGGGTCTCGACATCCAGCGCGATCTGCCGCTCGATCAGCCCGTGGCCGTGGACGTGACGGCGCCCGCGAGCGGCCGCCTCGCCTTCACGTGCGGCATGGCGATGTACCAGGGCGCGGTGGTCGTGCGCTGATCGGTGTGTTGCGGACGGTCGCACGGGGCATCGATGCGATGCCGCCGTGTGTGCCAGCGCCAGCGGTCGTGGGCCGAAGGTGTATCCGGACCGGTCACGGGGTGCGGCGTGCATGTGCGTAGCATTCCACCACCTTCAACCAGGAGTCTTCCATGAGTCGCGCGCTCGCCACCGTATTCGTCTCGACCCTCCTCGCGGCCTGCGGTGCCTCAGGAACCCGACCACACGACATGAGCGTCGTGCATCACGAAGAGGCGGCCGGCGCGGAGGACACAGTCGCCGCCGCCCACGCCGCGGAGTACGACGCCTCGGCGAGCGGTCCGCTCCGCTGCGGCGCGACCGGGGCGAGCGTCGCGCTCGGTTCGCCGTGCTGGACCTCGGACGTGAATCCCACCGAGGCGCACCGGGCCGAGGCCGCACGCCACCGCGCCGCCGCCGCCGCTCATCGAGCTGCGGCGGAGGCGCTTCGAGCCGCAGAGGCCGCCGAGTGTGCCGGGCTGTCCGAGGCCGAGCGCGATCAGAGCCCGTTCTCGCACCGCGAGGACATCGCGTCGGTCGCTGCGCTGACCGAGGAGGTGGTGATGGGGCGCACCCGAACGACTCGTGTGGTCGGGGCGCGCATCGTGCTGCGGGCCGTCCCGGGGCTGACCGCCGAGTGGATCCAGCGCGTCCTCGAGTGCCACCTCGCCCGCAACGCGTCGCTCGGACACGACGTGCCGGAGATGGCATACTGCCCGCTCGTCCCCGCCGGTGTGACCGTCGCGGTCCGCTCGGCCGGCGATGGCTTCGCCATCGACATTCGTGCTGCGCGCGACGAAGCGATCACGGAAGTCGTGCGTCGCGCTCGCGCCTTGGCCCCCTGAGCGACTGGCCGAACCGTGGCGTGACGCCAGCCCCGGCCGTGTGACCGCTCGGGTCACGTTCCGGCCGCCTGGGCATTCGTGCGTGGCCCCGATTGACCTGGCCCCATCGCTGGTGTTGCAGTCGATGTCGGTGCTGACCGTGGCGCCCGGAGGGCTGACGTGCGACGAACTCTTGCGCTTCTCTTGTGCTGGTTGGGAATGACGGCGGCTGCGTGCGGAGGCGGCGCGGAGCCGACCGATGCAGGGGACCGCCCCGACACGGGCGAGGACCTGGGCATGGATTCCGGGTCACGGGACGACACCGGAGTTACTCCGAACGACGCCGGCGATCCCGGCGGCGCCGACGCTTTCGGCCTGGACGCGTTCGGGGCGGACGTGTTCGCCCTCGGCGACGCGGGCTCCGACTCGTACCCGACGTTCGAGCGCGACGTGGTGCCCATCCTGAACCGCAGCTGCGGCAGCGCGACCGCGGGGTGCCACGGCCGCGCCGCTTACGAGCCCAGCGCGGCGAGCTCGTGTCGGGGCTGGCTCTCGCTGGTCGACGCGCCGATCGGAGGAAGCGGGTGCGCGCCGCGCGACCTCTACACGCGGCTCATCGACCTCGACGCCTGGGGCTGCGAGTCGATGGATCCGCGGGTCCGGTACGTCACGCCCTGCGACACGAGCCGCAGCTACCTCTTCCGCAAGATCGGTGGCGGCCCCTACTGCCGCAACGCCGACGGCACGACGAGCCAGCCCATGCCGATGGGCTCGACGCTCCCGGCGACCGACATCGAGCTGATCCGCGAGTGGATCATGGCCGGCGCCCCTCGCGACGGAGAGGCGCGGACGGACTGCACCATGATCCCGGTGGGGAACGCGCCGGTCGTCGAGATCTGGCACCCGAGCGACGGCGAGATGCGCCAGGCCGGCCGCGCCATCCCGTTCACCACGAACGCGATGGACGTGGAGGACGGAGACATCGCGGCGAGCGTGGTCGTGACGAGCGACGTCGAGGGCGAGATCGGCCGCGGGCGGACGTTCTCGTGGACGCCGACCACGCTGGGAGCCCAGGTGATCACGGCGTCGGTGACGGACAGCGACTCGCGCACCGACACGGGAACGATCACCCTGAACATCATTCGGTGACGCGAGCGACGCCGAGCTGGGCCATGCCCGGGTGGCTGGCCGGCGCGCTCGCCCTCTGCGCGTGCGCACCGGCGCCGGGCCTCTCCTCGCTCGACGAGGTGCCCGAGATCCTCGCCGCGATCGACGTCGATCCGGCGCCGGGCACGGTCGAGGTGGAGCTCCGTCTCGAGCCGAGCGACCTCGAGATCCTCGAGGGAGCCACCACGCCCGGCCTGACCTATCGCGATCTCTCCGCGGCGGAGCGCCATCTCCTGCCTGGACCGGTGATCGAGGTCGAGGTGGGGCAGACACTCTCCGTCTGGCTCACGAACGGCCTGCCGGATCAGGAGACGACGCTGCACTTCCACGGCATGCGCACGCCGGCGGATCTCGACGGGAACCCGCTGATCCGTTCGGGGATCGATCCTGGCCGAACGATGCTGCACCGCTTCGTCGTGCAAGACCCGGGTCTCTACTGGTTCCACCCACACCTCTTCTCCGACGAGCACGTCGAGCTCGGCCTCCAGGGCCTCGTCGTCGCTCGCGCGCCCGATGAGCCACGCGCGGCGCGCGAGCGCATCTTCGTGCTCGACGACGTCGATCTCCTTCCCGACGGCTCGATGGCGATCGTGCCATCGCACCAGGATCACCACCTCGGTCGTCACGGGCCGACGGTGATCGTCAACGGTCGAGCGCCCGGGCGGGTCCGCGCCATCGCCGGCGCGACGGAGCGCTGGCGCTTCGTCAACACCGCCAACGGCAGGCACTTCGCGCTCTCGCTCGGCGGGCGGACCTTCGAGGTGATCGCGCTGGACGGACCGCCGCTCGCGGAGCCCGTGTCGACCGACCTGCTCGACATCGCGCCCGGCGAGCGACGCGACGTTCTGGTTCACCTGGGCGGAGCGCCAGGGAGCGCGTTCTGGCTCGAGACGCTCGCGGTCCCTCGTGGAGATCGCTCGGGCAGCTGGGAGCACGCGGCGCTCGTGCGCGTCGATCTCGAGGCCGGCTCGCCAGGTCCGGTGGTGCAGGCCGGCGACTTTGCTCGGACGCTCGAGCGACTCCCGACGACGGGCGTCGCGACCCGCCGCGTCGTGCTCGAGACGGACCTGCACGATCGCGACGCGCCGGTGATGACCATCAACGGCGCGACGTGGCCCTTCGGCGATCCGCTCGAGGCGCGCCTCGGCGACGTCGAGATCTGGGAGGTCGAGAACACGAGCGAGCTCAGGCACCCGTTCCACGTGCACGGCACGTTCTTCCAGGTGGTGGACCGCGACGGCGTCCCGGAGCCGTTCGTTGCCTGGCGGGACACGATGCCGATCGCGCCGCTTGAGACCGTTCGCATCGCGCTCCGCTACGACGCGCCGGGTCGGTGGATGTTCCACTGCCAGATCCCCGAGCACGCGCACATGGGGATGATGGGCGACCTGGTCGTACGGGAGTGAACGCTGGTCCACATCGGCACCGCCGATCCGTGCTGTCCGTATTCGTTCTGCGGGGGAGGCCGCACCCTGACCTCGTCGCCAAGTGCGGCGACAGAAAGTGAATCGACATGACTTCCAAGGAGACGAGCCCACACACGAAGGTGCACCCCGACCAGCAGCCGTTCGCCGACTTCATCTGGGATCAGACTCAGTACCCGGAGGAAGGGTGGGAGAACCACACGATCGGGAACGATCCCGTCGCTCTCGCGATGCTCGACGCGCTCGATCACTGGAGGCGGAACCAGGACTCTGAGGCCGCGATCGAGCTGCTCGAGCGCGCGATCACCACCTTGCGATGGTATCAGGGGGTGCCGCCCAAGCACGCAACATCGCAAACGTCCGGCGGGACGTGATGTCGGCGGCGCTCACGGCGATGGGGGTGTTCGCCGTGGGCGCCCGACCTTCCTCGGTTTGATCGCCTTCCTCGGCGCGAGGAGATCCCCGGGCTCGCAGCCCAAGGCGTGGGCGAGTGAGACGACGACGCGGAGCGACGGGTTGGCGGCGTCGCCTCGCTCGAGGGCCTGGAGGTAGATCGTCGAGAGGCCGGCGCGCTCCGCGAGCGCCTCCTGGGTGGAGCCAGACAGCTCGCGACGCTCGCGGAGGTTCACCGCGAGCGACGTGGCCGCGCGCGCGAGGAGCTGCACGAGACGCCGCTCGGTCAGGGGCTCGAGGTTGCGGGCGCGAGGCACCCCCGAAGGCTCCGCAGTCGCGTGCGGGCCAAACACTTGCTGTGAATAAGTGTTCCCGGTAGCATGTCAGACCGCGGAAACGGGGTCTCATGCGCGCGCGCTTCGTCTTGCTCTCCTTCACGGTGCTCGTCCTCTCGGGTTGTCCCGCACCGGAGCCTGGGTCCTGTGGCGACGGGCTCTGCCGACCCTCCGAGTCGGAGTCGTGCAGCACATGCCCCGCTGACTGCGTGGCGGCATGCGCAGGGGACGCTGGGATGGGGGCTCCTTGCGGGGACTTCGTGTGCGGCCCGACGGAGAGTTGTGCGAGCTGTCCGACGGACTGCGGCGGCTGCGCGGGATGCGGCGACCTGGTCTGCGGAGCGGGGGAGACCTGCAGCACGTGTCCGGGCGACTGCGGCGCCTGCCCGCCCCGCTGCGGTGACTTCGTGTGCGGCGCGACCGAGTCGTGCTCGAGCTGCCCGGGCGATTGCGGTGCCTGCCCGCCAGCCTGCTCCGCCGCGACCTGCGGCGGCGGTTGCTGTCAGGGAGGTACCTGTCGCTCGGGCGACGACGACTTCGCCTGCGGGACGGCGGGCTTGGCGTGCGTCGACTGTGGCGAGCGAGGGATCTGTGTCGATGGTGCCTGCTACGTCGATCCGGAGTCGCTCTGGACGATCGTGATCGACAGCCTCGCGCTCACGCCGGCCGACTACTCAGGCGCGTCGTGGGACGTGGGGAGCGGTCCCGATCCGCTGATCTGGGTCCGTGTCGGGTCCGCGACGACCCCGCCGGCGGAGATCGACGGCCCCGACAACACGCTGGCCATCACGTACTCGACGGCCAACCGCGTCATGAGCCGCCGAGCGAGCGACATCTACGCGCTGCTGCGCTTCGAGATCTGGGAGGACGACTCGCCCGGCGACGACCGCGTCTGCTTCTTCGACTACGTCGAGCAGGTCGGCGAGGACGGCGCCGCGTTCACGTTCCTCTCCGGGACGTGGACGGCGCGCTGCGTCGCGAGCGCGTCCACGATGGACTCGGAGATGACGCTCACCTGGCACATCGAACCAGGGTGATCTGACCCGTCAATTACGCGCTTCGGCAACGTCGCGGCGCGCCACTTCTGGTAAAGGCCCGCCGCCCACGCCCACCGGCTGCCCCAGAGCCGACGTCGTGCGGCGAGTCAGGACGGCAGGTACGAGGACGACTCGATCGGGGGGCCCTCGGCAACGGCCGCAGTGAGCTCGTCACGGACAAGCTCAACCAACGCGTCGATGCTGTCGCCCGTCGCGTCGAGACCGTCGCTCATCGCAGCCACGTCACGAGCCTTGCACTCGGCGCCGAGGTCGAGGTCCGGGCGAGTGTCTGGTGGCGTGCGCGCGCCCTTCCTTCTTCGACCGCCGCGGCGGGCCGGCTCGCCGTTCCGGATCGCTGCGCGCCGCACGGCACGCTCGAGGGCCGCGAGTTCGTTGGCGCCGACCGAGTCGAGTGGCTCGCGCCAGTCCGGATCTTGCTGCTCGGCGAGCATCGAGAGCACGTCGACGTGGTGCGGCCGCACGATCGCGCGGGCGACGAGCTCGACCGCGTGCCGGGCCGAGAAGTCCGCGAGGCCGGCGCGCGCCGCCATGCGGTGAAGCGCGCGCGCCATGCCGACGCGACGCAGAGACTCTGTTTCCTGCTTCGAGGTGGTTCGAGATCGCATGCATGCGTACATGGGCCCGTGCGGGTGTACGCGCCACGGCGCGAGCGGCTGGTAAGTGCAGATCCGGCAAGAACCGACCACAGTTCGTGCGCGGGTGGTGCCGGCGCGGTCGGACGCGTGTCGGTATTCACGCTCGTAGGGGGGCCTAGAACGTCCGACATGTCCGCGACGCTCGGCCCAGACGACGTCCTCACGCCCGACGAGGCCGGGAGGATCTTGAAGATCCCGCCCAAGACGATCGTCCAGCTCTGCCGCGAGGGGCGCATGCCCACCGCGCGCAAGGTCGGAAGGCAGTGGCGGATCTTGCGGCGCGGGCTCGCGATGTTGTTCGATGGAGGTGAGGACGATGCCGATCTACTCGAAGGGCAAGGACACCTGGCGGGTGGTGATCGTGGAGAACGGTCAGCGCAAGGACTACGTGCTCCGTGGCAGCCGCAAGGACGCGATGGCGTTCGAGGCGCGCACCCGCGCGGCGCTCGAGGTGTCCGGCACGAAGGTCGCACCCTCCCGAGTCGCGCCGACATTCTTGGACTTCTGCGTGGACACGTACCGGAGGTACGCGGAGAAGGGCCTGCGCGAGAGCACTTGGAAGATCCGGCAGTACCACGTCGCGACGCTCCTCGGTCACCTCGGTGATCGACGGCTGACCGACATCGACAACGCGGTGATCGAGTCGTTCAAGATCGCACGCTGCTCGAGCGGCCGCTCGCCGCGCACCGTGAACGCAGAGCTCGCGTCGCTGCAGGCGATCCTCTCGTTTGCGCGACGTATCGGCGTGCCATGTGCCGATCCGAAGTTCGTCTTCATGCGCGCGGTCAAGAGCAAGCGCGCCAAGCCGTGGTCGCACGAAGAGCTCGCGCGTCTGTTCCGCGCCGCGCAGAGCGAGGCACCCTTCCTCGTGCCGCTCTTGACGTTCCTCGTGAACACCGGCTGCCGCAAGACCGAGGCGCTGCACGTCACCTGGGAGCACATCGACTTCGAGCGCGGCCTCGTGCGCATCTGGCCCTCGGCAGAGTGGCGTCCCAAGGACGACGAGCCGCGAGAGATCCCGATGAGCGACACGCTCCGGACGATGCTGGAGTCGCTCGAGCGCCGCTCGAAGTATGTGTTTCCGTCGTCCGAAGGTGAGCGCTACGCGTTCTGGCCCAAGCGGAGCTTCGATCGAGTCCGCGAGATCGCCGGGCTCACGGGCGGGCCGCACACGCTGCGGCACACGTTCGCGTCGCACTTCCTCGCGGCCAAGCCCGACATGTTCCTGCTGGCACGCATCCTCGGGCACGGTGACACGTCAGTCACGCGCATCTACTCGCACCTCCTGCCCGGGCACCTCGAGACGGCGCGGAACGCGGTGAACATCTCGCCGGGCGTCGCGCCGGACAAGATCGCGACGGGCGGCTACGCGGGACCGCGCCGTGGTGGCGATGGACAGTGGGCATCGCGACGGACCACGACCTTCGTCGAGGGCGAGCTGCCGATGCCGGTCCCGATCGAGACGGCGGTGAACGAGACGCTGGTCCCCGTCGCGTGCGTCGATGCGACGATCCCCGAACCGAAGGCTCGACGGACCGCGCGCAGCACCAGGCTACGACCCGAGCTCGCGGAGCTGCGACGGCGGATCGAGCAGGCCGAGCATGAGCAGGAGGCGGGCAAAGTGGCGGGCAAACGGGCGTCGTCGGAGGCCCTCGAGAGCGCGGGAAGAGTCGGCGGCGCGCTGCGATCTTTGCCCAAGACTTTGCCCGCGAACGACATCGGGGCCCTGGCTTGCGCGAGGGCCCCGAGGAAGTCGCCGTCTTCTCGGCGCGTTACGGGTGTGGACGTACTCGGGATCGAACCGAGGACCTCTAGAGTGCGATTCTAGCGCTCTCCCAGCTGAGCTATACGCCCGTGAGGGCGGCCTACGTACGCGATCGTCGCGGGGTGTGCAAGGAGGATCTTGCGTGAGGCCGCATCGTGCGGTTCGAGGTTGGCAGACGCGAGGAGAGCCGACGCCTGGGCGCCTCCCCGAGACGACGCCTCCGCGTCATCGGGCACCTGGGCGCCTCCCCGAGACGACACGTCTACGTGACCGGGCACCTGGGCACCTCCCCGAGACGACGCCTCCGCGTGATCGGGCACCTGGGCGCCTCCCCGACACGACGCCTCCGCGTGATCGGGCACCTGGGCGCCTCCCCGAGCCGACGCCTCCGCGTGAGTGGGCACCTGGGCGCCCTCCGGAGCGACGGCTCCGCTTGAAAGGGCACCTGGGCGCCCTCTCGAGCCGACGCCTCCGCGTGAGTGGGCACCTGGGCGCCCTCGCGAGCCGACACGTCTGTCACAGCACGAGCTTGTTCTGGTCGGCCGCGCGGACCCTCCCCAACTCCTCCGATGGGAGGGGCTTCTTCGGGCTCACGGTTGCTACTCGGCGCGGCTGGTTCGGACGACGGCTTCGCCGGATCGGCTGTGGATCGGCTGCCGGGTCGTGGTCGATACCTACGACGCGGAACGCCAAAGCCTGCCGGTGCCTGGGCGAGGGCTGCCGGCGGGTCTGGCGAGGGCTGCCGCCGCGTTCGTGGGACCTGCCGGCGCGTTCGTCTGGGCTGCCGGCGCGCGCGTTCAGACCTGCCG
>JAFLCL010000204.1 GCA_017303575.1 Deltaproteobacteria bacterium
GCTCCTCGCGGCGCAGGTCGCAGCACAGCCCGATCCGGCGGCTGCGTGGGCACGCGACGCGTCACTGCTCGACCGCCTCGCGCCGCCGGCGCGTGACGAGGTCGCGGCGCGTCTCGCGCGCTACGTCGTGCTCGGGCCCGATTGCCCGCGCGCCCTGGGACGCCTCGTTCAGGCGGCGGGCCTCGCAGCGACCGCTGGTGCCGACGCGCGCATCGCGGATGCGTCTCGCGTGTACGGAGCCTGAACGCGATCACACGGTGCGGCGCGAGATCGAGCGCACGATCGACAGCGCCGAGCCATCGGCGCGTGCGACGTCGCGTCTCCGAGTGAGCGCCGAGGCGCGAGTCACGCCCCGCGTGTGGCCCACAGGAACGCCTCGACGTTGCCGTCGGGGCCGGCGAGCACCGAGTCACGCACAGCGTGCACCTCGAAGCCGAGCGCGCGCGCCTCGTCTGCGACGTTCTCGATCGCGGTCGCGCGGATGGTCGCGTCGCGCACCACGCCCTTCTTCAGGTTCGCGGGCCCGACCTCGAACTGCGGCTTGATCATGGCGAGCAGGCGTCCGCCTTCGCGCTCGCTCGAGGGCGCGCGGAGCACGGCCTTGGCGGCGGGCAGCAGCTTGCCCATGCCGATGAACGACGCGTCGATCACGACGAGATCGATCGGCTCGGGGAGTGAGCGCTCGTCGAGCGATCGCGCGTTCGTTCGATCCATCACCACGACCCGCGGATCGCGCACGATCTTCTCGTGGAGCTGCGCGTGGCCGACGTCGATCGCGTACACGCGCGCTGCGCCTCGCTGGAGGAGGCAGTCCGTGAAGCCTCCCGTCGACGCGCCGAAGTCCGCGCACACGAGATCCTTCGGCTCGATCGCGAGCGCGTCGAGCGCGCCCTCGAGCTTCAGGCCGCCACGCGAGACGTAGGGGATGTCGTCGCCTCGCAGCGTGATGCTCGCATCGAGCGGGACCGTGTCGCCCGCCTTGTCGATGCGTCGCTCGCCCGAGAAGACCTTGCCCGCGAGGATCACAGCGCGCGCACGCTCGCGGCTCGGCACGAGGCCGCGCTCCACGAGCAGGACGTCGATGCGCGTCTTCTTCGCGCTCACGACCGCTCGCTGCGCTCGCCCGATCGACCTCGCGCGACCTGTCGCATGATCGCGACCTTCATCCCGCCGAGGTCGGTGAGCAACGCGCTCTCGAGGGGGACGCCAGTCGCGTACGCGAGCTTGCGGTCGTGTGCCGCGATGGTGAGCGATGCGCCCTCGATCGAGCGCACGAGCGAGCCGATCGCGCCGTAGAGAGGGCGCAGATCCAGGTGATGACTGTCCTCGGCCTCGAGGCGACCGCCCCACGGTGGGTTGGTGATCACCTGCACGCCTCGTGTCACGCCCAGCGCGCCGAGCGCGTCGCGTGTGGTCGAGAGCGGAGCGACCTCGAAGCGCACGAGCTCGCTCACGCCCGCGCGGTGCGCGTTCTCTCGTGCCGCGAAGATCGCGCGCGGGTCGCGGTCGCGACCGACGATCACCGGCGCGTCGCCGAGCACGCGTCCTCGCGCCTGCTCGCGCGCTGCGCCGATCGAGGTGCCGTCGTCGAACGCCGTGCGCGTGAGCGCGAAGCTGCGCTCGAGGCCGGGCGCGTGGTCGATCGCGAGGCGCGCAGCCTCGATGACGAGCGTCCCCGAGCCGCACATCGGATCGACGAGCGGCCGGCTGCGATCCCACCCCGACGCGATCACCACCGCGCGCGCGAGGTCTTCTCGAATCGGCGCGCGGTACGGATCGAGGCGGTAGCCACGTCGATGGAGCGGGGAGCCCGCGACGTCGATCGAGATCGTGCAGCGATCCTCGAACATGCGGACGTTCACCGTCACGCTCTCGTCGCTCTCGGCCTCGGGCGGGTCGTCGCCGAGACGCTCTGCGATCGCCCTGAACACGCGCTCTTCGATCGCGCCCGTGTGGTAGAGGCGCGAGCGCTGGGCGTTGGCGCGCACGCGGCGCGGCACGTCGCGACGCAGAAAGCCCGACCACCCGAGACGACCGACGTGGCGCTCGAGCGCGTCGAGCTCGCGCACGGGGAACTGCGCGACGCGGACGAGCACGTGCGCCCCGAGCCCGCACTCGACGAGCACACGCGCGAGCTCCTCGCGATCGCAGCCCAGCTCGACCCCACCCGGCACTGGGGTCGGCGTGTGCTTCGGATCCTCGCGCTCACCGAGCATCGCGACGAGCTCGGTGGCGAGCATCGGCTCGAGGCCCGGCGCGCACGACACGAACACCGACAGGCGTCCCTTGCTCTTGCCTGTCTTCGTCTCGTTCGTCGGGTCGTTCACGGCGCGAGGTCTGACACGTGCGCGACCACGGTGCCCTCGCCCCGTGGCGTGCCTCGCTCCAGCGTCGCACGGCCGATCACGGCGCCCGTCTCGTCGCGTGTGTCAGCGCGAGCCCTCGAGCACGCGGGTGCCGCTCGTACCTCCCATCGCAGGCGTGTAGGGCGCCGTGATGTCGAGCGCTTGGATCGGCCCCTCGTAGTAGCGCGCGAGGCCGACGTCGATGCGGTAGACGCGCCCTTCACACGCGTGCGTGATGCCGCCCTCTTGCACCGTGTGCCCGATCACCATGCGCGAGGCGTGCACCGCCTCGAGCGCCTGCGTGAGCTGTGCGCACGTCTCCTCGGTGTCCTCGACGGCGTAGCCGCGGTACCAGATCGGGCTCTCTTCGCTCGCGAGGATCGGCGAGATGGGACCTTCTCCGAGATAGAAGTCGCGCGTCGCGCGGTTGATCGCGTCGAGGCCGAGCGCTGCAGCCTGGGGCGTGAGCCCACCGTGCACGAACACAGTGTCGCCCACGATCACGACCGTGTTGCGCGCCGCGAACTGTCGCGCGATCGAGGAGCGCGGCTCGAACGCGGCACCACGTCCGCGCTGTGCGCTCGGGAGCCTCCGCGCCCGTGGGCCCGCTTCGTCGCGGTGCTCGGCGTAGTCGCGGAAGCCATCGGGCGTGACGTAGCGGAAGTCGAGCTGCGCGTTCATCACCTCGTGGTTGCCGTTGAGCGCGAGGAAGCGGCCGCCCGCCTCGCTCGCTTCGTGCTCGAGGCGCGAGACCAGCGCGAGGATCTCGGGCTCGTCGTCGCCGCGATCGAGCAGGTCCCCGGTCTGCACCACGACCAGCGCTCCGCCGATCCAGTGATCGGCCGCGTCGATCGCCTCCGCGGTGCGCAGCACCTGTCGAAACGCGCTCACGTCGCCGTGCACGTCGCCGATCGCGACGAGGCGCGCCGGCATCGGGTAGCTCGAGGGTGGAAGAGGCGGCACGTCGTCGGTCGGTCGCGATCGCGCGGGCGTCTCGTGCGTGGTCTCTCGTGTCTGCCCGGTGCGCGTGGTGGGCCCGCCACGCGAGGCGGGCTCGTCCGTCGTGCCCGAGCAAGCCGCGACGATCATCGAGGACGCGAGGGCGAGCACCATGGCGCGCCGAGGGCTCTCTCTGGTCACGACCGAGGGCGTAGCGCGCCGACACGCCGTTCGTCACCCGCTTCGACGACGCGCCGACCGCCGAGGATGCACCAGTCGAGACCGACGCCGCCGCGGAGCACGACTCGGCCCCTGATCGGAGACGGACGATGCGCTCAGGCGCGCGAGAGAGAAGCGTGGTGTCCCGCGACTCGAGCGGGTACCAGAACACGAGGAACGAGTCCCACGCGACGCAGAACACGGCGGTGAAGAGCGCCGCGGGCGTGAACCAGCGACGTCGGATCGTGAGCGGAGTGACCGTGCGCTTCGGATGGCTCCGATAGCCGGGCTCGTCCGGCGCGGGCGCGATCTCACCCTCGACCTCGAGCGACGCCGGCCGCGGGATGCGAGCGCGCGCAGCCGAGCGCGCGCCCACCGCCAGCTCGAACACGGAATGACACGAAGCGCACTTCCCCACCATTCGATCGAGATTCGCGTCGCTGGCCGCGATGGCAGCGCCGCAGTCGGGGCAGGTCACCTTCACGCCGCGAGCATGCCAGGCCCGGTCGTCGCATCGCGAGTCGCTCCAGCGGTGCCTGCGGCCTGCGTGCTCGTAGTGCTGGACTCTTCCTGTCGGAGTCACCGGAGATCGTCCTTGCCGGTGTGGGCTGTCCGGCCAACACCGTGAGTCTCGCGGTCGATGTTCTCCCTTGGATCGGAGGTTGCTGGGTCATGGGCGGAGGACACGCCATGGACAGCCAACATCCCCGCTACCGCATCATCGTCGGCCACGACCTCGAGGCCTCGGGCAGCGACGCGCTCGATCACGCGGCCGCGCTCGCGCGGCGCATCGAGAATTCAGAGATTCACGTGGTGCACGTGGTCCCCGACCCGTCGTCGGCGCGCGGCGGGATCGCGGAGAACGATCGCCGTCTCGACGAGGCGCTCGTGCAGCTCCGCAGCCGCGTCACGGGTGCCCTCGCGCTCGACCGTGGGGTGAGCGTGCACGCTCACGTGCGCTTTGGCGCCCCAGTCGAGACCATCGTGCAGGTCGCGGTCGACTACGACGCCGACGTCATCGTGGTGGGCACCCACGGACGCACGGGCCTCGATCGCTTGGCCAGCGGCTCGGTGTCCGCCGAGCTCGCGCGCACGGCGCCGCTGCCGGTGCTCGTCGCGCACGCGAAGGACTTCACCCAGCACCCCAAGAGCCAGCGTCCGGACCCCGCGCAGCCAGGCGAGGAGCTGCACGATCAGCGCACCATCAGCGAGGTGATCATGCCCCCCGACCGCACCTCGCACATCGCCGGTCTCGTGTGACCCCGATCCGCGCCGGCGGCAGCCTGGGGGCTGGTCGAAACGGCCCGTGATGACACGCTGCGCGCGATGAGCGCGCTCCGCATCCAGCGACGCCTGAGCGACGTGAGCCGCACGCTCACGCGAGCCAAGGCCGAGGCCGTCAAGTTTCGCAGCACGTGGAACGGCGACGAGACCGGCGGCAGCTACGTGCTCCGCACACCGCTCGGCACGCTCGAAGGGAGCTATTCCGTCACCGGCTCGGACGTCGTCTTCGTCGTCGAGAAGAAGCCGCGGATCGTCCCCGACATGCTCATCGAGCGCGTGCTCGACGAGTTCCTCCGCGGCTGACCCGAGTCGGTGAGCCCGCTCGCGAACGAGTCAGACGTGCACCGAGCCGCGGATCGAAGCTCCGGATGCGGCACGCAGGACACGCTGCGCTCACGCGCTCAGGACGACGCGCTTCGAGGCGCCGCTCCGTGCGCGTCGCGGCACGCCGCGTGGCGTGACGCGGAGACAGCCGAGCGCGAGCCTCACGAGGTCGTCGAGGAACCAAGCTTCGTCGAGCCACGCGGGGCTCTCGAACGCGGCGTAGGTGATGGCGCCCTCGAGCGCCGACACGAGCACCATGGCCCGCCGCGGGTTCCCGCGGGGGTCGATGCGAGCGAGCATCGGCGCGAAGAGCGCCGCGAACCGCGCGAGCGTGTCGTGGACGAAGGCGTGCCCGTCCATCACGGCCATCGGCTCGCGCATCGCGCGCGTGAGGTCGCGGTGGGTGCGCTTCACCTCGAGCAGCGCAGCGAGCGCCTCGCGAATCGCGCCCTCGATGTCCTCGCCGCGAGGATCGCAGCTCGCCCGCGCGAGCAGCGCGCCCTCCACCGCACGCGTCATGAGTCCGAAGTACTCGACCTGCAGCGCGGTCACGAGCGCACGCTTGTCGGGGAAGTATTGGTACAGCGTGCCGACCGACACGCCGGCGCGCTCGGCGACGCGCGTGGTCGTGAGCTTCGTGTAGCCGTCGCGCAGGAGAACCTGAAGGGTCGCCTCGACGAGTGCCCGCACGGTGCCGCTCGCGCGCTCTTGGATCGGCCGTTTTCTGCGGCGAATGCGTCGCTCGAGCCGCGCGTCGGCAGATGCGAAGGGCGAACCTGAAGGATTCTTCACATCTTGAGCGTGCGCCGCAGATCGACCGCGGCGCAACTCGATCCGAAGGAGCCCTCCCCCATGCGAACGATCCTCGTCACGGGTGCCACGCGCGGCCTCGGCCTCGCGCTCGTTCGCGCGCTGGATGCGCACGACGACGTCGCGCTCGTGCTCAGCGTGCGTGACCTCGAGGCCGGCCGCGCCATCGCGAAGACGCTGCGGCGCGCGGAGGCCGTCGCGATCGACACGGGCTCGCTCGCCTCGATCCGCGCGTTCACCTCGCGCTGGGATCGACCGCTCCATGCGCTCGTCAACAACGCGGGCCTCCAGATCACCGACGGCGACTCGTTCACGGACGAACGCATCGAGACCACGCTCGCGGTGAACCACCTCGGTCCGCTCGCGCTGGCGCTGGGGCTCCTGCCTCACGTCCGAGGAGGCAGCGTCGTCGGCATCGGCAGCGGCACGCACAACCCGGACAACCAGGCCGCGCGTCGCTTCGGCTTCCGCGGCGGGAAGTTCACGAGCCTCGAGGCGCTGGCGCGCGGAGAGACGGACGGCACGAACGATCAGGCGCGGGGCCGCAATCGCTACGCGACGAGCAAGCTGCTGACGACGGTCACTGCGATCGAGCTCGCGCGTCGCACGACGATCGCGCGCTTCGCGACGTTCGATCCCGGCTTGATGCCAGGCACCGGCCTCGCGCGCACAGCGCCCTGGTATGCCCGGGCCGTGTGGTCCAGCGTGCTCGGCTGGGTCGCGCCGCTGATGGACGACACGAGCACGCCCGAGAGGTCCGCGCGCTCGCTGGTGAAGCTGTTGATCGAGGGACCGGTCATGTCGGGGCAGACCTACGGGCACGACGGCGCGATCTCGCACCGGCTGTGGAAGGGCGCGCACGATCCGGAGCTGGGCAAGCGCATCGTCGACGAGAGCCTCGCGGCGCTGTCATCGCATCGACACCACACTCGCGCGCTGAGCCCCTCGCGGAGGCGAATGCGACGCGCGTGTTAGCGTGCTCGCGTGAGCGCGCCGTCTCCGCATCCGGTCCATCGCGTCGTTCATCTGAACGCCCTGTTCTACTTCGCGAACTCGCTGACTGGGCTGCTCGGCGCCGTCATGGCACGCGGAAGCCTCGCGCAGATCTCGCTGTGGCTCGTCGGGGCCGCCAGCTTCATGTGCGCGAACACGCTCTCGGCCGCGAAGCTCGGGCGCGACGGCTGGGACGTTCCGTCGTCGGGCTTCTACATCCTCGCGATCGCGCAGGGCATCTTCTACGCGACGCTGCCCACGCTCGCGGCCGACACGTTCGATCGACAGTGGCTGTTCGCCCTCTGCTCGGGCGTGTTCGTGATGATCCCCGCGATCACGCTCATCAACACCTACGCGGGATTTCCCATCTGGCTCAAGGCGCTGGGCTGGCTCGCGTGCGCGCCGTTCTCGGTGCTCGTGGTTCTCACGTACCTCGACCGCAGCGACTCACCCTGGGTCTACCCCGTGATGGGCACTGGCTTCTTCCTCTTCCAGACCCTGGGCTCAGCGTGGGGCATCGTCCTCTGGCGCACGAGCTGAGTCACACGCCGACGATGGGCTCGAGGCAGCGGTGGTGGGCGTCCGCCAAGCGGCTGACCTCCACCTCGAGCGCGCCCTCGATCAGCACCGTGCTGCCGCCCACTTCACCGATCACCTCGAACGGCACGTCGAGCTCGGCGGCGATCTTGCGCGCCGCGCTCACGTCGTCCTTGCTGATGGAGAGCACGATGCGGCTCGGCTCTTCACCGAAGAGCAGCGCCGCGCGCGGGATCGCGCTGTCGATGACCATCGCGCCCGGCCCATACCCAGAGCCAGGAATGCGCACGCGGCAGCCGATGCCACCCGCGATCGCGCTCTCCGCGAGACACGCCGCGAAGCCTCCGTCGGACACGTCGTGCGCCGAGCGCACGAGGTGCGCGCGTGCCATCGCGAGCATCGTGCGCTGCAGGCGTGACTCGGCCTCGAGGTCGATGCGCTGCGGCGTGCCGCCCACCGCACCGGTCAGCTGCATGCGCAGCTCGCTGCCGCCGAGGTTGCCGCCGCTCGGACGACCGAGGTGCACGATCACATCGCCTAGGACCGCGAACGCGAGGCCCACACGATCGTCGGGCGAGGCGAGCTGGCCGACGATGGCGACCGTCGGCGTGGGGAGGATCGGTTTTCCGTCGGTCTCGTTGTAGAGCGACACGTTGCCCGAGACGATCGGCACCGAGAGCGCGCGGCACGCAGCCCCGAGCCCCTCGATCGCGCGTGCGAAGCGCCACATCGTGTGCTCGTTCTTGGGGCTCGCGAAGTTGAGGCAGTCCGTGAGGCCGAGCGGCTCGGCGCCCGAGCAGACGATGTTGCGCGCGCACTCGGCCACCGCCATCGCCGCGCCGTCGTGCGGGTGCAGCTGCACGAAGCGACCGTTGCAGTCGCTCGAGAGCGCCAGGTACTTCACGATCGCGTCCTTGTTCTCCGCGTCGCCGTCGTTCTTGGGACAGAACACGCGGATCACTGCGGCGTCGCTCTGTCCCGGACGGAACACCGTGCCGTCGCGCACGATGTGATCGTACTGGCGGTAGATCCACTGCCGCGAGCCGACGTTGGGAGAGCCGATCACGTCGAGCAGGCTCTTACCGAGCGGCAGCGTGGTGAGGTCGGGCAGCGGGTCGCCTGCGTCGCCGACAGGCGCGGGCTCGGTCTGCGGTCGATCGTAGACGGGCGCTTCGTCGGTGAGCGCGCCCACCGGGATGTCGACGAACACCTGCGGATCGCGAGGCACGCGAGGCGCGAGCGGGTCGTAGCCGGGCGTGGCCTTGCAGACGAAGCGGCCCGTGTCGGTGACCTTGCCCACGATCGCGTGATCGATGTCCCACTTCTCGCAGATCGCGATCACCTCGGCCTCGCGGCCGGGCTTGGCGACCATGATCATCCGCTCCTGCGACTCGCTGAGCAGCATCTCGTAGGGCGTGAGCATCTTGGTGCGGCGCGGGATCGCATCGAGGTCGAGCTCCACGCCGTTGCCTGCGCGGCCCGCCATCTCGACGGTGCTCGAGGTGAGGCCCGCGGCGCCCATGTCCTGCACGCCCGCGAGCGCGCCCGAGGCGAAGATCTCGAGGCACGCCTCGACGAGCAGCTTCTCGCGGAACGGATCGCCCACCTGCACGGTGGGGAGCTTCTTGTCGCTCTCTTCGTCGAACTCGGCGCTCGCCATCGTCGCGCCGTGGATGCCGTCGCGGCCCGTGCGTGAGCCCACGTAGAGGATCGCGTTGCCGACGCCCTCGGCCTTGCCGAAGAAGAGACCCGCCGATCGCGCGATGCCGACGTTGAACGCGTTGACGAGGCAGTTGCCGTCGTAGCTCGGATCGAACTGCAGCTCGCCTCCGACCGTGGGCACGCCGATCGCGTTGCCGTAGCCGCCGATGCCTGCGACCACGCCGCGGAGGAGGCCCGGCGTCTTGGGGTGCTCGGGTCGACCGAAGCGGAGCGAGTTGAGGTTCGCGACGGGACGCGCGCCCATCGTGAACACGTCGCGGAGGATGCCGCCCACGCCCGTCGCCGCGCCCTGGTAGGGCTCGATGTAGGAGGGATGGTTGTGCGACTCCATCTTGAAGACCGCGCAGAAGCCATCACCGATGTCGACGGCGCCCGCGTTCTCGCCTGGGCCCTGCACGACCTTGGGGCCCGTGGTGGGGAGCGTCTTCAGGTGGATGCGCGAGCTCTTGTAGGAGCAGTGCTCGCTCCACATCACGGAGAAGACACCGAGCTCGGTGTAGCTGGGCTTGCGGCCGAGCACCGAGAGGATGCGCGCCCACTCTTCGTCCGAGACGCCCATGGTCGCGGCGAGCGCGGCGCTGGTCTCGGGCCCCACGAACTGCTGCTCGAGGAGAGGCGCGGGCGCGCCGAGGACCGTCGAATCCATCTCCGTGCTGGTGCTCATCGCGTTCTCCTCGTGTCGGTTCGGGGTGCGAACCGGCGGCGCGAGGGTGCCACCGTGGGCCGCCCGATCAAGGGGATCGTGGGCCCGTCGCGCTGTATGCTGCGCGCCCATGTCGAAGAGGGACGAAGCGCAGGCCCTCGTGTTCAGCGCTCGTTGGGACGGCGATGCCCAGGCGGCGTTCGAGGCGTACGTGGAGCGCAGCCGCGCGCAGCGAGATCACCACCTCCTCAGGAAGGCGGTGGCCCTCGAGACGACGCGCGACCCCGCGTGCCTGCGCGGGGCGATCGCGCTTCGGCACCGCGCGCTCGAGGCCATGAAGCGGCGCGACAAGCACGCGAGGATCTTCACCGCCGTGACCGTCGCTGCGGTGCACCGACGCCTCGACGAGGACGACGTCGCCGAGCATCTCCTCCGTGAGGCCATCGCGCTCGTGCCGATCGGCGCGCGCATGCTCGAGCCCGAGCAGCAGCCGGAGCGCGTGCTCGCACACCTTCTCGAGCACGCGGGGCGCACCGAAGAGTCCGACGCGACGTGGGCGAGCTACGTGGCGTACCTCGCATCCCTCCGCTTCCCGATCGTCCCGCGCAAGCTCGAGGCGATCGCGCGTGACGCGGGGGTCGTGGGCATCGATGGCTCGGCCTACCGCGGGCTCGACGACGCGGCCGAGCACTTCGTCGTGAACCACCACGTGCGGCGCGGCCTGAGCTCGCTCTTCGACGCGAACCGCGCGGCGCTCGTGGCGCTCGACGCCGATGCGAGGCTCGAACCGCTGGTGGGGCCACAGCCAGGCGAGCTCCGTCGCGCGGTGCCGGAGCTGGGCGCGTACCTCGCGCGCTGCGCGGTGCGATCTGCGGGCGCGTCCTACGACGACGGTCCTCACCTCACCGCCTCGCGCATCACGATCCGCGGCGAGACACGCGATCCGTTCGCGGCTGCGTTTCGTGTGATCGAGCGCGGTGCGTCCATCCCGCGCGTGTTCGATGCGTTGATCGCCTGATGCACGGCTCCGACGGAACCCGATGAGCCACCTCGAGCCGTTCACCGAGCTCCCTCCCTGGCCGCGCGTCGCGCTGCCGCCGCTCGAATTCGAGCCCCGCGTGGCGCTCACCGGAGACGCCTCGCTCCTGCACGCCACGCTGCGTGAGCAGCTCTCGGGACACCTCACCCTCGAGCAGGGCCGCGGTCTCGTGGCCGAGGCCGAGCGCACCGCGCAGCCGATCTCGCTCGCGGCGGTCGTGGACGTGCTCGAGAACGACGAGCTCGAGGCGCTGATCACGCGCGTCCCCGCCGAGCGCTGGTTCGTGACCGACTCTCACGTGCGCCTCCTCGTGCTCCGCCTGCGCGAGCGCTCGTGGCCGCTCGTGCACGCGCTCCTCGAAGCGCGCCGCATCGGCAGCGCGGCGGTGCTCGACCTGGTGAGCGCGGAGGCCGCGATCGCGCACGCACGCGCCATGACCGCGGAGGCGCGTCGCTGGCTCCTCGCGAACGACGCGCTCGCGCTCGCCTCGCTCGCCCACACCTCGCTCGACGGCCCGGACGAGCATCGCGTCCACGTCGGGGCTGCGCTGCGCTGGCTCGCACGGCGAGACCGTGGCGCTGCGATCCGTGCGCTCGCCGCGGGCTGGGGCGAGCCCGCGCGGGCGGCGATCGAAGACGTGCTCGATCCGCGACGCGATGCGCCGCCGCTCTTCTCGCGCGCGTTGCCCAAGTCGTGGGCGAGCCGGAAGGTGCGCACCAGCGAGGGAGAGACACTCGATGCCGCGTCCATGCAGACGCTCGGTCGTCTGCTCGCAACGCCCTTTCCGCCCGAGCACCCGGCGATGCGCGCCGCGATCGAGGCGTGCGACCCCGTCTCGCTCGCCGAGCTCGGTCGTGCGCTCTGGCTCGAGTGGACCGAGGGCGGCATGGCCACACAGAACCAGTGGATCGCGCATGCCTTCGTGGTGCTCGGCGGTGAGAGCGCGGTGAAGGAGCTCGGGCGCGCGGCACGCGCATGGGCCCGCGCCAAGGACAGCCACACGCGGCGCGCGGCGCGAAAGGCGGCCGAGGTCTTCGTCTGGCTCGGCACCGAGACGTGCATGGCCGAGCTCGTCACGCTGGCGCGCACCGCGCGCGACGCCGACACCCGTGCACGCATCGAGGCGCTGCTCGAGCTCGTCGCGATCGATCGCGGGGTCGCGATCGACGATCTCGCGGCCCCGACCGTGGAGCTCGACGTCCCGCTCTCCTACGGACCACGGCGCTTCACCCCCGTCTGGTCGCGCGAGCAGACGCTCGAGCTCCGCGACGAGAGCGGCCAGCGCCTGCCGGATCTCCCGCGGCCTACGAAGAAGGACGATGCCGCGCTCGCGAAGGCGGCCAAGGAGACCTGGAAGGCCCTGCGCGAGGCCGCACGGGACGCGCTGACCTCGGAGCGCACGCGGCTCGAGCGCGCGATGATCGAGTGCACGCACGTGCCGCTCGATCGCTTCCGCGCGCGGCTCGCATCCTCGGAGGCGGCGCGTCGCGTCGCGCAGGGTCTCGTGTGGGCGGCGCACGCGCGTGAGGGCACGACCCTGTTCCGCGTCGCCGAAGACGCGTCCTTCGCGACGCTCGACGACGAGCTCTTCGTGCCGAGCGACGATGCGAGTGTCTCGATCCCCCACTCGCTTCTCCTGGACGACGCGACGCGCGCTCGCTGGAGCCAGGTGCTCGCGAGCTACGAGCTCCTTCAGCCCTTCTCGCAGCTCGAGCGCAGCGTGCACCGCGACGCGTCGGTGGTGGGCGGCCGGGAGATCCACCCTGGCAAGGTGCTCGGCCTCCGAGAGCGCGGCTGGCGCTTGCTCCGGCGACAGTCGGGCAACGTCGATGGCCTCGAGCGGCCCTTCGCGACAGGCACGATGCGCGTCGACGTCGAGCCCGGGTTCTGGCCCGAGCGGCTCGCCGACGTGCCGATGCAGAGGCTCGGCGTGCTCGAAGCGACGACGGGCGATCCCTCGTCGATCGCATGGAGCGAAGCGATCCGCGACCTCCTCGGGTGAGCTGACACCGCTCGGGCGCGCGCGGACCGACGAATCAGGACGTGCGGAGCGCGAGCAGGAGGCCGTCTTCGGGGTCGAGGCCGACGATCGAGATGCCGAGATCGGCGATCGTTCGAGCGGGTGTGTAGGGATCGGGGAGCTCGGGATGGTTGCGCGCTCGCGCCCGCGCGCAGGCGTGCGCCCACGAGGCAGTCTCGGAGAACGGCGGGCGTCCGACGGCCTCGATGATCGCGTCGAAGCCGAGCGGACCCTCGAACGGAGGTCGATCGTGGCCGCGATGCGCGCGGTCGAGGACCCACCACGTCACGTGCGGCGCACCCGTGTGCTTGCCCCACGCGGTCATCGTCTCGAGCATCTGCCGGCCGAGCGCCTCGGCCTGCGTCATGAGCGCGCCGTGCGTTGCGACCCACGCGCGTGCCTCGGGCGTGGGCGGCTCGGCGCCACGCGTCATCGGGTGGATGACGAGCTCTTGATGCCCGGGACAACCATCCCACGGGATGTGGCCACCACACGCGCCGCACACCTCGTGGTGCTGCCACCGGAACCGGTGAGGCGTGCTCGGCGCAGGCGCGGTCTCCGCGGGCGGTGGTGTCGGCGCCCACGTCAGCACCGTCGCGAGGCCCCGGTACGGCCGCTCCGCGTCGTGCCGGATCGCGGGCACACGCGACTCGGTGAGCGCGCACGCAGCGTCGAAGGAGAGCCGCGCGTCGAGGTGGAAGTACTCGAGGCGATCGAAGGCGACCGACGCGCCGAGCGCGATCGCGCCCGCGTTGCCCACGCGCGTGCCATCGAGGTTCAGGTAGCGCAGCGCGCGGCCGTGCTCGGCCAGCGCGAGCGCGGACGCGTCGCCCGCGCGGGTCTTCTCGAGAGAGACGATCTCGAGACGTGGGCTCGTGGGCACGAGGCTCGCGACGGTCGCGTCGCCGAGGCCGTGAGGGCTCTCTGGGAAGTACGCGGTCGAGCGGAGCTCGCGCAGCGCCGGGAGGCGGAGGCCCGAGAGATCGCTGGGCTCCAGCTCGCACACGTTCAGGAGCAGGTGCTCGAGCTCGGACCAGTCGCCGCGCAGCCAGGCGCTCTGCGAGGCCGCGTCGAGCGTGAGGTGCGCGAGGTCGAGCGTGCGGGCCGCGCGACGATCACCGCCGAGCACGCGAGAGAGATCGACGGGGGTCGGCCGACGGACCGATCCGTGGAAGCGCAGCGTCTTGAGGCGCACGAGCAAGGTCTCGGGCAGCGCGCGGACGAGCGCATCGGACGCGTCGAAGATCGACAGCGACTCGAGCGCGCGGAGTGGTCGTGCGAAGAGGCGCGCGAGGGCCTGCGTGCGCAGCCCGTCGTCGAGCACGGCGAGCGCGGTGAGGCGATCGAGCACGTCGGTCTCGGCGAGCACGTCGATGTCCGCAGCGCTCCCGTCGCGGAGCACGAGCATCTCGAGGCCGCGCGGGAGCGAGCCGCGCGCGATCGACGTCAGGATCGCCGTCGTTCCGGCCACCGCGTAGACGCGCCCGTGGAGGTCTCGCGAGATCTCTTCGTCGAGCGGCTCGCTGAGGAGCACACCGATCTGACCGTCGCGGCGGCGCGTGAGAAAAAGGACCGTCGGCGGGAGCTCGCTCGAGGTGCTCGCCTTGGTGTGGGCCAGCGACCACGTGCTCAGGTCGCCGTAGTGGAGGAGCGCATACCGATCACGGGCGTCGTCGGACATCGCGGGGCTGGTCCAGCGTACACCTCGACACGCGCATCGCTCGCGCCGAGGCCGATGCGATCGCGTTCGTTCAGAGGCTCGTGCAGATCTCCGCGAGGCAGCGCGTGTCCTCGGAGCGCACGAGGCACGTGAGCGAGGCTTCGCAGTCCTCATCGGCGAGGCAGGTCGCCCCTTCGCTCACGCGCGCGCTGCACACGAAGCCCCCGCTCGCATCGGGCACACACGCGCCGCCGCAGTCACCGAAGCTCGGATTGCACGCGTCACCGATCGCGACGTCCGCTGTGCACGTGCCGCTGCTGCCGCAGTGCAGATCCTCGCGACACGCCTGACGGTTCTCGCACGGCTCGCCCTCACCACGCGGCTCGATGCAGATCGAGCCCTCGGGCCCGAACGCGCAGCCGAGGCCCGCGGCGCACGTGTCCGTGCCCGCGCACGGCTGACCTTCCGTCGGCAGCGCGGCGCACACGCCGCTCGAGCACGCGAGACCCTCTGCGCAGAGGAAAGGGCCGAATTCGCCGAACAAACAGGCCTGCCCCGCGCCTCCGCCCGATGCGCCTCCGAGCGTGCGGCAGGAGCCGCCACCGTCCATGTCGCAGCCCGCGCCCGGCGCGCAGATCACGCCGTTCGCGCACGGCATGCCGTCGGTCGGCCGCGCGACGCACGTACCACTCAGCACCTCGCAGTAGAGGCTGGCCGCACAGTCGGCGTTGTCGCGGCACGCGCCACCGAGCGACAGCGGCGCGCGGCACGTCGGGGGCGAGGCACATTGCTCGAGGCTGCCGCACTCCGTCGCGTCGTCGCACGTGGTGCCTGCGCGCACGGCGCAACGGTCGGTGTCGTCGCACACGAGGCCGTACGCGCAGTCGCGCGTGTCGTCGCAGATCCCACCGGCCTCGAGGCGCATCGTGCAGCCGCCGGGACCACAGAACATCGGCGGTCGGCACGCGAGATCGCTCCGGCACGGAGCCCCTGCCTCGCCGAGCGCGCTGCACGTTCCGTCGGAGCACACGAGACCCGTCGCGCACGAGAACATGTCCTCGCAACGCGCGCCCACCGCGCCGCGCATCGCGCACGTGGGGGCATCGCCATC
>JAFLCL010000205.1 GCA_017303575.1 Deltaproteobacteria bacterium
TGCCCGCGACGCAGCATCCGGTGCCGCAGTCGTTGCGCGCGCAGCACGCTTCACCCGCATCACCGCAGGGCACGCAGACGTTCGCGCCGTTGCAGAGACCATCGGCGCACACGTCGCCGTCGCAGCAGGTCTCGCCCAGGCCGCCGCACGCGACGCACGTCCCACCGGCGCAGGTCCCGCCGCTGGCGCAGGTGCCGTCGGCGCAGCAGGCAGTGCCGAGCGCGCCGCACGTCGGCACGAAGGCGTCGTCGCCAGGGACCACGAACGCATCGTCGGCGCTCCTGAACGCATCGTCATCGGCGGGCGCGTCGAGATCGGCGTCCGCGCCTGGCTCGACGAAGACGTCGGGACGAGAGCCGGAGTCCGTGCCCGACGGGCGTGCGTCGATGCCGCCGCCCGTGCCCGTGTCCTCGACGGGCGTGGTCCCGCCGTCGCAGCCCGAGATCGCGAGACACGCGATCGCTGTCGTGATCATCACCCTGGAAAGAAAAGAACGGTGCGTCATGAGCCCTCCTCGACGTCTCCGATCGTAGACGAAGTCGGGCTCCGACGGACCAGGCCGGATCCGCTACCTTCGTCGCGTGCAGCAGCGTCTCCTCGTGATCGCGATCGTGATCTGCGGCGTGATCCTCGCGTTGCTCGGTACGCACCGACTGTGGCAGCGCGCAGGCGCCCCCTCGAGCGAGCTCGAGAGCGCGCTCGCGATCCCCAGCGCCGTGAGCGCTGCGATGCCCTCGGGCTTGCTCGACGTCTCGCCAGTGAGCGAGCGAGACGGCTTCCTCGTCGCGACGATGACGGAGAGCCGAGGCGCGCCCTCGACACCTCGCACCCCGAGCGCGCTCACCGACCCATGGAGCGCGACGTTCGCCGATGATCTCTGCGCAGGGCGAGAGAGCGCCTGGGATGCGCTCGAGGCGATGATCGCGAGCGCACCGCCGGGCGCGCTCGACGCCGCGCTCACAGCGCACATCGCCGATCTGGCATCGCAGGGCTGCATGGTCGCGGAGAGCGATCAGGCCTGCACGTTCGCGCGCGCGGGCCTCGAGGCGAGCGACGCGCGCGCCCCGATCGCGTGGCAGCTGCTCGCACACTGTCCCGACGAGGTCGCGCTGCCGCTCCTCGATCGTGTCGATGCGCCGGCGAGCGCGATCCTCCGCTTCGTCCTCGATCGGGAGACGCTCGGACGACGCTCGATACGCCTGCCCGCCTACGCGCTCCAGAGCATCACGTCCGCGCTCGCATCCACGCGTCCGGAGGAGCCCTTCCCCTTCCATCAGCTCGCCGCGGCGCTGGGTCACTACGACGATCCGAGCGCGACGCGCGCGCTGGTCGCGATGTACGAGGTGGCGCCCGGCTACGCGCGCGAGGTCATCGGCATCTCGATCCGCTTCCCCGACGACGATCGCTCACGCGCGATCCACCAGGAGTCGTGCGCGACGGTGCCAGCCGGCAGCGTCCTTCACGCGTGCAACGACGGCTCGCTCGCGTCGCGCGTCGGCGCCTTCGAGCTCGACGTGCACCTCGAGCTCGCGCGGCATCCCGAGACACGCGAGGAGATGCTCGCAGCGCTCGAGACGTGCGCGGCCGGCAGCGATCCGCTGGGCGGCGTGTTCTGCTTTCGACGCCTGGCCGAGCTCGATCGCGAGCACGCAGCACGCGTCGCGCAGTCGCGGATCGCGCGCGGCAACGTGCCGCTGCTCGGGCTGCCTGCCGTCGGTGATCCGCCACCCTACGTGAGCGAGCTGGAGCACGAGGTACGTCGCTTCCCGAGCGAGGGCTCGGTGACCGCGGCGCTCGCATCGTGCGGCATCAGGAGCACGCCACTGCGGCCCTGGGAGCACCCGGTCACCGTGCTCGACGCGCTGGCCTCGCGCGATCGCGCGCTCACGCTCGATCCCGAGAGCGGCACCTTCCCCACGCCGCACGACGCGCTCCTGCGTCGGCTCGCGCACCTCGTGTCGCCCGCGCTCGACGAGGTGGTGTTCGAGCAGGTCGCCCCCGACGAGACGCAGATGGCGGTGGGTCGCTACACGCTTCGCGCGTTCACGGGCGACAGCGTGCTCGAGACCTACGCCCGCAACTACGGCGACTTCTACGACGTCGAGGCTGCCGTGGGCTTCGTGAACGCGCTCCTCCTGCGTCGCGGTGCGCTCGATCGATGCCGCGTGGTGGGCGAGACCGAGGCGACGGCGATCGTGTGCGCGAGCCTCCCGCAGCTCGCGGCGCTCGAGAGCGCGCAGCTCGTGACAGCGCCCGCCGAAGCGATGGAGTAGCGCTTCACTCCCGCACGACCGACAGCGCCGCACCTTCGACGATCGCTGCGACGGTCGGCGGCGGATCGCCTCGCATCATCTGCGGGGCGAGGAAGCCGATCACCGGCGCCAGCAGCGAGCCGTGATCGCCCTCGGCCACGATCACACGCACCTCGGGAACGGACGCCGCCATCGCTGCATACGAGAACGCCGCGAACGCATTCCCCGTCTCGCCCTCGATCACGTACGTCGGCACGTCGATGCCCGAGACGAAGTGGATCGGCGCGCGGATCCAACGCGCCCGTGGATCACGCAGCTCGTAGGGAGGCGCATCGAACCAATCGGGCGAGCCCGCGAGATCGATCGGATCCGAGAGCGGACCGAACGCATAGAACGCCGTCGCGGGCGCGCCGAGCTCGGCCAACTGGATCGTCGTCGTGCCGCCGCTCGAGTGTCCGACCACGAACGTCCGGACGGGATCGACGCCCGGCATCTGTCGCAGGTGATCGAGCGCTGCGCGCGCGTCGTCGACCTCGTCGAGGAAGAGCTGCAGGTCGCCGGGCGCGTCGTGCTCACCCCGCATGCATGGCGCGAGCACGACGAGACCCGCGTCGGCGAGATGACGCGCTGGCGACTCGGGACCGATGTCGCCGTCGAGCGTGAAGCCGCCATGCAAGTAGAGGACGGCGGCCGTGGGCTCGCGGGGCACGCGGCGCGTCGCGTAGGCGCACGTGGGGCCGAGCGGACCGGCGTAGGTGACGACGTCGAAGACGCCGTCGGGATCGGGCGGCAGCGGATCTCCGGCAGGCACGACGTCGATCGGTGGTCGATCGAGGTACGAGCTCCGCGCCGTGCGGAGATCGACGCGCGCACAGTCGGTCAGCGGGCACGCGTACGGCCCTCGCCACGGGCGATCGGGCGCGTGCATGCCGGCGAGCCACGACGTCCAGTCGTCCTCGGGGTGATGCCTCACCATCGCGACGACCGCGCGCCGCCGTCCCTGCTCCCACAAGAGCGCGTGGACGCTTCGGGCGCTGTCGCCCGAAGCCGCGTCCGCGCGGAGCCAGATCTCGTGCACCCCATCGGCATCGACCTCGTACGTCGGCGCGCGCACGGGGCTCGCGAGGCCCCGCTCGACGAACGGTCCGAGGAAGCCGCGCGTGAAAGCGTCGGGAGCGCTGCCATGCGGCACGAGGTAGCTGTGGATCGAGATCTCGATCGCGTCGCCGGACACGTAGGCCCACACCTCGGCGTCGTCGCCTTGGAACGAGGCCGTGAGCGCATGCGCGCGCGTCATGACCGGATCGGTGGCGAACCCCGGTCCGGGATGAGGCAGGACGAAGTGAAGGCGCGGGTGCTCGAGGTAGCCGATGCCGTCGGGCGCGACGATCGGCGTGAGCGCGACGTCGTTCGGCGTCGCGCGCTGGATCGCGGCCACGCAGAAGCCCACGCCCGACATGCAGAGAGACGACACGACGAGCCCGCCCGTGACCAGGCCTGCGATGAGGACGCGTCCGCTCCGCGCGAGCGCCATCGCGAGCAGCCCCATCACGCCGAGGATGAACGCGCCCGCGAGCGTCGTGACGAGGCCGAGCGACCAGAGCGCCACGCACGTCAGCACGAGCATGCCCAGTGTGGCCGCCCCCGTGACCACCATCATCCCGATCGACGACTGACGCTCTGTCTCCGCCACACGCCGCAGCGTACCGGAGACCGCTCGCCTCTGGCTCGCGACCGCTCGGGGAGACCGTCCGAGAGGGAGCGTGGAGAGCGCACACGATGCGCTCATGCTCGATGCCAAGCGCGCGTTCGATCTCGCCGCGAGCGCGCTCGCCGCGTTCGTCTTCGCGCCCGTGATGCCGCTCGTGACCGTCGCCGTGTTCGTCGACGACGGCCTGCCGCTGCTCTTCGTCCAGGAGCGGATCGGCTGTAAACGCAAGGCGTTTCGCGTGCTCAAGCTCCGCACGATGCGCGACGGTCGCGTCACCCGTGTCGGTCGGTGGCTGCGCGCCACGGGCCTCGACGAGCTGCCGCAGTTCGTGAACGTGGTGCGCGGCGAGATGTCGGTGGTCGGCCCGCGACCGCTGACGCGCGAAGACCTCGAGCGCCTCGGATGGGACACCGCCGAGCACGATCGACGCTTCGACGTGAGGCCCGGCATCGTGGGGCTGGCGCAGGTGATCGGCGGCCGCACCGCACGCCACACCGCGAAGCTCGACGCGCTCTACGCGCGACGCGCCTCGCTCTCCGTGGACGCGTCGATGGTGGCGCTCGGCTTCGTCTCGAACGTCGTCGGCAAGACGCGCATGCGCGCGCTGCGTCGCCTCGTGCTCGGTCTCGGGCCTCGACCGCTCACCACGAAGCGTCGACCGCTCACGAGGCGCACCGCGTCGACCCATGACCGGGCCGCACAGAGTGCGCTGGCATGACCCACATCGACGCCGA
Organism: Deltaproteobacteria bacterium; assembly: GCA_017303575.1. GTDB lineage: Bacteria > Myxococcota_A > Polyangia > Polyangiales > Sandaracinaceae > JAFLCL01. The sequence goes on from JAFLCL010000205.1 coordinate 4,698, forward strand.
CGAGCCGTTCCGCACCTTCGTGAAGCCACCCGTCGTGCCGCGCGCGATGCGCGAGCCACCGGCGCTCGACCCTGCGCCTTCGCGCGGAATCCGCAGACGACACGCGCTGCTGGTGAACCCCTTCTACGCGAAGGATCCGCACGCGAGCTTCGGCAAGCACGCGCTCACACCTACGCTCGCGCTCACGAGCGTGGCGGCCGCGACACCGGAGGGATGGACCGTCGAGATCTTCGACGAGAACCTCCTCCTCGGTGCGCCGCCGAGCGATCCGTGCCCCGAGGTCGTCGGCATCAGCGTGCACCTCACGTTCGCCGAGCGCGCGTACACGCTCGCGCGTCACTACCGGGCGCGCGGCGCGAAGGTGATCCTCGGCGGCCTGCACGTGATCTCGTGCCCCGACGAGTGCGCGCCACATGCCGACGCGCTCGCGATCGGCGAGGGGGTCGCTGTGTGGGCGCGCATCCTCTCGGACGTCGAGACAGGCACGCTCGCGCCCCGCTACCACGCGGACTTCGATGGCGACTACACGAGCGAGCCCGCGCCCCGCCGCGACCTCTTGCCGCGCGAGTCGTTCCTCACCACCACCTCACTCAACGCCACGCGCGGCTGCCACAACCGCTGCGAGTTCTGCTACCTCGCGACCGACGGTCTTCGCATGCCCTACCGCATGCGTCGCCCCGCGCAGATCGCAGACGAGATCACGCGCGACGGCCAGCCCTACGCGGTCTTCACCGACAACAACCTGGGCTCGAACCGCGGCTACCTCCGCGCGCTGTGCAAGGAGATCGAGCCGCTCGGCGTCATCTGGAGCGCAGCGGTCTCGATCGACGTCACCGACGATCCGAGCCTCGTGCGCGCGATGGCGCTCTCGGGCTGCACCGGCGTCTTCATCGGCTTCGAGTCGCTCACCGACGAGAACCTCCGCCACGCACGCAAGAAGACGCCTCGCGCCGAGGACTACGCGCGTCGCGTGCGCCTCTTGCACGAGCACGGCATCCAGGTGAACGGCAGCTTCGTGGTGGGCTTCGATCACGATCGAAAGGACTGCTTCGCGACGCTCGCCGAGTGGGTGATCGACGCGCGCCTCGAGTCCGCGACGTTCCACATCCTCACGCCCTACCCCGGCACGCCGCTCTTCGCCGACATGGAGCGCGAGGGGCGCCTGCTTCATCGGGACTGGTCTCGCTACGACACCGCGCACGCGGTCTTCCGCCCCAAGCACATGAGCCCCGAAGAGCTCGAGCACGGCTACGGCTGGCTCTACCAGCGTGTGTTCGAGCTCGATGCCGTGTGGGCGCGCAGGCCCACCGACGCGCGCGCGGTGCCCGGCTACCTCGCGATGAGCTGGCTCTACAAGAAGAACAACGCGCTCTGGCATCGGCTGATCGAGAACCGCCTCGTGCGCCGCGCGTGGAACCCGCTCGTCGAGCTCACCCGCAAGCGTCACCAGCGCTTCCGCGCGGAGCTCCGCGCGCGCGACGCGAGCGATCCGTTCACGCCGCGCGACGAGCTGCCGCTCCCCAAGCACCTCGCGCCGAGCACGTCGTTCGCGCCCGTGCGCGTCGCGCCCGTCGAGCGATCGATCGAGGGCCGACGCGCGCTCACGGTGATCCCCGCGGGCGTGTGAGTCAGCGCTCGAGCTCGAGCGGCGGCAGCTCGACGCCGTAGAGGCCCTGCCAGGCGCGTCGCGAGGCGTCGGCCACCTCTTGGCCCGAGTGCGCGCGGATCGCGAGGAAGAGTCGGGCGATCTCGGCGCGCACGACGTTCGGCGAGCGGATGATCTCGCCTGGCTCGATGCCGAGCTCGCGGGCCAGCTGCTCGAAGATCACCACGGCCGCGTACGTCTCGGGCATGCCCCACGCGTCGCGCGCCATCACGAACGTCGAGACCTGCACCACGTGGCTGCGCGCACGCGCGGGATCACGCGCGATCTGCGACAGGTACGCCGACAGCTCGGCGTTGCTGCGCTCGGCGAGGTGGTTCACGCGGTCGTCGAACTCGGTGCGACCGACGTAGCGCGCGAGCGCGTCCGGCACGGCGATGATGCGATCGTCCTCGAAGTCCACGCGGTGCTGCGCCTCGTGCTGCGCGATCGAGAAGAGCTCGGCCTCTTCGAACGCGCGGTAGGTCGCGAGCACCGAGGACGCGTCGAGCGCCGCCTGCGCGTCCGACAGCTCCCGGCGCGTCGCGGGCACCACGAGCTCGAGGCCGCGCACGAGATCGGGATCGTAGGCGTAGGTCTCGATCGGACGCAGACGCCAGCCGTGCTCGTCGAGCTCTTGCGCGACAGCGTCGAACGCGTGCCTTCGACGCGCTGTCGCCGACGCGAGCGCGGCGATCGAGGGCGCAGGCACGATCGCGCCGGCCTCCTCGCGCAGCACGTCGTGCGCCGCGGCCTCGAACGTGGTGACCCAGCCGATCTCCCGCTCGTTCTCGTAGCCGCGCACGATCACCGACTCGTCGGCCGAGTGGATCGAGGGCAGCACACGACCGACGAGGAAGTTCTCGACGCGCGAGGTGAGCACGAGCGCGTAGCGGACGTCCGGCCGCGTGTAGCCGAGGAGCGAGCGCTCGAAGTTGAGCGTGTCGATGCGCTCGAGATCGAGCGACGTGATGCGACGCTCGCCGCTACGGAACACGCGCCGACCTCGCACGCGGAAGCTCGAGGCGAGCACCCGTCTGCGATCCTGGAGGCGGCTCTCGGTGAGCACCGCATCGAGGTAGAACGGCACCTCGTGGCGCGCGAACGCGTCGTCGAGCGCGACGAGCGCGCGCGTCACGCGCTCGTCGCCATCACGGCTCGGTCGCGCGGAGTGCTCCTCGGCGACGATGAGGAACGCGCGCATCGCCTCGACGATCTCGACGTCCGCGTGCGCCTCGGCGAGCGCCGTGAGCACTGCCGCGTGAGCGCTCCTCACGTCGTGCGGCGCAGCGCGCGGTCTCCCTGCGCTCTCGGCGTCGAGCGCGACCACCCAGCTCGGCACCGCCTCGCGGATCACCGGCTCGATCGGATGCACCTCTACGTCGGCGCCGGTGAGCACCTCGACCACCGTGGGCATCGGCACCTCGAGCGTGCTCGACGGCAAGACGACCGGCGGCGGCCGCCGCGTGTAGAGGCGCCAGCCGACGAAGGCGCCGAGCGTCACGCCCACGATGCCCAGCAACGAGACCGCGAAGACCAGCGGTGCACGGCGCTCGCGCGAGGGCTGTCGGTGCTCGGCGAACGCGCGCTCGATCGCCGCCTTGTCGTCGTGGTTCGGCGGCTCGTGACCGACGAGCCGGAGGTACGCGACGCGGTGCACGTGGGGCGTATCGTCGGCGTGGCTCGAGGCCAGCATGACCTCCGACACGCGCTTGCGCGCACGACCGGCGGCCATGCCTCGCACCAACCTCGGGATGGTGCGCGCGGCGACCGGATAGTCCTTTCCCTCCGCGACGGCGGCGAGGTAGCGCAGCTCGAAGCCTCCCAGCATGTGGTGAATCTATGCGAACGTGAGGCCGCGTGTCCGCTCCCGATCGTCGCCCGTCGCGCGCCGCATGGATCACCTCCGCGCTGCTCGCTGCGACGGCGACCCCGTGGTGGGGATGGCACCTCGGTCGACCCGCCCGCCCGTACTGGGACGAGGGCTTCTACCTCACCGACGCGCACCGCTTCTTCCGGCCCGACGGCCTCCTCACGAACCCCGAGCACCCACCGCTCGGCAAGTGGCTCTTCGGTCTCGCCATCACGATCGCCGGCGACGACGCGTTCGGGTGGCGCGTCACCTCGCTGATCGCGTCGGTGCTGCTCGTCGCGTCGCTGCCGCTGTGGCTCGAGCCGCTCGGCATCGTGCGCGCCAGCTCGCCTCGCTGGCTGCTCGCGCTGCCCTCCTGCGTGCTCCTCGTGGACCCGCTCGTGTACTCGACTGCGCGCATCGCGATGCTCGACGCCGTGCTGGTGCTCTTCTACGTGAGCGCCGCCCTCGCGCTCGTCTTGTCGTGCACCGAGGGCATCTCGCCGGAGCGAGCGCGTCGCGCACGGATCGCGGCCGGTGTGCTCGCGGGGCTCGCGCTCGGCACGAAGTGGACCGCGCTCACGCTCTTGCCGATCTTCTTCGTCGCGAACGTGAGCCTCGAGGCGGGTCACGTGCGTTTTCGACGACGCATGCTCGCCGAGCTCTTCGCGCCCTGCGCGCTCGTCTACCTCGCGTGCTTCGCGCTGCCGGGCGCCACGAGCTTCGATCTGCATGCCTTCCCGCAGACCGATGGCCCGCTCGACCCGAGCCTGCCGTGGCCCGCGCGCGTCGCGATCGTCCACGCGCGCATGGTCACCTACCACACGTACTACTTCCGCAGCGATCAGAGCTCGCGCTGGTACGAGTGGCTGATCGCGCGCCAAGCGCTCGACTACACCGTGCGGCACGAGGGCCAGCTCGTGCGTGTGATCGCGGCGATCGGAAGCCCCGTCACGTGGATCGTGGGCGAGCTCGCGACGCTCGGCGTGCTCGTCGCCGCGGTGCGCGAGCGACACCGCGCCACGCTCCTGCTCGTGGGATTCCCCCTGATGCAGCTCGCGTTCTGGGCCGTCGTGCTGCGCATGACGCTGCTCTACTACATGACGGCGATCGTCCCGTTCTTCGCGCTCGCGCTCACGCTCGCGATCGCGCAGCGCCTCGACGTCGCGACGGATCGAGCCAAGAGCCTCTCGCGCGTGTCGATCGCGATCGCTGCGCTCTTGTCGCTCGGCGTCGGGTGGCACGTGTACGTGCTGCCGCTCGTGCGCGGCGATGCGCTGCGCGAAGAGGAGCTGACGGCGCTCGCGCGCGGGCCGTTCGGGGCGTTCCTCTTCCACGACGCGATGCCCGTCGAGCGCGTGATCGATCTGGCGCGCAGCGACGGGTTCGGCGCCGCGCGCCTCGATCCCTGAGCACGACGGAGTCAACACGCGCGTTCTTTCGACGGCTCGCAACTTCGCATCGACGGCGCGCGCCGCGTGACGCTACCTTCGCGCCCCCATGCGCGGTGTGATCGAGGTCTGCGGCTGCTTCCCCACGGGACGTCACTACCCCGGCATCGCCGATCGCATGCGTGGCGCGCTCGCGCGCGTCGCGGGCATGGCGCACGGGTTCGCGCCCGAGGTGGTGTGGGCGGAGGCGTCGTTCGTCGTGCTCGACTTCGAGACCACAGGACTCGATCCCGAGACCGATCGCATCATCGAGATCGGCGCCGCGTGCTTCGAGAACGGCCAGCTCGTGAGCTCGAAGTTCTGGCTCGTGCACCCGGGCATCCCGATCCCGCCCGAGACCACGGAGATCACGGGCATCACCGACGAGATGGTGAAAGACAGCGCGCCGTTCGAGGCCACGATCCGCGACGTCACGAGCTTCCTCGAGGGCCGCATCCCCGTGGCCTACAACCACTTCTTCGACACCCGGTTTCTCTGGGCCGAGCTGCGTCGCGCGGGCATGCCCACGCGCGGACCGGGCAGCGACGGCCGCGAGATCGCCCCTGCGTACTCCGACGACGGCGTGTGGATCGATCCGCTGGTGTGGGCGCGCGAGCTCCAGAAGAACGAGAAGGGCCACAAGCTCGTCGACGTGTGCGCGCGCCTCGGGATCGCGCTCGAGACGGCGCACCGCGCGAGCCACGACGCCGAGGCCACGGGCCGCGTGCTGCTCGCGCTCGCCTCGCAGATGCCGCGTCGCTACGCGGAGCTCCTGCGCGTGCAGCAGCGCTACGCCGCCACGCAAGACCTCGACATGGCCGGCTGGCGCAGCAAGCGCTGACTACCGACGCGCCAGCTCGGCGATGCGTGTTGCGAGCAGCTCGGGCACCTCTTCCTGGAGGAAGTGACCTGCGTCCGTGCGATCGACGAACACGGGCTTCAAGGCCTTCTCGTGTCGATCGATCGCGCGCCCGAGGATCGGATCGCGAGTGCCCCACACGAGGCCGATGGGGCGATCGAAGCGCGTCACGAACGCACCGATCTCGTCGAGCAGGGCGACCGACGGATGCGTCTCGGTGTTCGGCACCATGCGCGCGAGGCCGATCGGCGCAGCACGATCGCGGAGGTCGCGCAGAGGGAAGCGGTACGCGCGCGCGACGTCACCCGAGATCGAGCGGCGATCGCCCTGCACGCCTCCGAGGCCGAAGCGACCAGGCCCGTAGACCGGGAAGCCGAGGCCGCGAAACACGGCGTCCGACACGATCGGCATCTGCGAGAAGCGATGGAACGCCTTGGGACGAAACGGCCTCACTGGCGCGAGGACCGACGTGTTCGCGAAGAGCATCGCAGCGACGGTGCCGGGCGCGTCGCGCTCGAGGCGCATCGCGACGCCCGCGCCGATCGGACCGCCCCAGTCCTGTCCCACGACGATCACGCGACGCGCGGCGCGCGTGCCCTCGAGCAGCGCCGCGACGAGCTCGTGCATGCGCGCGACGTGGAGCTCGAGCGTGTGCCTGCTCGGCGACCGCGGCTTGTCGGAGAGGCCGAGGCCCAGGAGATCGGGCGCGAGGATGCGCGTGCGCAGGAGCTCGCTCGCGAGCAGGTCACGGATCACGTGGCGCCAGAGGAACGACCACGTCGGGTTGCCGTGACAGAGCACGATCGCCGTCTCCGCGTCGTCGGGCCACGCGCCCTCGTCGACGAAGTGGATCGCATCGCCGGCGACGCGCGCGATGCCGCGACGGTAGGGGAGCGCCGTCGCGAGGAAGGGAGGCAACATGGGCGCGGGGTCGGTACGCATGGCGCGCGATGATACCCAGGCGCCCGCCCGTCGCCCGCTGGTGAACGCCGAGGCTGGCTCGGGCTACAGTCGCGCCCGGATGCCTGCGGACAAGCGATGGCGTGAGCGAGCGCTCGTGGCGGCGAGCCTGGCGTGGCTCGTGGCCTGTGGTGGACCGCAGCTGCGCGAGGGCGCGTTCCGAGGTCGCGCGGAGGGTCCCCCCTCGATGCACTGCCTCCCCGAGACCGACGTCGCCGACAGCGAGTACAGCGAGCACATGCGCCGCGGCCTCGCGCTCGCGGAGGCGTCGTTCGACGTCGCCGCGCCGAGCCCGCCTGCGAGCCGCGCCGCGGGCGATCTGACCGACTGGAGCAATGGTCCCTTGCGCGCATGGCTCGCGCAGAAGTCGAGCGCGATCCACGCAGCGCGACAAGAGCTCGATCTCGCCGCGGAAGAGACACACCGGCAGCGCATCCTCGGCGGCGCGGTCGTCGGCCTCATGTACGAGGACGTCGCGCGCGTGCTCCGCTCGGTGCCCGCGCCCGTCGATCTCGACACCGAGCCCGAGATCCTGCGCATCTACCAGGACCTCGTGCGCACCCAGGCGCGTCCCTTCCTCGAGCTCTCGCGCTCGGCCTACCGCGCGTGCTCGCTCAACGCCGATCACCCGGCGGGCATGCGCCACTTCTCGACGTTCTGCCGCGAGCGACTCGATCAGCTCCCCGAGGCCGAAGCGCCTGCCGCGGGGACGACCGAGGTCGAGATCGTGCGGGACTGACCCTCAGGATCGAGCGATGACCAACAAGCCCGCACCGTCCCTCGTCGAGCTCGCAGCCGTGCTCGCGCGTCTCGACGAGCCTCAAGCGATCGAGCGCTTCCTCAAGGACTTGCTCACGCCCGCGGAGATCCAAGCCGTCACCGAGCGCTGGGCGATCGTGCGTATGCTGGCCGCTGGCATGACGCAGCGCGAGGTCGCGCTCGCGCTCGACGTCTCGGTCACCACGGTGACGCGCGGCAACCGTCAGCTGCAGCACGGCGAGGGCGGCTTCGCGCACGCCCTCGCGCTCCCGCCCGCGGGCGCGGAGCCTTCACGCAAGAAGAAGTGAGAGAGAGAGCTATGGCGCGGAGATCACCAGGCCGGGGCAGGCGAAGATCTCGAAGTCCGCGCCGACGGCCGTCCCCGAGGGTCCGTTCGGATCCGTGAGGCCGCGACAGATGCGGTTGTCGGCGTCGGCGCGCATGGCGCGACAGAGGACGTTGCCGCGGATGACGGTGTCGCCCCCGCTCGTGTCTTCGCGGGTGAAGGTGACGTTGCTCACCTGGCACGGCTGGCCGGGGCCCGCGAGGCCCGTGTAGTCGTTGTCCTCGCGGAAGCGCACGGTGCCGCTGAGCGCCGAGCCGCCCGCCATCGGCACGGCCACGTTCTGGAACGACACGGACTGACCGCTCGAGGTGCCGATGCGGAAGTTGAGCGTCCGGCTCGTCGGCGACTCGGTGACGTTGCAGCTCACCGAGACGCCCTCCACGCCCGCGAAGTTGTTCACGCTTCGGTTGAGGCCTTCGGTGCATCCCATCGAGCAGCCGTTCGCGAAGTCGGCAGCGTCGGGGCAGCGCATCTTCCAGTTCATCGTGGCGAAGAGCCGCGACTCCGTCTGGTTGTTGCAAGCACCCGCGAAGAGCGCGAGGGCGGCCGAGAGGACGAGGAGAGCGGTGAGGGTCTTCGGGCGCATGAGGAGAGCTCCTTGGAGGTCCGATCCGGGCCGCGCGACGGCGCCAGCCCCGGGGAAAGCAAGAGAATGGGCCCTTCTACCACGCCGGCCCCGACCTCGCGCGAAAGCGGCTCGCGGGGACGCGCCTCGCGGACCGTTGCCCGCGGACGTGCGCGCTGGTAGCAGGCTCGCGCATGAAGAGCGCGCAGCCGAACCTCCACCTCGACACCCTCGCGATCCACGGCGGCCAGAGCCCCGATCCCGTCTCGGGCGCGGTGATGACGCCGATCGTGCTCGCGAGCACCTTCGCGCAGGACGGGCCCGGTGTGCACAAGGGCTACGAGTACTCGCGCACCGACAACCCCACGCGCCGCACGCTCGAGCACTGCCTCGCGTCGATCGAGGGCGGCAGGCACGGCCTCGCGTTCGCCTCGGGGTGCGCGGCGATGACGACGCTGCTCCACGTGCTCCGACCCGGCGACCACGTGATCGCCGGCGATGATCTCTACGGCGGCAGCTTCCGCATCCTCGACAAGGTGATGAAGCCGATGGGCATCGTGACGACGCAGGTCGATCTCACGCTCGCCTCGCGGCTCGAGGCCGCGATCAGGCCCGAGACCAAGCTCGTGTGGATCGAGACGCCCACGAACCCGATGCTGAAGCTGATCGACATCGCGGCGATCGCCCGGATCTGCAAGGGAAAGAGCATCCCGCTCGTGGTCGACAACACGTTCGCGACGCCGTGCCTCCAGCGTCCGCTCGCGATGGGCGCGACGCTCGTGGTGCACTCGATGACGAAGTACCTCAACGGTCACTCGGACGTGGTCGGAGGCTGCATCGTGACGAGCGACGACGAGTGGAACACGAAGCTCCGCTTCCTCCAGAACGCGATGGGCGCGATCCCTTCGCCCTTCGATTGCTACATGGTGTTGCGCGGCCTCAAGACCTTGCCGGTGCGCATGGAGCGACACGTGAAGAGCGCGGGTTCGATCGCAGCGTGGCTCGAGGCGCACCCGCAGGTGGAGAAGGTGATCTACCCGGGCCTGGCCTCGCACCCCCAGCACGCGCTCGCGAAGGAGCAGATGAAGGGACCGGGCGGGATGATCTCGTTCGTGGTCCGAGGCGGCGCGCCGGCGGCCAAGGCGCTGCTCGAGACGGTCGCGATCTTCGCGTGCGCCGAGAGCCTCGGCGGCGTCGAGTCGTTGATCGAGCTGCCTGCTGTGATGACGCACGGCGCGATCCCCGCCGCGCAGCGCGCGGAGCTCGGCATCACCGACGGCTTCATCCGGATCTCGGTCGGCCTCGAGGACGAGGGTGATCTGCGCGCCGATCTCGCGAACGCGCTCGAGGCTGCGAAGCTCGCGCGCTGAGCGCCCTGTTTTCCGCGGCTCGGCGGCTCGGGCGGGCGCTGCCCGGTCGCTCAGTCGTCGCTGCGCTCCTCCCTCGGCTCCCCGCTTTCCTTTCGGAGCGTCGAGCGGATCCGATACGCTCGCGGCCTGATGCCGGAGCCCGCGAAAGATCAGCTCGCCGCGCTCAAGCAGGCGATCGCGGAGCGGCGCTACGACGACGCGATCCGGGGCGCGCGCCGGCTGGTGCTCGAGTCCGACAAGCACCCGGAGGGGCGCCTCTTGCTCGGCGAGGCGCTGCTCGCGGCGGGTCGCAACGACGAGGCGCGGGTGGAGATGCTGGCGCTCGTGCGGGAGCGGCCCGAGGAGCCCGCCGCGCATCGCCTGCTCGGCGAGGCGTACCTGCGTGACCGGCAGCTCGAGCCCGCGCGCGCGTCGCTGCGCCGGGCGGTCGAGCTCGATCCCGACGACGAGGCGGCTCGCGATCTCTTGCTCGAGGCGGACTCCGAGGTCGCTGCGCCCATGAGCTCCACCGTCGAACGCTGGATGGCCTCGACCGAGCCGGCGACGACCGAGATGAAGATGCCGGAGTACCTCGAGGACGCGCCCGCGGCGACGCCCTCGGCGAGCCTCCGATCGCTCCTCGAGAACGCGGCGCCCAAGAAGTCCGCGGTGCTCCACGTGCCCCTCCCCACCGGGCCGAGGCCGAGCTCGCCAGGGCTCGTCGCGGCGCCCGCGGGCGTGACGTCGCGCATGCCTGCGCAGAGCCCGCCCTCGATCGAGAGCGTGTCGGTGGAGCTCGACGTCGATCAGGACGCGAACACGGGACGCCGCCCCGCGCCCCGGCCGACCCCGCCCTCGAGCTCGACTTCCGGCCCGCGCGACCACGAAGAGCCGCCGCTCGACGAGCGCACGGGCGAGATCTCGCTCGACGATCTCGAGGCGACCCACACGAACGCGAACGAGCCACGCCCCCACGAGGGCAGCCCGCTCGCGAGCAGCGCCGTGATGCGTCCACCCTCGGAGCGACCGCGCTCGGTGCCGCCGCCGCCGCCGCGCACCGGATCGACCTCCCCAGGCGTCGTCGCTGCGCCCGACGCGAGCGCGATCACCAGCGTCGCGCG
>JAFLCL010000206.1 GCA_017303575.1 Deltaproteobacteria bacterium
GCAGGCGAGATGGCCAAGCTCCGTGGCCTCGAGCGCGAGGCGGTGAACGAGGCGCCCCTCGCGGTGGCACACGCGGCAGCGAAAGAGCTGGGCGTTCTCGTCGTGCTCAAGGGGCCGCGGACCTTCGTGGTCACGCCCGCGGGCCGCGCGCTCGAGCACCGTGGTGGGAACGCTGGGTTGGGCACGAGCGGCTCGGGGGACGTGCTCGCGGGCGTCGTCGGTGGCCTCGCCGCGCGGGGGGCGACGCCCGCTCAGGCGGCAGCGTTCGGCGTGTATGCGCATGGGCGCGCGGGCGTGATCCTGGCCCGTCGCGTCGCGCCGCTGGGTTACCTCGCGAGCGAGCTGCTCGCCGAGATTCCGCGCGCGCTCGCACGCTTCGAACGTTGATCGGGCGTGATCGGCGTTGCCGCGCGCGGTCTCGTCTCGATATCCTCGCCTGCCGTGTCTCGCCTCACCCTGCGTGCTCTCTTCGTCGCGCTCGCGCTCGCGGGCATCGGCTGCGGCGGCGCATCGGCGGAAGGTGGTGGCGGTACCACCGTCCAGGCCACCGACAACGATGCGATCGATCCCGAGGCGCTCGTCGCGTTCCAGGCCGGCGTGCGCGACATGGCGCACGAGACGCGACGCTCGCGCGACTCGGCGCGTGCGCACTTCGAAGAGGCGCTGCGCCTCTCGCCGGGTCTCTGGGAGGCTCGCTACAACCTCGCCTACCTCGACCGACAGAGCGGCAACCTCGTCGCTGCGTCCGAGGGGCTCGAGGCTGCGCGCATGGCGGCGCCCGAGTCCGGCGACGTCCTCGTGGCGCTCGCCGAGGTGCGGAGCGCGCTCGGTGACTCGGCCGCGGCGGCGCAGCTCCTGCGCTCCTACGTGGGCGGGCACCCCGAAGATCTGAACGCGCGCGTCGCGCTCGCCACGTTGCTCCGCGCCGCGCGCGACTACGACGGTGCGCTCCAGCAAGCGCGCGAGACGCTCGTGCGCGACCCCCGCAATGCCCGCGCGCTCGCCGAGGTCGGCCGCGTGTACCGTGCGCGCGAGGACCTCGAGGTCGCCGAGCTCGTCTTTCGCAAGGCCCTCGATCTCGGCGAGACCGCCGAGCTGCACAACGATCTCGGTCTGCTCGAGCTGTCGCGCGGCGACACGCAGGCCGCGTTCGAGGCGTTCGGGCGCGCCATCGCGCTCGACCCCGCCTTCTCCGAGGCCCACGAGAACCAGGGCTCGGTGCTCCTCCACGCAGGCGACTATCCTGGCGCGGCTGCGGAGTTCCGCGCCGTGCTCGAGCACGATGCAGACGACGTCGACGCGCGTGTGGCGCTCGCGATCTGCCTGCGGGGACAAGGCGAGCACCAAGCCGCGCAGCGCGAGTACGAGGCAGCGCTCGAGCGCGCACCGGCGCACGCGGGTGCGCTCTTCGACTACGCGATCCTCCGCGCCGAGTTCCTCGATCAGCGCCCGCAGTCGATCGAGCTCTTCCAGCGCTTCTTGACCGTCGCCCCGGGTGGCTTGCCCGAGCGCGCGATCGCCGAGCGCTACGTGCGCGAGATCACCGCCGAGCAGAACGCCCCACCGCCTCCCCCGCCCTCGGAAGAGACCGAGTCGAGCGAGGAGTCGAGCGAGCCGATGGATCTCTAGAGTCGGTGCTCGAGCGCACCGGTTCGGCGCGCTCGCTACCGCCCTCGCGACGCGCGGCGCGCTCGGGTCAGACGCTGGAGGACCTCGTCGAGCACCTCGATGCGGTACGGCTTCTCGACGAGCTCTTTCACCCCGAGCTCGAGGATCGCGTCGGACTCGTCGTTGTGCGCGTAGCCCGTGGTCAGCACGACCTGCACGTCGGGGTCGATCGCTCGGAGGGCGCGGAACGTCGCGTGTCCGCCCATGCGCGGCATGATCATGTCGAGCACCACGACGTCGATCGACGTGTGCTCGCGCTCGAACGCGGCGATCGCCTCCACTCCGTCGCTCGCGACGAGCACCTGGTGCCCGAGCGCGCGCAGCGCACGCACTGCGAAGCGCTGCACGAGCGGCTCGTCCTCGACGAGGAGGAGCGTGACCGCGTCCGTCGACGCGCTCACCGCGCGGGTGGCCGTCGGGGTGGGCCTGCCGGCAGCGGCAGCGGGCAACCACACGCGAGCGATCGTCCCTCGTGGCGTGTTCGGCAGGAGCTCGATCGCGCCGTCGTGCGCCTCGACGATGCCGAAGACCGTCGAGAGGCCCAGGCCCGTGCCGCGCGTGGGCCCCGCAGTCTTGGTGGTGAAGTACGGCTCGAAGACGCGATCGCGGATCGCAGGGTCGATCCCGCTGCCGTCGTCCCGCACCTCGATGACGACGTGCGGTCCCGCTCGGAGCTTGCCCGAGCGCGCGGCGGTCGCTTCGTCGATCTCGCTCCTGTGGATGCGGATCTCGATCGTGCCCGTGCCGGCCACCGCGTCGCGCGCGTTGACGGCGAGGTTCATCAGCACTTGATCGAGCTGCGAGGGGTCTCCGATCACCTCGCACGTCCCCTCGAGCTCCTGTCGCACGGAGATTCGGCGATCGACGGCGCGCTCGACGAGATCGAGCACGCGCTGAGCCACCGCCGTGACCGAGGTGCGCTCCTTGCGCGCCGCGCCGCGTCCCGCGAACGAGAGCAGCGAGCGTGTCAGCCCCGAGGCGCTGTCGACCACCTCGTCGATCCGACGCAGATCGTCGAGCCGATCAGCGTCGTCCTCGTCGCGGCGCAGCGTGCCGGCGACGAGACGCAGCACGGCGAGGAGGTTGTTGAAGTCGTGCGCGATCCCTCCCGCGAGGTTGCCGATCGACTCCATGCGCTGCGCGCGCGCGAAACGCGCCTCGGCATCCGCGCGGCGACGCTCGAGCTCCACCTCGCGGCTGATGTCGAAGAACGCGATGACGACGTGCGAGATCGTCTCGCCGTCGTCGAGGAACACGGGCTTGGCGTGTGCGCGGATGTATACGCGGCCCCCGTCGGGCCGGTGGATCACGATGTCGTCGACGACGACGGGGGCGCGCGCCTCGAGGGCTCGCACGAACGGCATCGAGCGTTCGGGATAGAGCTCGCCCGTGCGCGTGTGGATGCCGTACGGCGCTGCGTACTCGCCTCGCGCCACGCCTCCCAGTGCTTCGATGCCCATGATCTCGCCGAACGCGCGGTTGGCGTAGACCAGCTCGCCGCCCGGGGCGCGCGCGATCCACACGCCGTCGGGCAGCTCATCCGCCGCACGCTGGATGATCTCGATGTCGCTCAGCCGCCTCGGCTCGGTCATCGTCGTTCCTCACCGGCTCCATGCGCAGCGCATCACCGCGAGCTCTGCGAGAGCGTGCGGTCGACGCTCGCGTGACGGATGGTGTACCCAGCCGCGTCGGCACGCGAGACCGCCTCCCCGATCGCGGGCGCCGCGTGGTGCGTGATCCACGCAGCGACCGTGGGCAGTCGCGCGACAGTGCGCGCGTGCGCCTCGATCCGCGTGCGGTGCAATTCGTAGAGCGGATGGAGCGTGATCGTCTGCGCGTCGTCGTCGATCACCACGAAGGGCGGCGCCGTGATCCGCGTCGCGGCCGCCGCGAGCTCGGCCTCGAGCGTCTCCTCGCGGATCGCGCGCGAGAGCGGGAGCGGCGAGCTCCGCTGCCCGTCGTGGAGCAGGCCCAGCACCCGCGGATCGCCGCGCTGGAGGATCGTGCGCTCGAGGTCCTCGAGGTTCGTGAGGGAGCGATCCAGGACGAAGACCTGTGCTGTGAAGAACCCGAAGCCATCGCCAGGATCGAGCACGCCATGCACGTCGTGGACGCTCGCCAGCGAGCCGCCGCGCGCCGCGCTCTGTTCCACGATCGCGAGCGCGACGAGCGCCACGTAGGCGTCGAGGCGAAACGCGAGCGCGCCATCGCCGCTGGTCGCGCCCGAGCTGCCCGACGTCGGACCGCTGCGCGCATAGAGCGCTCCGAGCGCGCGCACCGCGGCTGGATCCGCGCCCATCGCCGCCCAGTCCACGCCGTCCTCGTGCACGTGCGCGCCGAAGAGCGCGTCGTGCGCGCTGGCGACCTCGTCGAACGTCGCGACCGTGTCCGAGCTCGGGTCGTCCGCGATCGCCTGACGACCCACGGCCTCGATCCCGAGCGCCGCGATCAACCCCACGCCCAGCGCGAGCGCGAGGAAGAGCCCGACGATGACCTTGCCCCACATCAGTCGATCACAGGATCACACGTTGAAGCGGAAGTGCATCACGTCGCCGTCGCGCACGACGTACTCCTTGCCTTCCATCGCCATCTTGCCGGCCGCACGACACGCGGCCTCGGTGAGGAGGTTCACGCGATCCTCCCACCAGATGACCTCGGCCTTGATGAAGCCTTTCTCGAAGTCCGTGTGGATCTTTCCTGCGGCCTGCGGTGCCTTGGTGCCGCGCTTGATCGTCCAGGAGCGAACCTCCTGCTTGCCCGCGGTGAAGTAGGTGATGAGCTCGAGCATCGCGTAGCCCGTCCGGATCACCGCGTTGAGGCCGGGCTCGGTGAGGCCGGCGCTCTCGAGGAAGTCCGCGCGCTCCTCCACGGGGAGCTGCATGATCTCGGCCTCGATCTTCGCGCAGATCACCACGACCGGCGCGCCGCTCTTCTTCGCGCGCTCGCGCACGCGGTTCACCATCGGGTCCGAGTCGGCCTTCGCGAGCTGCTCCTCCTTCACGTTGCACACGTAGAAGAGCGGCTTGTTCGTGAGGAGCGCGAGGTCGCGCACGATGTTCTGCTTGTCCTCGTCGTCGGTCGTGACGCTGCGCGCCAGGCCACCCTGATCGAGCACCTTCTCGACCTGCTCGAGGATCTCCACGGCCTTCTTCTCCTTGGGATCGTTGCCCTTCGACGCGCGGCGCGCCTTGTCGAGGCGCTTCTGCACGGTGTCGAGGTCCTTGAGCGCGAGCTCGGTCTCGATGGTGTCGATGTCCGCGATCGGGTCGACCTTGTTCTCCACGTGGAGGACGTTGTCGTCCTCGAAGCAGCGCACGACCTCGGCGATCGCATCGCACTCGCGGATGTTGGCGAGGAACGCGTTGCCCTTGCCCTCGCCCTTGCTCGCGCCGCGCACGAGGCCCGCGATGTCGACGAAATCGACGGTCGCAGGGACGGTCTTGTCGGGCCCGACGACCTTCACCAGCGCATCGAAGCGGGTGTCGGGCACCGGCACCACGCCGACGTTGGGCTCGATGGTGCAGAAGGCGTAGTTCGCCGCCTCGGCCTGCTTGGACGAGAGCGCGTTGAAGAGCGTGGACTTGCCGACGTTGGGCAGACCGACGATGCCGACCGACAGAGCCATCGCGTTGTTTCCTCGTGATCCGGGGCGTTCGCCGCGGAGGGGGGCCGAAAAAGGGCCGAACCATGGCCGTTGCCGGTGTCGGGGGCAAACGCGTGCGCTTGCGAGCCGTGCGCGACGGCACGCGCGGGCTGGACACGAGGACGTCACAGATGCGACACCCCTGCCGTCACCTCGGAGGACAAGACTCGTGTCGGACATGAGAGAACGGATCCTCTTGGTCGACGACGAGGCCGACATCGTCGAGCTCCTCGAGTACAACCTGCGGCAGGCCGGCTACACCGTGGTCACCGCGCGAGACGGCAACACGGCCCTCGCCGAGGTGCGGCGCCAGCGCCCCGATCTGGTCCTGCTCGACTGGATGCTGCCCGACATCCCGGGCACCGAGGTCTGCAAGCGCCTGCGCCGCGACGCGAGCACCTCGAGCCTGCCGATCATGATGATCACCGCGAAGAACGAGGAGATCGATCGCGTCGTCGGCTTCGAGCTGGGCGCCGACGACTACGTCGTCAAGCCGTTCAGCCCGCGCGAGCTCATCCTCCGCATCGGCGCCATTCTCCGGCGAGCGAGCCCGACGGAGAAGCCGCAGCCCACCGAGCGCATCGTCCTCGGCGTGCTCGAGATCGACGTGCCGCGGCACACGGTGATGGTGGAGGGCGTGGAGATCGAGCTCACCGCGCTCGAGTTCAAGTTGCTCTACGACCTCGCCTCGCGCCTCGGCCGCGTGCAGACGCGCGATGCGCTGCTCGAGCGGGTGTGGGGTTATGCGCCCGGCATCGAGACACGGACCGTCGACACGCACGTGAAGCGCCTGCGCGAGAAGCTCGGCGCCGCGCGCGACTACATCGAGACGGTGCGCGGCGTCGGCTACCGCATGCAGGCCGAATAGGCCGCGAGCCCGTGAGAGACTGCGGGCCGAGACGATGACGCGCAGCCTCGGCGTGAACCTCTTCCTCGCGATGGCGAGCGCCACCGTGCTCGTGGTCTCGGGCACGTGGCTGTTCGCGTCGGACGATGCATCGCTCGACGACGTGATGCTCCGCGCGGGTGTCGTTGCGCTGGGCGTGTGCGCGCTGCTCGCCTGGCTCTTCGCGCGCTGGATCGGCACGCCCGTCGAGGAGATGGAGCGCGTCGCCAAGCGCCTCGCGAGCGGCAAGCTCGAGGGCCGCGTGCGCTCCGAGCGCAACGACGCGATCGGAGCCCTCGGTCATGCGATCGACGACATGGCCGATCAGCTCGCGGAGCGCATCGAGAGCGGCCACGCCGAGACCGCACGCCTTCGCACCATCGTGGACGCGATGGTCGAGGCCGTGTTGGTGACCGACGACAAGGGCACGATCGTGCTGTCGAACGCCGCGCTCGTCGCGCTCGTGGGTCGCGATCCGTTCGGCAACACGGTGATCCAAGCGCTCCGGAGCCCCGAGCTCGGTGAGGCCGTCGCGCGTGCGGGGCGGGGCGAGACCCAGCGGGTCGCGTTCGACCTGCGGACGGCGCGAGGTGATCGATCCCTCTCGGCCCAGGTGGCCGCGCTGCCCAAGGGGGCGGGGGTGATCACCGTCCTCCACGACGTGACCGACGTGCGACGCGCCGACTCGGTGCGCCGAGACTTCGCGGCCAACGCCAGCCACGAGCTCCGCACGCCCCTCACGTCGATCCGCGGCTTCGCGGAGACGCTCCTCGACGGCGCGATCGAGAATCCCGTGATCGCGAAGCGCTTCGCGCAGAACATCGTCGACAACGCGGTGCGCCTGCAGCGCATCGTCGACGATCTGCTCGAGTTGTCTCGCGCCGAGTCCCCCGACGCAGTGCTCGTGCTCGAGCCCGTGTCCGCGCTCGAGGTCGCGACGAAGGTGGTGCGCGCGCTCGAGGGACGCGCCGGCGACAAGGGCACGCAGGTGTCCGTGTCTGGCGAGCCCGCCGACGCGTGGTGCCTCGCCGAGCCACGCTCACTCGACCACGTGCTGATGAACCTCGTGGAGAACGCGATCAAGTACACGCCTCCGAAGGCGAAGGTGGCGGTGACCGTGGACCCGCACGAAGGCCGCGTGCGGATCCGCGTGAAGGACGACGGGCCCGGCATCGCGCCGCAGCACGTGGCCCGCATCTTCGAGCGCTTCTACCGCGTGGACCCGGGGCGCTCTCGCGAGCAGGGCGGCACGGGCCTGGGCCTCTCGATCGTGAGGCACCTCGTGACCCGCATGGACGGTGACGTGTCGGTCGAGAGCAAGCTCGGCGAAGGCACGACGTTCACGGTGCTGCTCACGCGTCCGCGCGTCTCGCTCAGCGACTGGAGCGACGAGCACCCCGTCTGACGTCGCTCCCCGCGTGACGGACGCGTGACGAGCCACGGGCCTCGGGAATCCCGGGGCCCGGAGCGCGTTCGTTCGGCAAACCGAATACCATGCTCCCGCCAGCGCCAGACCAAGAGGCGCTCGCACCGCGGGCGCGGCCCGCGAGAAAGGAACGCCGTGGCGAAGATCGTCCCGGACACGTGGCCTCTCCCCTCCGAGCTCAAGTCGCGCGTCGGAGCGCGCGTGGGTCGTCAGCGCCTGCTCAGCGCGCAGGGCCATCACCTGATGATCCTCCATCAGCTGCCCAAGCTCCACGCCCGCGATCGCGCCGCTGCAGTGTTCTGGCGCGCTCCCGACGGCAGCTGGCGCTGCTTTCCGGGTCGCGATCACCCGAGCACGCTGCGCGACCACGTGGAGGCGCTCGCGAAGCTGCTCGAGGAGCTCGACGACCAGGTCGAGGCCGCGAAGTCCGCCACCGAGTTCCTCGCCGTGATCCGCGTCGCGCGACCGATCCAGCGCTACACGCGCAACCTGCACGCCGTCATCACGCAGCTCCGCGACGCGCTGCCCGAGGACGCCGACGTCCTCGCTGCGCGCGACCGCGCGTACGAGCTCGAGCGGCTCGCGGAGAACATCGCCGACGACGCCGAGAACGGCATGCAGCACACCATCGCGCAACACACCGAAGAGCAGGCGCATCTGTCGGAGCGCATCGCCAAGGAAACGCAGCGGCTCAATCTGCTGGCCGCCGTCGCACTGCCCATCACCGCCATCGGATCGATCCTCGGCATGAACCTGCCCAGCGGTCTCGAGGTCCTGCCCGAGCCGGTCTCGTTCTGGATCATCGTCGCGCTCACGTTCGGTGTCGGCTTCTTCGTTCGCGCGCGGATCCAGCAGGACGAGAAGCGGGACTGACGGCGACGGACGGGTGAAGGCCCCACCGCGGGAGCGATGGGGCCTTCTCGGTGTGGTCTCTCGGAGCGTGTCAGTTCGAGAAGCGCGTCCAACCCGCGTACCAGAGGTCGGCGCCGCTCCCGCCGGGGCGGACGGCGCCGCGGTAGGTGGCAGCCGTCCAGAAGCCCGCAGGCGAGGTGGGCAGTGCGGCCGCGCCCGACGCCGCCGGGCTGCCCGCGGCCGGTGCGAAGTTGGGAGACTCGAAGTCTGTCGCGGCCGTGGGCATCATCGGATCGACGCCATCCTCGTTCGCGCCCTGGAGCGCCGTCAAAATGTCGTCGACGCCCGTCGCAGCCATCGATCCCGTCGAGAACGACAGGTAGCGATTGCGGTCCGGCTCCGCGCCGATGGCGAAGATCAGGTTGTTCTCGAACACCGTGCCAGGCGTCGCGCCACGGAACCACGCGATGGTGTCCATACCGGCCATCACACCCGTCGAGTCGGCGGAGTCCTGGACGAAGAGGCCGCGATCCGGCGAGTTCCAGAGGATGCCGTTGCGGAACGTGAACTGACCACCTCGGCGGAGCGCGATGGAGTCCTGCGGATCCGTCCCCGGCGTGCCCGAGCCGATGCACGTGAAGTTGTAGATCGTCGGACGGCTGTAGGGCGTGCGTCCGTAGTTGTTCGGGTGGTTGTCGCCTTCGATGCAGCGCTCTTCGCCCGCCACGTCGCGCTGCTGCGCCACGTAGAACTGCACGTTGCCGGTCCAGCCGAGATCGAAGTCGAGCGAGTCGTCACCCGTGCCCGTGACCACGACGTAGCGCGCGTTCGCCGACCCGCCGAAGAACTCGATGCCGTCGTCGAGGCCCAGGTGCACCTGCACGTGGTCGATCAGCGTGCCGCCGCCACAACCACCCACGGTGATGCCATTGAGCTCGTTGTTCCGGCCGACGATGTAGCCTGCATACTCGACGCGAACGTACGAGAGCGAGCCACAGCTGCCGTCGGCGTCGCTGCCGCCGTAGGTGCCACGGCCTTCGTCCGT
Source organism: Deltaproteobacteria bacterium (assembly GCA_017303575.1). GTDB lineage: Bacteria > Myxococcota_A > Polyangia > Polyangiales > Sandaracinaceae > JAFLCL01. Next base: position 9,521 of record JAFLCL010000206.1, read on the forward strand.
CGGAAGGCCCTCGATCTGCGCGGCGTTCGGCGGATCCCAGTTCGTCGGCGCGTCGCCGAGCAGGACGAGACCGCCCCAGTCACCCGCGCGCGGCGGCGTGGCGGCGCTGCCGAAGTTGTTGCTGGTGAACACGATCGGCGCGTCCGCGGTCCCCTCCGCGATCAGCTGCGAGCCGCGGGTGATCACGAGCGCCGTACCCTGCTGCGCCGGCGCGCCGCAACGATCGCCCGCGACAGCCATGCTGCAGGGCGTGTCCGAGGTGCAGGTCGTGGCCGGGGTCATCACGCAGCGGCGGGTCCCGTCGCGGACGGCGCCTCGAATCACGGTGCCGGCCTCGATCGTCAGCGTCGAGTCGTTGATGACGTAGAGCGGGCCCTGGTCGCCCGTCGCCTCGATGAGGTAGTTGTGATCGCAGGTCCACTCGGTGTCGGCGCTGATCGTGCCGCTCACGGTCACGGTGTCGCGTGCCGAGACGGCGGGACACACGCGCACGAACGCGTCCGGCGCCCAAGCATCGGGGAAGTTGGCATCGACGCCGGGCATCACGAACGCGTCCGGCGACCACGCGTCCGGAGGCGGCGTGTACGCGTCGGGCATCGGCGCCGCGTCGGGCGGCTCGGCGAAGGCATCGCCCTGCACGAACGCGTCGGGTGCGCGAAAAGCGTCGGCCGACGTCGGATCGGGATCCGGACAGCCGCTGATCGCGGCGGCCATCGCGCCGATTCCCGCGAGGCCGGCCGTGGGCCCTCCGGTGCGGAGGAAGTTTCGGAGCTGGTTCATGGACACCCTCGGTGACGGTTCTTGTTTCTGGGACGACGTGCGCACTCCGACCGTTCGGAGCGCGCGACGTGTATGCCCACCTCGCGTGACGCGGCGAAGCCTTCCGTGGAACGAACGCGCCGCGCTTGCGTGACGACTCTGCGTCGAGCGCCCCGCGCGCTCACTCCTCTCAGAAGGGCCGCCAGGTCAGGCCGAGATTGGCGCTGATCCCTTGGTTGTACTGCTGGAGCGCGAAGCCGCCTTGCGTGACGAGGTAGTCGTCGTCGAACACGTTCTCGACACCGACACGAAGCTCGAAGTGCGGATCGAACTGCCACGAAGCGGTGACGTCGAAGCTGTGGAACGGCTCCTGGTACACGTCGGGGACGCCTTGGATGCCGACCTCCAGAAGGCGGGGCCCGAAGACGTTGTAGAACAAGCGAATCGACAGTCCCGAGTCGGGGTGCGTGAAGCCGAGCGACACGTTGACGACGTAGGGAGACTGGCCGGCGAGCGGGCGGGCGCTGTTCGTCGCCGCGGCGCGTTGCTCCGGCGTCATCTGGATCTCGGAGAACACCACTGCGACGTTCGTGGCCAGATCGAACCAGCGGAGGTCCGGCGTGAATCGGGCGAACGAGAAGCGCGCTTCGACCTCGCCTCCTGCATTCAACCCCGATTGGAAATTGCGGTAGCTGAACTGGTTGTTTGCCTCCGCCGTGATCTCGAGGGGCTGCTCGAAGACCTTCACGAAGCCGGTGGCGGCGATCACCTCGGTCGGGGAAGGGAACCACTCGAGGCGGAGATCGAAGTTGTGGATGCGCGTGCGCTGTAGACCCGCGCGGCCGGTGATCGTGCGCTGGCGGATGAAGTCCGGGAAAGGAAAGCGCGCGAGCTCGCGGACCTGGGGGCGAGCGACCGTCGTGCCGTAGCTCGCGCGCAGATAGACCTGGTCCGCGAGCGTGACGATGGTCGCCGCCGACCCGAGGACGTCGAGGTCCGTACGCCGCGTGTCGAACATGCTCGCGTTCTCCCCCGGCGGGAAGATCGTGGACCCGGACGAGACGGTCTGCCGGAAGGCCTCCACGCGCGCGCCGCCCACGACGCGGAGCCACGGCACGATGGGCCAGTCCAACATCGCGAAGCCGGCCACGAGGGTCTGCGACGCACGGTAGCCGTCCGTGCGGTCGGTGCGCTCGACGAGCGAGTACCACTCACCGTTGCGCGCAGGATCGAAGAGATCGACCGCCGGGAGCGTGTCGACACTGCCGTCGATGCCCTCGTACCGAAATCGGCGGAAGTCGAAGTCGCGCTCGCTGAAACGCGAGGCCCCGCCCAGTCGGAGGGTGGCAGTCTCGATCGGCACCGCCAGATCGGCGTTCACGTCGATCTCGCGCTGATCGAGCGCGAGGAAGAAGCGCTCGCCCGAGCCCGAGGTGCTGGGACGGAACGTGTAGTTGTCGCTGCCCGGATTGGCGCCGTAGATCATGTCGCGGATGTCGGGCTCGCTGCGACTGCCGAACGAGCCGGCGACCGCCCAGTGGAGACGAGCGCCGAACGGCAGCGCCCGGTGATCGCCGGCGAGCTGACCGAAGAACAGGTTGCGCTCGACCCAGCGGAGGCGCGTGGCGCGGATGTTCTGATCCGTCTCGAAGTCGTAGCCGTCGCCGAAGCCGGTGTACGACTCGGACGACTGGAGCGCGAGGATGGTCAGCTGGAGCTCGTCCTGGTCCGAGAGCTCGAGATTCATTGCACCCAATCCACCCCAATTGACGGTGTTCGTGAACGAGCTGCGGCGTTGTTCGGACTGGGTGAGGATGGAGCGATTGCCCTCCTCGTCGTACGACACGGTGGCCGAGGGCCGCACGAGCTCGTTCCGGAGGATCTGCGTGCTGTTCGCGTAGCCTAGCGAGACGAAGTATCCGAGCCGGCGGTCCCCCAAGAGGACAGTGTCGCCCATGTTGATGCCCAGCCGGCCGGCGGGCGCGGCGAGGCCGTCGCGGATCCCGAAGCGCGGGCGGAACCCGCGGCCCGCTTCGATCTGCGCGTCGCGTGAGGGCAGACCTTGCAACGTCTGCGTGCGCGGCACCGAGGAGGGAAGCGCGCGCCGTCCATCGTCGAAGCCCAGCCAGTCGAGGCTGCCCGCAGGGCCCGTGGGGCCCGACTGGAACGTGGTCTGCGAGTTGAGCCCGAGCGAACCGGTGACGGCGAGCTGGAAGCGCGAGGGGAACTCGCGCGTGGAGATCATCATCGTGCCGCCGGCCGCGTCCCCCGGAAGATCGGGCGTGAACGTCTTCGAGACGGTGAGGCCGTTCAAGATGGCGGACGGGAAGAGGTCGAGCTGCACGCCGGGCTGATCGGGATCGGACGACGGCAGATAGGCACCGTTGAGGAGGACGGACGAATAGCGACCGCCCAGACCTCGCACGAAGAGGTACTGACCGCCGACGACTGTCGCGCCGACGATGCGTCGCGCGGCCTGTCCGGCATCGCTGTCGGGCGATCGACGGATCTCTTCGGCGCTGACACCGTCCTGCACCGCAGCGGACTCACGGCGCGAGCGCAAGGCGGAGGCCTCGGAGCCCGTGTCGGCGCGCACCTCGATGACGACCTCTTCACCCTCGCTCGCGTTGGAGTCGAGCTCGAGCGTCACGCGCGTGCACTGACCGCGGCGCACGACGATGTCGTTCATACGTGTGGGCTGGTAGAGGTCGTAATACGAACGAAGCGAGTACGTGCCGGGTGGGAGATCGACGGCGAACCGACCGTCGTAGTCGGTCAGCACCCGCGTGCCCCGGCCCACGACGATCACCGGCGCTTCGATCAGTGTCTCGGACGTCGCTCCGTCCCGCACGACGCCCTCGACACCGGTGCCGGCGCAGTGGGGGGCGTCGTCCGCGATCTCCTCGTCGGTCGCTGCCTCTTCGGCGGCGAGCGCTTCGGCATCCCCGGCCTCCTCCAGGTCGGCGGCGCCGCCTTCGGGCGCCGCGACTTCGGTGGGTGACGGCGTCACGTCCCGTGTGCTGTCTTGTGCGTGAGCGCGTGTGACGCCGACACACAACGCCAGACACACCACGACGTTCTCGACCCGCGGGCTGCGAATCATGCTCTCTCGTCTCCTCGAAGGGCGCGCTCGAGGCGCGCGCGGTGTACGCGTCAGTCGGCCAGAGGGTCAGTCGGCCAGAGGGTCAGTCGGCCGCCGGTGTCGGCCGGCCCGCAGATCAGTCGGCCAGCGGCTGGGTCGAGACTGCGATCGTCGTGGCGCCGCCACCGCGGCAGAGGTCGAGCGCCTCGACGGCGCGCGCGTAGGGGGCATCGCTCGCGGCGTCGAAGAAGACGGTCCTGTCGCCCGACGCGGCCAGCGCGCGTCGGAGGCGCGCTTCGAATTGGTCCGTGGCGACCTCGTCACGATTGAGGTGGATCCGGCCTTCGGAGTCGACCGTCACCACGATCGCCTCGTGATCGGGTGTGGGCGGCGCCGGCTGCGCTTCGTCGGGCATCTCGGGGACGTGAACCCAGAACTGCTTGGCGAGGAGCGGTGTGATCACCATGAAGATGATGAGGAGCACGAGCACGACATCGACGAGGGGCGTCACGTTCATGTCGGGCGTCGATCGACCCTTGTTCTTTCCCTTGCCGGGCGTGGCGACTGCGAATCCCATCGTCGTCTCCTCACTCCACGGCTTCGTCCGCGGGGCCGCGCTGGCCGACACGGAGCGAGATGCCGGGGAATCCGATCTGCTGACAGAGCGCGAACACGGAGCGGACGTCCTCGTACTCGAGGCTGGAGTCGCCGCGCAGGATCAGGCGTCGCAGGGGTTCGGCCTCGTGCAGCGATCGCAGACGCGCCTCGAGCTCGTCACGGGACAGCTCGTCCTGCTCGAGGAAGAGGCGGTCGTCACCGGTGACGGAGACAGTCGCTGGATCCGTGCGGCCTTCGGGCTCCTCGTCGACGTGGAAGATCGAAGGCAGCTCGACGGGCGCGTCCTGCTCCATCGAGGGCAGGACGACCATGAAGATGATCAAGAGCACGAGCACGATGTCGACGAGCGGCGTCACGTTCATCGCCGGGCTCGGTCGTGCCTTGCCGCCGCCGAATTTCTTCATGCTGGCCTCTCTCTCGAATGGGCTCGGACGAGGACGGTTCAGGAGAGGACGAGCGCCGGAGTCTCTTCGACCTTCGGAGCGCGCTTGTCGCTCTTGGCTTCTGCAGTCTTGGCCGCCGGAGCGACGGTCTCGGACGTCTCGAGTCGGTCGGTCAGCTCCGAGCCGGCGTTCGTGAGGCCCTGCTCGTACTGCGCAATCTTGCCCGAGAGGTAGTTGAACCCGAGGACGGTGGGGATGGCCACGCAGAGGCCATAGCCGGTGACGATGAGCGCCTCGCCGATCGCCGCGCCGATGGTGCCGATGCCGCCCGAGCCATTGGCGGCGATGAGCTGGAACGCGTTGATGATGCCGAGGACGGTCCCGAGGAGGCCCACGAAGGGGGCAGTGGAGCCCGTGGAGGCCAGAACGCCCATGCCCTTGTGGAGGCTGGTGGACAGCGACTCACCCTTGCGCTCGATCGCGCGTCGCGCGAGCTCGGCGGCGCGGTCGGTGGCGTCTCCTGCCTTCTTGCGGTCGAGGAAGACCTTGATCCCGGAGAACATCACGAGCGCGAGGTGCGAGCCCTGCGCCTTGCTGGCGAGATCGAGCACGGTCTCGAAATCGCCCTCGTCGAGCGCCTTGCCCGCGCTCGCTGCGAAGGCGTTCGAGGCCGCGCGCGAACGGAAGAGGAGAATGAGTCGGTCCACGGCGACCGCGAGGCTGGCGACCGCCTGCAGCGTCAGGACGACCACGACGACGCGGACGGGAATGCCCATCTCGGACCAGAGCTCGAGCAGATTGATGTTCATGGGATCTCCTGAATCGAGCGCCGCAGGCGCGGAAATTAGAGCGTGATGCGGAACGTGATGGGCAGTGTGTGGATGGCGACGAAGCTCTGTCCGTCGGAGGTTCGTCCCGGGGTGAAGCGCCACTGGCGCACGGCCTCGACGACGTTGGCGTCTGGCATCAGCGGATGACCGCGGAGCACGGTGCAGTCGCGCACCGAGCCGTCCTCCTCGACGATCACACGGACCACGATGCGGACCGTCGCGAGGCCCGAGGCGCGGAGCTCTTCGGGGATGGTCGGCTGCGCGGAGGTGTCGCTCGGCGCGGGGCTCGTCCCGCCCTCGGGGACGCGCATGGGGCCAGTCGGTCGCACGGGCTCGGGCTCCGGTGCGGGCGGCGGCGCGACCTGTTCGACGGGC
>JAFLCL010000207.1 GCA_017303575.1 Deltaproteobacteria bacterium
AGACGCGGCGGGTTCCGATGTTCATCTCGCGCAACTGCGAGGGCGTGGTGTGCGGCGTCGATCAGACCTGCGACGAGTCCGGACAGTGCGTGCCCGCGACGGTGGCGCCCGGGCCTCCTGTGATCCCGGGGCAAGAGTTCGACGACGCGGGTCCGAGCCTCGACGTGGGCCTCGGCGACGCGGGCCTCGACGCGCAGGTGATCGGCATGGATGCGCCGCGCGAGGATGTCTTCATCCCGATGGGCGCTGACGCGGATCTCGACGCGCCTCCCGACCCCGACGCGGGCATGGACGCGTTCGTCGAGCCTCCCGACGCGTTCACGCCGGATGCGTTCGTGCCGATCGGCGTCGATGCGCCGTTCCCCGACGCGTTCATGTTCCCCGACGCGTTCGTGGTGCCTGATGCCTTCGTGCTGCCCGACGCCTTCACGCCGTTCGACGCGTTCACGCCTCCCGACGTGTTCACGCCGCCAGATGCCTTCACGCCGCTCGACGCGTTCGCGCCCCGCGATGCCTTCGCGCCGCTGGATGCGTTCGCACCCGATGCGTTCGTGTCGATCGACGCATCGATCGACGCTCACGACGCGGGACTCCCGGACGTCTTCGTGCCGCCTCCCGACGCGTACGACGCCGGCCCGCCCGACGCTCACGTGCCGGCGCCCGACGCGTACGACGCCGGCCCGGACGACGCGTACATGCCGTGCGCGACGATGTGTCCGGCCGAGGTCTGCACCTGCGACGATCCCGACATGGAGACGTGCAACGGGTTCACCTGCACGGGCACGCGATGCCTCCCCTTCGTCTACTCGCGCGCGAACCCGGCCTGTCCGCCCTGACTCGCGTTCCATGGGGGCACCTGCGGAACGTCTTTGCTGCTGACGCGGGGGCTGGAACGCGCCAGCATCCCCCATGCGCTTGGGCGTCTCGGTGTCTGCGGCGTGTGCGTTCGCCCTCGCGCTCGTCGCCGGTTGCAGCTTCCCCGCGACGCAGCTGCTCGTGGTGGTGGACTCGGACTACCTCGACGAGGAGCTGAGCACGATCGAGGTGCGGACCTACGAGGTCGACGAGTTCCGCGCGTCGTTCCCGGAGTCGGTGCCCGTCGAGCTGCGTACGCTGCAGGTGCGTCGCATGTCGGAGGCGGGCGTCGACATCCCGTTCTCGTTCGGCGTGGTGCCGCTGCGAGGCGATGCGTCGCGCCGCGTGGTGATCGAGCTGACGGCGTTCCCGCGCGCCGGCGCGCGTGTGGTGGTGCGCGCGATCACGGGCTTCGTGCCGCGCGAGACGCGGCGGGTTCCGATGTTCATCTCGCGCAACTGCGAGGGCGTGGTGTGCGGCGTCGATCAGACCTGCGACGAGTCCGGACAGTGCGTGCCCGCGACGGTGGCGCCCGGGCCTCCTGTGATCCCAGGCGAGGAGTTCGACGACGCCGGCGTGCCCGTCGATGCGCACCTGGGGATGGACGCGTTCCGTGCCGATGCCTACGTGCCGCCGGGCGTGGACGCCGATCTCGACGCACCGCCAGATCCCGATGCGTACGCCGATCCCGATGCGTGGGCGGCGGATGCGTATGTGCCTCCGGGCCTCGATGCCCCGTTCCCGGATGCGTATGTGCTGCCGGATGTGTTCGTCGTGCCCGACGCGTTCTCGATCGACGCCTTCACGCCCATCGATGCGTGGGCGCCCGACGCGTTCACCTCGATCGACGCCGCGCTCGACGCACGCGACGCGCCTGACGCGCCCGACGCGTTCGAGTTCGATCCCGACGCCTACGACGCCGAGGCGCCGGACGCGAACGAGGACGTCGTCGACGACGCCTCGAGCATCCCCTCCGGCCTCGACTCGTCGATGGTGGGGCGCGAGGCGGGGACGGAGGGCCAGCAGATGCTCTGATCAGAAGCTCTGATCAGAACCGCAGCGCGTCGACGTGGAAGTTCGCGGTGCCGCCGTACGGCGCGTCTTCGGTGGCGAGCGCGATCGGGAGCGAGATGGCGGCGGCCACCGCGCCCGCGACGAGGATGCCGCCCACGATCCAGAACGCGGGTTCGCACTCGACGCTCTGACATGCGCCCGGGCGCGAGAGCTGCGCGTCGACGCGCGCTCGAGTGCCCGGATCGATCGACAGGGTGCGCTCGAACGGATCCCAGCCCGTCGCCGTCACGCGCACGACATGTGAGCCCGGCAGGACCTCCATCTCGATCTCGTCGGTGCCCACGATGTCGCCATCGACCTGGATGCGCGCACCGACGACCTGCGTGGCGACCTCGAGGCGTGCGGGCTCCGCGGGCCGCTGCGCGAGCGACACCGCGCGCGAGGCGCTGGCGCCGGGCTGCAGATCGAGCGTGAAGCGCGTGGTGAGGAAGCCCTCACGCTCGACGACGAACGTGTACGAGCCTGCGTCGAGCTCGAGCGGTGTGCTCGCGTCGATCGTCGCCAGCGTTCCGTTGATCGATACCTGAGCGTCGGGCGGCAGGATCGCGAGGGAGAGGTGTGCGAGCGATGCGACCATCGCCTCACGCAGCGTGGTGGCGCGCGTGCGGGCCTCGGCGTCTGCCACGGGATCGCTCACCGCGAGGTAGCGATCGACAGCGGCCACGCACTCGCGCGCACGACCGAGGCGTTGGAGCGCCGTCGCGATGTTCAACAGGGTGCTGGGTCGCTCGACGAGCGCGAGCGACTGCTGGAACGACGACAGCGCCTCGGCCCAGCGCTCTGCACGCGAGAGCGCCACGCCTTGCTGGAACAGCTCGCGCGCGCGCACGGCGTTCGGATCCTCGGGGGTCGCGACGGCAGGAGGGGTCGCAGGCGCGACCTCCGCGGGCGTCGTCGCGGCCGAGTCTTGCGCACGCGCGACCGAGCCTGCGAGGAGCAGCGCGCACGCGATCGAGAACCCACGCAGCCAGACACTCACCACTCGTCCTCCACTTCCGTGATCGGGGTCGGTCCCGTGGCGCCCATCATCGTCGTCGGCGTGGTCGATGTCATGGACGTCGGGAGGGGCTCCTCCACCGTGGTCGGGGCGAGGGTCGTCATGCTCGTCTCGGACGTGACGGTGCGCGGCTCCACGCGGGGGCGCGCCTGTTCGCCAACCGGCTCGAGGTCGACCACTGCGGGCGGCAGCTCGGGCTCGGTCGTCGCAGGCGGCGAGATCTCCGAGGTGCTCGGGACCGTCGTCACTGGAGGCGCGATCGTCGCTGGAGGCGCGGTGACCGCGAGCGTCGGCTCCGACGTCGTCACGAGGGGCGCGACCTGCGTCTCGTCGGGTGTCGCCCCGTTCGCTTGGAGGAACCACGCAGCGCCCACCGCCGCGCCGACCGCGGCCACGATGACGAACGGCACCCACATCGGTCGCGCCTGGCGCGGCAACGGCGCGCGCTCGAGCTTCGTCTTCGCTTCGGTGGGGGGAGGCTCGGGACGTTCGAGCCGATCGGTGAGCACCGGCGCCGGGGCCGCTGCTCGCAGCGTCTGCGCGACCGCGCGCTCCTTGGGACCCCCGCGCTCGTGCACGAGCTCGAGCAGGAACTCCGCGGGGTCCGCGTTCGCGCAGCGACGGAGCTGCTTGGCGTGGGCCGCGAGATCGGAAGGTCGCGCGTCGGGATCGGGGTCGAGCATCGCGTCCACCAGCGCGATGAGCTCCGGGGGCAGCTGCGGCGCCACGGTCTTGAGCGATGGCGCGCGCTTGCCGAGCACGTTCATCAAGATCGCGGTCGGTGATCCACCCGTGAAAGGCAGCTCGCCCGAGAGGGCCTCGAAGAGGAGCACCCCGGTCGACCAGACGTCGCTCGCGGGCCCGATGACGCCGATGCCCGAGGCCTGCTCCGGTGCCATGTAGTGCGGGGTGCCGACGATGACGCCGGTCTGCGTGGTCTTGTTGGCGCCGCCGTCGAGCGCCTTGGCGATGCCGAAGTCGAGCAGCTTCGGGACGACCACGCCGCGCCCGTCGATCGCGAGGTACACGTTGCTCGGCTTCATGTCGCGGTGGACGAAGCCCTTCTCGTGCGCGTACGCGAGACCTTCGAGCACCGGCACGAGCACGGCGATCGCTTCGTCGGGCGTGAGCACGCGACGCTCCTCGATCACGTCGTCGAGATCACGACCCTCGAGGAGCTCGAGCACCATGTAGAGCGAGCCGTCTTCGTCTCGCCCCATGTCGAGCACGTCGACCACGTTGGGGTGGCGGATGGTGGCCGACGCACGCGCCTCGGTGAGGAAGCGTCGTGCGATGTCGGCGTCCTGCGAGAGGCCGGGCAAGAGCACCTTGATCGCGACGGGCCGACCCGTCCACGTGTGCTCGCCGCGGTAGACGACGCCCATGCCGCCGCTGGCGATGGGGAGGCCCACCTTGTATTTGCCGTCGAGCGTGCGCCCGACGCGCTCTTCGGCGCTGAGGATGGGCAAGCGGGTCCGATCCTACCGGAGGGTGCCGGAAAACACGAAGACCGCGGCGGGGACATCCCGTCGCGGTCTTCGATACGTGGGGCGGAGCGTCTCGGATCGTGGTCAGAGACCGACGAAATAGAACGTCATACCGAGGTTGCCGACGACGCCGGTGGAGGTGTTCGTCGTGCGGGTCACGCCATCCTGGATCTCCGTGAACTCGACGCCGCCGCCGACCTGCTCGCGGAGGAAGGCACGCGCGTCGAGGTTCAGCGCGAAGTGACGACCGATGCGCCACTCGAGGCCCAGGCCTGCCTCGCCGCCGACGTACGCGAGGTCACGGCTCGCGAAGAAGTCACCACGCGGGCCACCGCTGTAGCTGCCCTGCTGACCGAACGAGACGCCGCCGCCGACGAGGCCGTACACCTGGAAGCGGTCGCCGGGGTTGAAGAACACGAGGATGTCGGCGACGACCGGGACCTCCCAGCGGTCGGCGCCCTGGTAGTCCTGGCCACCGTAGATGCCCATGCCGAGGTCGATGGCGAGGAACTCGATCGGGCGGATGCGGAAGGCCGCCATGCCGCCGCCCATCGCGACGCGATCACTGAAGAGCCCACCGATGTGGAGGTGGAGGCCCATGTCGAAGGCGGGCACGAGGTCGTAGACCACGCGGCGGCGCTGCACCGTGATGACCTGCGGCTGGGGCGGCTGCACCACGACGGGCGGGGGCGGCTGCTGCACGTAGACCACGGGCGGCTGCACGACGGGAGGCGGCGGCTGCACGTACACCGGCGGGGGCGGCTGCACCACCACAGGCGGCGGCACGGGCTGCACGTAGACGGGCGGGGGCGGCGCTGCATCGCCGGGCCCGATGCGGATCTGGCCCTGGATCGGGCCGAGCTGCACCTCGCCGCAGAGCAGGTCGCCGGGGCGGCACTGCGCGTCCTGCGCATGCACCTCGGAGGCGAAGAGCGGCAGCGCGGAGAGCGCGACGACGAGAGAGACAGCGTTCCAGATGCGGTTGGCCATGGAGACCTCGGTGTTCGCCGCGCCAGTGTCGGGCGACGGGTGCACGCCCTTTCGCAAGGCTGGTGCCAGCCGCGATGCTAGCCGTGATCCCCCGGGATCGCGAAGGATTCGTGGGATCGCGCGTGGGCGGGCGGGCAGCGACCGTGATCCGTCGTTCACGCGGTGGGCCGTCGACCACGTCCGCCGTTCACGCCCCGGCCAAGCGCTCACCCCTTGAGGCCGATGCGACCGAGGGGCTGGACGGTCACGGCCGGGTCGAGCTCTTGGTAGGAGAGGACCACGACCTCGGGGAGCTCGTTCTCGAGCAGGCGGCGCACGAACCGGCGCACGTCCGACTGGGTGAGCAGCACCGGGTGGGTCGCGCTGGTGAGCGCGCGCGACACGGCCGCCACGATGTCGCGCGCGAGGTCGGGCGGAAGGGCGAGGTAGCTGCCCGTCGCCGTGCGCTGGATCGCATCGCGCACGGTGTCCTCGAGCAGCGGATCGAGGAGGTGCACGGCGACCGCGCCGCTGCGCACGTGTCGGTGCGTGATCGGTCGTCGCAGCGCCGCGCGCACGGCTTCCGTCAGCGCGACGGGATCCTTCTCCACCGCCGCGTGGATCGCGAGCGCCTCGAGGATCTCGCGCAGCGGACGGATGGAGACGCCTTCTTCGACGAGCCTCCGCAGGATGTCCGCGAGCAACGGCAGCCCGACCGGCTTCGGCACGACGTTGCGCACCAGCGCGGGGTAGGCGCGCTCGAGCTGATCGAGCATCGCCTGTGTCTCTTGGAGACCGACGAGCTCGTGGCCGCGGCGTCGCACGATCTCTTCGAGGTGACGGCCCACGAGCTGCGTCGCCGTGAGCGCCGGTAGGCCCGCTGCTTCGAGCACGGCGCGCGACTCGAGCGACGCGATGGAGCCTTCGCGCTGCGTCTGCGGATCGAGGTGCGCCACGCCGCTCACGCCGAAGCTGGCGAGCGCCGAGGGCGCGCTCGGCACGAAGAGGCCGGTCGGCGCATCGCCGCGCGACACAGGGATCTCCTGCAGCGCGATCACGTACTCGCGTGGGCCGATCGGCGCGCTGCGCGCACGCACTCCGGGCACGGGGATGCCGAGCGCCAGGAACAGAGACTCGCGCACGCGCGGGATCTCGTCCTCGAGCAACGGCCCGCCGCCGCGCGCGTCGAGCAGCTCGGCGGCGAGCTCGGGCCCCAGCTCCACCGAGATCGGCACCACCAGCGGCACGAGCTGCTTCTTCGCCCGCTGCTCGCGCTGCGCCTCGGGGCGCAGCGCTGCGTCGCCCTCGCCCTCGGCCGTCGGCGCGCGTCGCATCAGGCGCCATGCGAGCCCACCGAACACGAGCGCGAGGACGAAGAACGGGACGGTCGGCAGGCCCGGGATCACACCGAGGATCACGAGGAACACTGCGGCGATCCCGAGCGCGCGCGGGTTGCCGAAGATCTGCCGCCCCACCTCGCCTCCGAGCGAGCTGTCTTCATCCTCCGAGGCGACGCGCGTGACGACGAGGCCGGCGGCGGTGGAGATCAAGAGCGAGGGGATCTGCGAGACCAGGCCGTCGCCGATCGTGAGGAGGCCGTACACGCGCAGGCTCTGCACCGCGGTCATGTCGCGCATGAGCACGCCGATCGCCAAGCCGCCCACGATGTTGACGACAGTGATGACGATGCCCGCGATGGCGTCGCCCTTCACGAACTTCATCGCGCCGTCCATCGCGCCGTAGAACTGGCTCTCGCGGTGAAGGGTGCGTCGACGACGTCGCGCCTCGTCCTGCCCGATCGCGCCCGTGCGCAGCTCGGCGTCGATCGCCATTTGCTTGCCGGGCATCGCGTCGAGCGTGAAGCGCGCGCCCACCTCGGCGACGCGCTCGGATCCCTTGGCGATCACGAGGAATTGGATGAGCGTGAGGATCAGGAAGATCACGGCGCCGACCACGTAGTTCCCGCGCACCACGAAGCCGCCGAACGCCGTGATCACCTCGCCCGCGTCGGCCTGCAAGAGGATCAGGCGCGTGGAGCTGACGTTGAGCGCGAGCCGGTAGAGCGTGGTGATGAGGAGCAGCGTGGGAAACGACGTGAACGAGAGGCCATCCGGCACGTAGAGCGCGACGAGCAACAGCAGCACGCCCACCGACATGTTCGCCGTGATCAGCACGTCGAGCAGCGGCGTGGGCAGCGGCACGATCATCATGCCGACGACGAGGAGCACCACGGCCGCGAGGGCCGCGTCCGCGTAGCGTCGTGTGCTCGTGCGCTCCATCGATGTCCCCCTCTGCCGCTACAAGTCCTTGCGACCTTCGAACGCGCGGCCGAGCGTCACCTGATCGGCGAACTCGAGCTCGCCCCCGTGCGGGATGCCGCTCGCGATGCGCGACACCTTCACGCCCAGCGGTCGCAGCGACTGTGCGACGTAGAGCGCGGTGGCCTCGCCCTCGACGGAGAGCGGCGTCGCCAAGACGACCTCACGCACCTCGTCCGCCCGCACGCGCGCGCTCAGCGCGTCGAGGTCGATGCGATCGGCGCTCATGCCGTCGAGCGGCGCGAGCAAGGCGTGGAGCACGTGGTAGCGGCCTCGGTAGCTGCCTGCGCGCTCGATCGCGACGAGGTCGGGAACACGCGCGACCACGCAGAGCACAGCGCCGTCGCGCCGCGGATCGCTGCAGATCCGGCACCGCTCGGCCGAGGTGAAATTCCCGCAGCTCGCGCACCGCCTCACGCGGTCGTGCAGCACGCCGAGCGAGCCTGCGAGCGCGCTCGCGTACGCGCGATCCTCGGCGAGCACGAAGTACGCGAGGCGCGTGGCCGTGCGCTCCCCGATCCCCGGCAGCCGTCCGAGGAGCGCAACGAGCTCGGCGAGGGGATCGTCGGATGGCATGGGTCCGAGGGGGTGAGGCGGCGAGCCAGGCGAGCCCGGCAAGCGGGGTTGGGGCCCCGCGCGTCAGCGGCCGCTTCGGCGGCCGGAGCGGGAGGGGCCCCGCACAGCGGGGAGGGGTCGCACGACCTGTCGGATCAGAAGAGCCCCGGGATCTTGAGGCCGCCGGTGACCTTCTCGAGCTCGGCGTCGACGAACTTCGTCGCCTTGTCGTTGCCCGCGTTCACCGCCGCGACGATCAGGTCCTGCACCATGGAGAGGTCCTCGGACTTGAGCAGCTCCGGCGCGATCGCGATGCTGACGAGCTCCTTGGCGCCGTTCACGACCACCTTCACCTGATCGTTGCCCGCGCTGGCCTCGACCGTGGCGGTCTTGAGCTCCGTCTTGCGGATCTCGATCTTGCGTTGGAGGCGGGAGGCCTGGCGCATGAGCTCGCTCATGCCGCCGCGGAAGTGAGTGGACATCGGTGGGCTCCAGACTGCGCCGCGCGAACACGCGCGGGGGAGCGCGCTTGTAGCAAAGGACCCCGGGACGCGTCGAGGCGGGCCGCCAGGTGCGAGGGAGAACGAATGCGCGTTCCCGTACCTCGGATCACGATCGCGAGGTGCCGATGCTGTTCTCTTCGAGGCGTTCGTGGCGTTCGCTGCTGATCGCATCGGCCCTCGCGCTCGTCGCGTCCGTGGCGATGGCGCGCGCGCAACAGCACGACCGTTTCGCGAACATCCCGATGGCGGAGCCGCGCCGCGACCTCGGCAGCTATCCGCTCGATGCCGTCGAGCGTCGCATGTTGCCGAACGGTCGCTGTCCCGACGTGCCGCTCGTGAGCTATCCGGGCACGCAGTTGCGGTTCGCGCGCTCGCTCCGCATCCACGAGGCGTTCGTGCCTCGCGTGCAGGTCTTCGAGCGCATCGTGTACGACGCTGCTGTCGAGGTGTACGGACGTCCGCCCCGTCGCCTGCAACACCGAGGCACCTACAACTGTCGCGCGGTGCGCGGCTTTCCCGAGCTCTTGAGCGAGCACGGCCTGGGCAATGCGCTCGACTGGAGCGGCGCCGACTTCGCTGCGTTGGCTCGAGCACAGCCCGCGCCCGCGAGCCTTCCGGCTGCGCTGCGACGTGGCTTCTCCGTCACGGTGCTCCGTGACTACCGGCCGCGCACGGGCCTGGGCGCCGTGCACGCGCGCTTCTTCCAGATCCTCCGCGAGCGGCTCATCGCTGCGCCCGAGTTCAGCGGCGTGCTCGGGCCTGGGTATCCGGGGCACGAGGATCACTTCCACCTCGACGTGGCGCCGTGGACGTTGAGCTACCTCGATCGCATCGCGGTGGATCCTCCGGTCCCCATCGTCCTGCCTCCCATTCGTCCGAACTGACGGAAGGAACACAGCGACCCGTCGTGCGGTTGTTCGCAGCGTCGTCTCACGTCTCGACGGCGCGAGACCGCCGTGAAAGGCTAGCGACCATGTCCTATCCGCGCGTCGTCTACGCGTCCTACGACGGGTTCCTGAAGACGACGATCGAGACCTACTGGTCCAAGCGTCGGAACCAGATCCACTTCCTCGCGCTCCTGCTCGCGTCGCGCGAGGCGTGGGAGGTGGCGTGGGGCGGCGTGACGGCGCCGGGCACGGGACAGCGCGCGCTCACGGGGGCGGCAGGCGCAGCCGCCATCTACGTCGCGCTGCGCCTCCTCATCGGTGGACCGATCGGCCTCGTGCTGACGGGCGTCTCGATCGCGTCGCTCGTGACCCTCTACGTGCAGAACCACCGCCGCATCTGGGATCAGCAGGAGCGCTACAAGAAGCTCATCGCGGCGTATCGGGTGAAGTACGACCAGATCAAGGCCAAGTACGTCGAGGGCCTGATCGACGAGTCGCAGCGCGATCTGATGATCGACGGCCTCATGAACCGCTTCTTCGAGGACATCGACGCGGATCCGGACGCGAGCAACACGCCCGGCATCGGTCCCAAGAGCGACAAGCGCGACGCTGTCAGCTGAGATGCGTCTGGCGTGGGCCGCCGCGTTCGCGAGCGTGATCGCCTCGTGTGGTGAGCGGACGCAGCCCGTCGAGGTGCCCTACGAGCCACCGCCTCCGCCGCAGCTCGGGGCGCCGCTCGATCACGTGATGCAGATGGAGATCGGCACGCTGCACGGCTGTGCGCTGATCGACGGTGGTGAGGTCTGGTGCTGGGGCTGGCCGGACGCGATCGCGAACACGAGCGTCGAGAGCAACCAGCACCTGGCGCGTCGCGTCGAGGGACTGCGCGACGTCGTCGAGATCCGCGCGGGGGGCAAGCAGACCTGCGCCCGCACGCACACGGACGAGCTCTGGTGCTGGGGCGAGCGCTTCGATGCGCCCGGCGTGAGCGATCCGAACGTGGTCGCGTGGGATCCGCTGCGCGGTCCGCCGGACTCGATCCTTCCACGCTTTCATCCACGGCCGATCCGCGTCGCGATCGAAGGCCTCGTGGCGTTCGACGTGGGCCGGGCGCACGCGTGCGCGATCGACGGCGCGCGAGTGCTCCGCTGCTGGGGCTCGAACGCGAACGACGAGATCGGCGGCTACGCGGACCCGAGCGCGCCGCATCGCGTGGCGGACGCGGTGATCGATCTCGACGCAGGGCCGTTCTACACGTGCTTCACGCGAGAGACGGGACAGGAACGGGTCACGCGCCGGCCCGGTCGTGATCGCGACGTGGTCCCGGCCATCGAGCGCGTGTGCCTCGGCGCACCGCCCGAGATCGCGCGCACGGCGCCGCGTCAGCCGATCACGCTCGAGGACACGTTCGCGTCGATCGCGTGCGTGATCGAGGACGGTCGCGCGCGCTGCGAGACCGTCGGCGCGTGGGCGCCCGCAGACTTCGCAATCCCCGACGCGAGCGACGTGCGCGCGATCGCGCTCGGCGCCTACCACGGCTGCCTCGCGCACGAGGACGGCCGCGTGCAGTGCTGGGGGCAGTCGATGATGGGACAGCTCGGACCGGCCCCAGCGTCGACCGCGGAGGCGGACGCGCGCGTTCGCACGATCGAGGGGGTGTCGGCGCTCGCGCTCGGCGCCGGTCCGTACCGCACGTGCGCGCTGACGACAGGGGCGGGCGTCGTCTGCTGGGGTGACAACGAGCGAGGCGCTTGTGGCGCGGAGGCGTTCACGCGCACGGCGCCGGTGACGGTCGTGCGCAGGCCGCTGTGATCACGACGTGCTGAGCCGCGACCTCGACGTCGCGCCTCTCTCATCGCGTGTCGATGCGAGGCTCGGATACGCTCGGTGTCATGAAGATCGGCATCCTCACCTCGGGCGGTGACGCGCCCGGCATGAACACCGCGATCCGTGCCGCCACGCTCGTCGCGGCGCAGCGAGGGATCGAGGTGGTGGGCTTCGAGCGCGGATGGGAGGGCGTCGTCGACGGAAAGTTCCGCGCGCTCACGCGGACGAGCACGAGCGCGGGCTCGGGCCTCATGCCCACGCACGAGGTCGACACGTGCGGATCGATCGGCGGGAGCATCCTCGGCTCCGCGCGGAGCAAGCGCTTCTACGAGCCCGAGGGACGCGCGCAGGCGGCCGCGACGCTGCGATCGATCGGCGGCGTCGATGGTCTGGTGGTGATCGGCGGCAACGGCTCGCTCACCGGCGCGAACGCGCTCGCGACCGAGCATGGCGTGCGCTACCTCGGCATCCCGGCCTCGATCGACAACGACATCGGCTGCACCTCCACGTGCATCGGCGTGGACACAGCGCTCAATACCATCGTGGAGGCGTGCGATCGCATCTCGGACACCGCGCGAGCGCACCGACGTGCGTTCGTCGTGGAGGTGATGGGGAGGCAGTCGGGCTACCTGTGCATGGCCGCGTCGATTGCGGCGGGTGCCGACGCGGCGCTCTTCCGCGAGGACGGACGAAGCGAGGACGAGCTGGTCGATCTCGTGGCGGGCGCGGTGATCCGGGGCTTCGCGAACGACCGAGGCAAGCAGCGCGTGCTGGTGCTGAAGGCCGAGGGCATCGAGGTGCCGTGCACACGTCTCGTGCGTCGTGCGCAGGAGAAGATCGAGGCGACGCATCCGGACCTCGAGATCCGCGCGACGGTGCTCGGTCACCTCGTGCGCGGTGGCAATCCTTCGTTCCTCGACCGCATGGTCGCGAGCCGCTTCGCGCTGGCCGCGGTGATGGGCCTGGCCGAGGGCGCGAGCGGCGAGATGGTCGCGTGGCAGTCGCCGCTCTCGGGCGGTGTGTCTACCGTCGATCGATCGGTCACTCGCTGGCCGCTCGCGAAGGTGCTCGAGGAGACGCAGGCCTTGCTCGACGGCCAGAGCAAGGTCGTCCAGCAGCGCGTCGCGCTGATGCACGCAGCCGCCGGCGTTCTCGCCCTGTGACGCTCAGGCGATCGCGCGCACCGTCACCGGCACGTGCTTGTGGAAGGGCGTGCGTGCGATCGGATCGCAGTGCTCGCTCGTCGTGAGGCGGTTCACCTCCGGGCCGATCGGCGGACCGCCGCGGTACTTCATGCCGTAGCCGTGCGGAAGGATCGTGACGCCCGGCCGGAGCGCGTCGTCGATCTCGATCGCCACCTCGATCTCGCCCGCGTCGGACGTGCACATCGCGCGCGAGCCGTCGGTGAGGCCGAGGCGATGCGCGTCGCGCGGGTGCATGCGCATCGCACCGTGCGGATCGACCCTGCGCCATGCGGGATCACGAAAGATCTGGTTCGCGTTGTAGGCGCGTCGATCGCCTGCGATGAGCACGAGGTCGGGTGCCTCTTCGCGCTCGTTCGCGAGGGCGCGCAGTGACGCCAGCATCTCCGGGACGTCGAGGTGGATCTTGCCGTCGGCGTGCTTCAGGAACGACCACGTGTCCTCGAAGCGGTGGCTGGTCACCATCGCGCCCTCGGGGCGATCGAGGATGGCGCGGAAGAGCGCATGCCCCAGCGTGAAGCGGTTCCCGCGGTGGCCCGCGCGGCGCACGGCGACGGGATCCTTCTGCGCGAGCTCCATCGCGAGCGCGAGCAACGGCGCAGCGGCCGCCGGCGACACGCGATCGGGGCGTGCGCGATCGGTACGGAGGACGCGGCCGAGCGTGCGGTAGAGGATCGACGCGCCGAAGGGCCGCAGCTTCTTCGACGTGGCGAGCCTCGCCCCGAGTGCGCCCAAGAACGCGACATGCCGCGTGCGCGCCGGCTCGCGTGCGGCGATGCGCTCGAGCACGGGGAAGCTGCGCGGGATCTCGCCCATCGCCTCGAGCAAGCGCGTGTAGATCTCGGGCTCCGGAAGCGCCTCCGGGCGCGGCGGGAAGAGCGGATGGCGTAGGTGGAACGCGTTGTCGGGGAACTCGAGGTTGAAGCCCGTGCACTCCCACTTCTCGAGCTGCGTCGCCGCGGGCAGCACGTAGTGCGCGAGGCGCGCCGTCTCGCTCATCGCGACGTCGACGACCACGAGCAGCTCCAGCTTGCGCAGCGCGCGCTCGTACGCTGCCGTGTTCGCCCCCGTGAGCGCGGGGTTGGCGCTGTCCACGACGAGCGCTCGCACGCGGTCCTCCCCCTCGTGCTCGATCTCGCTCGGCAGGATGTTGGGTGGGTAGAGGCCGCCGATCGGGTGCATCCCGTGGTGCGCGGTGCGCCAGTGGCGATCCTCGCGCTCGTCGGTGTGCCCGAGGATGGGGAGGAACGCGGAGTGGAAGTTGTTCGCGCCCTTCTTTCCGAGGTTGCCGGTGAGGAGGAAGAGGAGCTTCTCGAGGTACGAGTTGAGCGTGGAGTGGAGGCTCTGTTGCAGGCCGAGATCCACACGCACGCACGCGCTGCGCGCTCGCCCGAACGCGCGCGCCACGGTCTCGACGTCTGCGAGCGGCACGTCGGCGCGACGCACGTACTCCGCGATCGGGATCGCGCGGAGCTCGGCCTCGAGCGCCTCGAAGCCCACGCAGCGAGCGGCGAGGAAGTCGCGATCGGTGAGGCCGTCGCGCACGAGGATCGCGAGGATCGCGGCGAGCAAGAACGCATCGGTGCCGGGCCGCAGCTGGAGGTGGACGTCGGCGAGCTTCGCTGTCTCCGTCTTGCGCGGATCGACCACGACCACCGTACGCGTCGCGTCCTTGCTCAGGCTCTTGAGCGTGTCGCGGGCGTTCGGGATGCCGTGTGCCTGGAAGGGGTTGGTGCCGAGGAAGAGCACCACGTCCGCGTGCTCCACGTCTTCGGTGATGTGGCAGCGCTGATCGCCGAAGAGGCGTCCGTTCACCCAGAAGTCGCCCGTCTTCTCTTGCGCGAGCGCCGTGTACACGAAGCGGCTCTTCATCGCCTTCACGAGCTGTCGCGAGTACGCGCCGCCGAGGTGGTTGCCTTGACCGCCGCCGCCGTAGAACGCGAACGCGCGGCCGCCGTGATCACGACGGATCGCGATCAGGCGCTGCGCGATGTCGGCGAGCGCCTCGTCCCAGCTCACGCGCACGAACGAGCCATCCGCGGTGCGCTTGAGCGGGTGCTCGAGGCGATCGTCGTTGTCTTGGTAGTACGCGAGGCGCGCTGCCTTCTGGCAGAGGTAGCCCTTCGAGACGGGGTGGGAGTCGTCGCCGCGGACGGACGTGATGCGGCCCTCGTCGATGCCGACGCGGAGCCCGCAGTTGCGCGAGCAGAGGATGCAGGCGGTCTGTTCGACGACGGTCACGATGCGCTCCTCAGGGCAGTGTGCGGCCGAGGTGAGCGCGACGTCGAGCGCCTGGCCTCATCCGATGAACGTCGGTGCCGTGAGCGTGCTGGCGATCGTGTAGCCCACCGTCGCGAGCACCCACGGCAGCACGCCGCCGAGGACGAAGACGACACGCGCGCGGCGCTCGTGCGTCGAGACTGCGAGCGCGAGGCACACCGGGCCTGCCGCGTGGAAGAGGTGGAACGGCAGCCAGAGCGCAGGTCGCAGCATGAAGTGGGACTCACCGCGATCGAGCCACATCGGCACGTGGCGAGCGTCCAGGGTGTCGAGAGCGTGGCGCACGAGATCTCGACGGTCTCGCGCGACCTCCGTGGCGATTCTCTTGCCCGGCAGGCTCACCTCGGGGCCAGGGCAGCATCGAGCGCGTCGCCCAAGGTCGGGTCGGCGGCGCGTGCCTCGGCGGCGAGCGTGCGAGCGTCGGCTGCGCGGTTGGCGAGGACGAGCGCACGAACGCGCAGCACGCGCGCGCGGCCCAGCGTGGCAGTCTGCGTCACGTCGACCTCGCCGCTGGCGCCCCACAGCGTCTTGTGCTCGAGGTAGACCACCGGATCGCCGCAGGCCAGCGCGGCGCGCAGCAT
>JAFLCL010000208.1 GCA_017303575.1 Deltaproteobacteria bacterium
GCCCGAGGTGCGCGAGGACACGCCGCCTCCGCCGCCGACGGACGAGCCGCCGCCGCCCGTCGAGGAGCAGATCGCGGACTTCACGGGCGAGACGATCGTCGCCGAAGGGCCCGGCGCGTGGACGAGCGCGGTCGGCAACGGAGAGAGCTCGGACGGACCGATCGGAGGACCGACCGGCGTCACGACGGGGCGACGCCGCGAGGGCGGGCAAGAGGGCGTCGTGGGCGGAACGGGGCAGGGAGCCGTCGAGCAGGTGGTGGCGGTCCGCGATCTGCGAGAGCTGCCCGTGCCGCCCGACGACTCACGACTGCGCGCCGCGCTCGAGCGCCGCTATCCCGCGCGCCTTCGAGGCCTGAGCATCGAGGGACGCGCCGTCGTACGCGTGACCATCCGAGCGAACGGCGACCTCGGCCGCATCACCGTGCGCTCGACCACCGAGCCCGAGTTCGGAGCCGCGTGCATCGAGGCCCTCCGAGACGTGGGTCGCTGGGGACCGGCGATGGGGCCGGAGGGAACGCCGGTCTCGACCGCCTTCTCGTTCAACTGCGACTTCTCGCTCTCGTTCTGAGCGCGGGCGTTGCGGTTCGGCGCCGGTCTCGGCGATACTCGTCCGACGTGTCGCCCACCCCGGGCGGATGACGAGAGCTTCGGAGGCCGTGGATGTTCACGACGGGCAGCGTGCGCGGGGCGGGCTGGGCAGTACTTCTTTCGCTCGCAGGCGCGCTCCTCGGCGCGATGACGATGCCGTCGACGGCGGCGGCGCAGGCTCCGACGCAGGACTTCTCCGTCCTGCGCTTCTCGCCGGCGCCCGGCCCCGGCAACTACTTCCAGGTCGACGGCGCGCGCGTGCACGGCGAGCTCGAGGGAAGCGCGGGTGTGCTGCTCGACTACGGGCACAACCTGATGACGCTCTATCCGGCCGAGTGCGACCCCGCGAACCAGGCCGACTGCGAGGTCGTGTCGGGGCGCCGCTACGAGCTCGTGCGCTACACGTTCGCTGCCCACGTCTGGGGCGCGATCGCGATCTCGCACCGCGTGCAGATCGGTGTGGTGCTTCCGCTCGCGGGCAGTGAAGGCGAGGCCTTCCAGCCGTCGACGATGATCAACGTGCCCGGTGGTGGTGCGTTCACGCTCGCGGATCCGCGCCTTCACATCAAGGCGAACCTCCTCGACGACTCGAGCGGCATCCGTCTGGGCCTCGCGGCGTACGTGACCGCCCCGATCGGTCACGCGATCTCGCCGGGACGCTTCCTCGGCGACGAGACGCCGACCTTCGGCGGTCACCTCGTGGCCGAGCTGGTGCGCGACGGCTTCCACCTCGCGCTCAACGCGGGTGGCGTCTGGCGCGACGGTCAGCGGCTGTTCTCGACGCAGGCGACGTCACAGTTCACGTACGGCGCCGCGATGGGCTACGACATCACGCCGCTCGTCGCGATCTTCGGCGAGCTCGTCGGCGGCACCTCGTTCTCCGGCGCGGTCGACGAGAACCCGCTCGAGGGCCGCATCGGGGGCCGCTTCCGTGTGGACGACGTGACCTTCGAGCTCGGCGGTGGTGCGGGCATCATCGCAGGCGTGGGCGTCCCCGTGTTCCGTGTGCTCGGGGGCTTCGCGTGGGCGCCGGTCCGCGCGGACGCGGACGGCGACGGCGTGCTCGACGAGGCCGACGCGTGCCCGAGCGAGGCCGAGGATCTCGACGAGTACGACGACGCCGACGGCTGCCCCGAAGCGGACAACGATCACGACAACATCCCCGACGCTTCGGACAACTGCCCGACGGACGCCGAGGATCTGGACGGCGAAGAAGACACCGACGGCTGCCCCGACCTCGACAGCGACGGCGACGGCATCCAGGACGGCTACGACTCGTGCCCGCAGCAGGCAGAGGATCGCGACGGCGACCGCGATGACGACGGCTGCCCCGACAACGATCGCGATCACGATCACATCAACGACGATCAGGATCAGTGTCCGAACGACCCCGAGGACACCGACGGCTACGGTGACGAAGACGGCTGCCCCGAGACCGACTTCGACGGCGACAGTCTCCCCGACGACTCGGAGAGCTGCCCCGATCAGGCCGAGGACATGGACGGCTTCGAGGACGAGGATGGCTGCCCCGAAGAGGGCGGACCGCCGGTGCAGGGCCCCGCGGCGGGTACGCGAACGCGCACGCGCGGACGCTGACGTCGTCGGAGCACCAGACGCGCGATCTGCTCATGCGCTGGAGGATCGGAGCCCTGACCGTGGGCCTCTCGCTGGCGACAGCCTGCGAGGGCTCACTCACTCAGTCCGTTGCTCCCGGCGACGACGCGCATGTGGTCCGTGAGGACGCGGGCCCTGCGCCCGATCCGGGGCCCGTCACGTACGAGCTCGGGCCGACGCCCGAAGGTCTCGTGCTCAGCTGGCCCGCGCCGCCGACGATCACGCGCGACGTGCGCGTCACCAGCGCCTCGGAGCTCTCCGCGGCGATCACGTCGGGAACGCGCGTCACGCTCGCGGTGTCGGTGCCTCGCCTCGAGATCCTCGTGTCCGACGTCGAGCTGATCGTCGAGGACGGGGTCGAGGTCGGAGTCCTTTGGATCGGCAACCGGATCGGGCGGATCCGTGTGCGGGGCGGGCACTACGGCGGCATCGAGGTCGCCATCCCGGGCACCTACTATCCGAGCGAAGAGTGGCACGCCGAGTGGCGCACCACGGACCTCCTGATCGACGACGTCGACGTCGAGGCGAGCGACTCGGCGTTCATGCTCCGTGGGGGCGTTCGGATGGCGGTCACGAACAGTCGCGCCCACGCCGTCCGCTACGGCGTGTGGCTCGGTGACACCGCCGACTTCGGGAGCGAAGACATCATCGTCGCGGGCAACCACCTCGTGGTGGATGGTCCCGAGGCCACCGTGCGGCTCGTGCACGTCGAGCGAAGCGCCGTCGTGGGCAACCGGCTCGAGAACGGCGCGAAGCACAACTACCGAACGCACGGCCGCTCACGAGAGAACTGGGCAGCCCGCAACCTCATGATCGGCACCGGCATGATGCTCGGCACGTTGCCGACCGACACGTGGTCGATCGAGCGACAGTGGGTCGAGGGCAACACGCTCCACCACTCGGTGCCGAGCCTGCTCGAGCTCGACGCACGCCTCGTCGAGCTCGAGATGCGCAACAACACCGTCTACACCGACGTGTGGGACTGCTTCGTGTGCGTCGCGGCGCAGCCCACGTGGCTCATCGAAGGCAACGTGCGCGAGCCCTACCGAGCGCCACCGTCGGAGTGAGCGCGAGGGGCCACGCGTTCGCCTTCGCCTACTGACGCGTGCGGAAGCGTAGCGGCAGGTCGAACGTCATCGGACCTCCCGGCGGGGGGAACGTCCAGTGCGCCGCTTCTTGTCGCACGCAGAGCTCGAGCGACGGCGGTACCGACTCGCCCTCGATCTCGACGACGCGCACGGCGCCGCGCGAGTCGAGGGTCACCCGCGCCCGCATGGAGCTGCCGCTGATCTCGGGATGCATGCGCATCGCCGCCTCGTAGCAGCGCTGGAGGCCGCGCTGGCTGCGCTGCACGATCGGCGTGATGTCCTCGGGCGGGAGGAAACCGACGACGTGCGGGCGGATGGGCTCGAGCTGATCGGGCGAGAGCGCGAGACCGTCGGGGCCCACGTCGACCCGAGCACGGAACGCACGGCCCGTGCGATCGAACGCGCGGAGGTCGAGGGCGCCGACCGGCACGCGCAGCGCGAGCGTCGGCCCGGTCGCGTCGTAGCTCACGCCATCGATCTCGAAGCGTACCGCCTCCGGGAAGTCCACCTGCACGATCGGGCCCTCGGTGAGGGCGATCGGCAACTCCGCGAGCTCGGGAGCGGCCTCGAGCGCGCGCGAGTTCCATGGCTCCGTCGTCAGCGTCGTGCGCACGCCGCTCGGATCGACGACGACCACCTCGGCGGTCTCCCCGTGTCGCGCGCCCACGACCACACGCGTCGTGTCGTCGGCGTCGTCTCGGGCATCACCCACGTTCAGATCGATCGTGCAGCGCGCCGCGCGGATCTCCACGCGGTAGCTGCCCGCGAGCACGATCACACGCGAGCTCGCCTCGAATGCGTCGATGGTCGTACGGCCATGCGCGAGGCGCGCCGTGATCTCGTGGCTCGGATCGCCGTCCGACGCGGTGTCGAGCGCGGCGACCTCGCCGAGGCCCAGCTGCGCGTCGGCGCCGAGCGTCACGTGGGCGAGCGCGACGGGCGCTGCGTCCGTCGTCGTCGCGGGACGCTCGAGCTCGAACGCTGCGCGACCGAGCGGGCCCGTCATGACGGTGCCCTGCGCGACGCGCTGCCCGATCGCGAGATCCTCGGCGGCGCTGTCCGCGAAGTCCGACGTGAACATCGCTGCGCCGGCGATCATCGAGACGGTCCCCGACGCGTGCAGCCTGACCGCCGCGACCACCGGCGGCTCGTCTTCGGTCGTGTGATCGTTCGTCGCGACGACAGGGGCACGCTCGGCGGCGGACGGCGGCATCCACCATCCGTTCGAGACGCCGATCGCGACGAGCGCAGCGGCCGCCACGGCGATGGCGCCCCCGAGCAGCCACGGGTAGCGGCCGTCGTTCGCAGAGGCACCGCGGGCCGCTGCGTTCGCCGTCGCCTGCACGCGGGCCTCGCGGGCGAGGGCGAGCTCCATCTTGCTCCAGTCGATGGGCTTGCCACCGACCTCGGGCTCGGCGCGGGTGATGAATTCCTGCGACTCGCGGTAGACGTGGATCGTCGCGAAGTGCTCGCGGCAGACGTCGCACCCGCGGAGGTGCGCGCGGATCCGACGCGTGCCCTCGTCCGAGAGCAGGTCGGCGGCGAGCGCCTCGAGGGCGGCGGTCTTGGGGGCGTGCGGGGTCACGCTTCCTCGGTTCCTTGGACGCTCGCGCCTTCACTGTCCGTGGGCAGGCGCTCCGCCACGGCGGCGACGACGGCGCGCAGCGACGGGTCCGCGGCCATGGCGCCGTAGAGCTCCTTGCGCGCGTAGAAGAGGCGTGTGCGCACCGTCAGCACCGGGATGCCGAGGGTATCGGCAATCTCCTTGGCGGGCATCCCCTCGAAATCGTGCAGCACGATCACCTCACGCTTCTTCTCCGAGATGCCCTCGAGCAGACGGTAGAGCGCCTTCACGCGCGCCCGCTGGTCGACCTGCTCTGCCGGGTCGAGGACGATCGTCTCCTCGGACGGTGCTGTGTCGGGCACCTCGATGTCGGCGAAGCGCGGGCGCGATCGCTTTCGCCGCAGGTGCATGCGCGTGACGTTGACGGCGAGGCGGTAGAGCCAGGTCGAGAAGCGCGCGTCGCCGCGGAACGACTTCAGCGATCGGTACACGTGCAGGAAGACCTCCTGCACCACGTCTTCCACCTCGGGCGAAGGTCCGAGCATGCGGTAGACGACGCGGGCGGCGTCGTCGCGATGACGCGCGAAGAGCTGTCGGAACGCGGCCTCTTCCCCCGCCAGGGCACGTTCGACGAGCGCGCGATCGGGGTCCATTCGGTGCGTACCTCGCGCGGCCAGGGCTCGAGCGTCCCGGGTAGCCACCGCGTCGGCGGCGGAGCCGGGGACCGACACGTCCAGCCCGTGGAGGGCCAGGAGGGAGACGGGGGGCGCGGACGATAGCATCTGGGATTCCGTTGCCGACCCGCTCGCGCGCGTTCATGCGCCGTCCATTGCGAGACTGCCCGCGGTGCACTATCTCGCGCCGCCGGCCCTGGACGGCGGGATCGCCTCGCCCGACGAGGCTCGAACTTCCGCGGAGGCGTACACACGTGATCGAGGTCGAGCACCTCAGCAAGAGCTACGGCACCCACCGCGCAGTGGACGATCTCTCGTTCGCCGTCGCGAAGGGCGAGGTCGTGGGCTTTCTCGGGCCCAACGGCGCGGGCAAGAGCACCACCCTCCGCATGCTCACGGGCTTTCTCCCGCCGACCGCAGGTCGCATCCGCATCGATGGCCTCGACATGCTGAGCGCGCCCGTCGAGGCGAAGAAGCGCATCGGCTACATGCCCGAGGCGTGCCCGCTGTACGGCGAGATGCGGGTCGATGAATACCTGCGCTACCGGGCGGAGCTGAAGGGCGTCCCGAGCCGCAGCATCGTCGGGCGCGTGGGCGCGGCCCTCGAGATGGCGAGCGTCAAGGAGGTCGCGGGTCGCATCATCGGCCAGCTCTCCAAGGGGACGCGGCAGCGCGTCGGGTTGGCGGACGCGCTCGTCGCCGATCCTCCGCTGCTCGTGCTCGACGAGCCGACGGCGGGCCTCGATCCGAACCAGATCCGCTCGGTCCGCGACGTGATCAAGAGCCTCGCGGGACACAAGACCGTGCTGCTGTCGACGCACATCCTGCCGGAGGTCGAGGCCAGCTGTGGCCGCGTGGTGATCATCCACCGCGGCAAGCTCGTGCGAGAGGGCGCGCCCGATCAGATCCGCTCGATGGGGCCGGGCAGCTCGGTGATGCTCGTGAGCAAGAGCGACGAGAGCGTGCTGCTCGCGGCGCTGCGGGCGATCGAGGGCGTCGTGGAGGTGGTGGTGCGCGATCGCGTCGATGGGACCGTGCGCTGTGAGGTGCGTGCGGCCAGCGACGACGGCGCCGGTGATCTGTCCGAGCGTGTGTTCTCCGCGATCGCGAAGGCCGGTCTCACGCTGCGCGAGCTCCGCGAGACCAAGGGCGCCTCGCTCGAGGACGTCTTCTCGGCGCTGACGACGGCCGAGCCCAGCCGCGTCGAGACGAAGCCCGACGACTCCGCGGCGGACGCTGCGAAGCCCGACTCGAACGACGATGAACCGAAGGGCGACGACGCCGCGAAGGACGAGGAGGCTGCGCGATGAGCGCCATGTGGACGATCGCCAAGCGCGAGATCGTGTCGTTCTTCCTCTCGCCCTTCGCGTACGTGGTGCTCACGGCGTGGGTCCTGTGGCAGGGCGCGATGTTCGCGATCTTCTGTTTCTTCGTCGCGGGCGCGCCGGTGGGCTCGGCCTCCGAGGCCGATCCGCTCCAGATGCTGTTCGGGCAGACGACGCTGTTCTTCATCCCGCTGCTGGTGTTCGTGCCGGTGCTGACGATGCGCCTGCTCGCGGAAGAGACGCGCCAGGGCACGCTGGAGACACTGTTGACCGCGCCGGTCACGTCGACGGGCGTCGTGCTCGGCAAGTACATCGCGGCGATGGTGTTCTGGGGCGCGCTCTGGCTCCCCACGCTCATGTACGCGTGGCTCACGAGCCGCTTCGGTGACGTGGACTGGGGCCGCCTCGGAGCGACCTTCGTCGGCATCTTCGGCGTGGGCGCGTACTACATGAGCCTCGGCCTCTTGATGAGCGCCATCGCCAAGAGCCAGATCAGCGCGGCGGTGCTGACGTTCATGTGCCTCGGCTCGCTCTTCGCCGTCGGCATCCTCCAGTTCATGTCGCTCGACGACGCGACGCTGCAGCTCGTTCGCTACGTCAGCGTGTGGCAGCACATGCAGTCCTTCAGCTCGGGCATCGTCGACTCGCGCTTCGTCGCGTACGACCTGACCCTCGCCGGCCTCGGGGTGTTCCTCGCCGTGCAGGTGCTCGAGATCCGGAGGGTCGAGGCATGAGCGAGACCCCCAAGACGCGCGCGCCCGAGACACGCGAGCCGAGCCCGCCGAGCACCGGCACCGACTCGCTCGAGGCCCAGCGCAGCGCCGCCCGCCTCTACACGGTCATGGGCGTTCTGCTCGTGTGCTGCATCGTGCTGATGGCGAACTACCTCGCCTTCCGCCACTACACGCGCTGGGACTGGACGAGCGAGCACCGCTACACGCTGAGCGCGCGATCGCAGGAAGTGCTGCGCGAGCTCGGTACCGACCTCGACGTCTACCTCTTCCTCTCGGACGGCGAGCCGAACTACACCGACGTGCGCGAGCTGCTCGATCGCTACCGCGCCGAGTCGAGCCACGTCGACGTGCACTTCGTCGACGCCGTCCGCCAGCGCACCGAGTACGAGGCGCTCGCGTCGCGCTACGGCTTGGGCGAGGCGATGTTCTCCGACGGCTCGATGGGCGCCGATGCGGCGATCCTCATCGCCGCGGGCGATCGACGCTGGACCATCACGCGCGACGACCTCGTGGCCGTCGACTTCGGCATGGGCGACGACAGCGGCGGCCCACGCGTGGACATGCGGAGCGAGCAGGCGATCACCGGCGGCATCCTCGAGGTGACGATGGGGCGCCGCACGCGCATCTGTCTCGTCGAGGGGCACGGCGAGTGGACGCTCGAGGGCGGCAGCGATCGGAACCTCTCCACGTTCCGCGACGAGATGCGCCGCGAGAACCTCGAGATCGAGGCGTTCACCACGCGCGGCGCGCGCGAGGTGCCCGATACCTGCGACGCGCTCTACATCGTCGGCCCGCTCCAGACCTTCACGCGCGAGGAGGCCAACGTCGTGCGCGATTACGTGCGCGGCGGCGGGAACCTCTTCGTCGCGGCCGACGCCGAGATCGATCGGGGAGACCTTCGTCCCACCGGCCTCGAGGACGTCCTGCGTGACTTCGGTGTGCGCATGGATCGCGCGCTCGTCCTCGAGATGGACGGCGGCCACCTGATGCCCGGTCAGCCCGATCCCGCGGGCCCGTTCCTCGTCACGTCCTACGGCGATCATCCCGTCACGCGCTCCCTGCACGAGCTCCAGCGACCTTCGGTGTTCTGGGTCGCGCGGCCCGTGCGCCCCGTGGACGCGGAGCGCGCGACCACCTTGTTCTCCACGAGCGACACTTCCTTCGCCGAGACCGACATCGCGGGCCTCATCGAGAACCACGAGCCCAACCGCGACGAGGACGACCTCGATGGCCCCGTGTCGCTCGCGGTGGCCACGCGCGTCGAGCCCGATGGCCCCGCGCACGACGATGCGGGCGAGGTCGATCCCAACGCGCGCGGCGGTCGGGTCGTGGTGGTGGGCGACGCCGAGTTCTTGCGTGGCGAGGCGCTGTCGGCGCTGGAGTTCTCGAACCTCGAGCTCGCCAGCTCCATCGCGGGCTGGCTCACCGCGCGCGAGGCGCTGATCTCGATCCCCCCGCGGCGCGGGGAGGGCGAGCCCGTGCAGCTGACGCTCGACGACGCGTGGAACCTGATGTTCCGCGTCGTCTTCCTCATGCCCCTCGCCGTGATCTTCCTCGGCGTCGCGGTGTGGTGGAACCGGAGGCAGTGACGTGAAGAAGGAGACGACCTTCGTCCTGGCCGGCATCACCGCGGTGATGCTCGGGTTCATCGTGCTCTACGAGCAGCACACGCTTTCGAGCGGCGAGCTCGAGTCGCGTCGCGGGCAGGTGCTGGAGCGCTTCGTGCGGCCGCGTGTGCACGGCATCCGCATCGAGCGAGGCGACGACGTGATC
Source organism: Deltaproteobacteria bacterium (assembly GCA_017303575.1). Classification (GTDB taxonomy): domain Bacteria; phylum Myxococcota_A; class Polyangia; order Polyangiales; family Sandaracinaceae; genus JAFLCL01. Next base: position 9,361 of record JAFLCL010000208.1, read on the forward strand.
GTCGACCTCGAGCGCGACCAACAGGCCGAGGAGACCCTCGACACGTTCGACGTGGGTACGTGGCGCCTGACGGCACCCGTCACGGGCGCGGCGGACTCGGACGCGATCGACGGCGTGCTGCTGGCGTGCGAGTCGATCTCGGCGCGGCGCACGATCGAGCACCCGAGCGACGAAGATCGTGCGCGCTTCGGGCTCGATGCGCCGCGGCTCGTGCTGACGCTCGAGGTCGCCGACGAGACGCAGGTCGTGCGCGTCGGTGCGGACGACGAGCAGCTCGAGGGAACCTACGTCGAGGTGGTCGGCACCGATCGCGTCCACCTGGTGGGGCAGGACTTCTTCGAGGCGATCGATCAGGACACCGATCACTTCCGGTCGAAGCAGCTCTTCCCCGATCTCGCGGTGCGCGACGTGACAGCGCTCTCGCTGACGTACACCCACGAGGGCGCTGAGCCGACCGAGGCGCGGGTCGCGCTGGTCGATCGGCGCTGGGTCGCGACCGTGCCGTTTCAGGGGTGGGCGCGCCGCTCGACGGTGATCGCGGTGATCGACGCGCTGCTCGACGCGCGCGTCGTTCGCTTCGCGGGTGAGGGGGGCGCAGCGCTCGTCGAGTCGCCGCGCGTGACGCTGGCGCTGACGACGCACGAGCGCGACGTCGAAGGGCGCGACACGGGCCGCTTGTCGGAGCAGCGCTTCGTGGTCGGCGCGCCGTGCCCGGCGACGCCGATCGAGGAAGACGCGACGCCCGAGGAGATCGCGGACGCGGCCGTCCCGCTCCTCGCCGCGCGCGTCGGTGATGGACCCGTCACGTGCGTGACCGAGGCGGCCCTCCAGACGCTCCTCGGCTCCGAGCCTCAGCTGCGCGAGACACACTTGCTCGCTGCGACCGACGATCAGATCGAGCGCTTCGTGTTCGGCCGCGCCACCAGCGGCGCGAGCGAGGCGACGCTCGAGGTGCGACGCGCCGACGACCGCTGGGAGCTCCGCGAGAACGAGACGACTCGCGGCGCCGACGACGCCTCGGTGTCCGAGTACCTCGGGCTGCTCCACACGTCCGAGGCGGAGAGCTTCGAGCCCGTGACCGACGCGCTCCTGGCCGAGCGTGGCCTCGCGACGCCGCGGATGCGGATCCGCTTTCATCACTCGGACGATCCGGAGGTCGTCGAGTACGTCGACGTCGGCAACGAGGACACCGTGGGTGTGTGGGTGCGTCGCGGCGACGAGCCCGTGCTCGCGCGCTACGTCGGTGAGGTCGCCGCCTCGCTCACCCCGTCGAGCTTGCGCTTCCGTGATCGGTCGGTGGTGAGCCGCGAGGCCGACGACGTGCTCCGCGTCACCATCACACGCGACGGGGTCGAGGAGCGGCTCGCGACGGAGAACGGTGCGTGGCGCATCGAAGCGCCGCGAGCGCTCCCCGCCGACCGCATCGCGACGCGGGACCTCATCCGCGGGCTCACGAGCCTTCGTGCCGTGCGCTGGGCGTCGGACGTGGAGGAGCTCGCTCATGACCTGGCCTCTCCGCGGATCTTCGTGCACCTCGAGCTTCGTGAGGCGAGCGCGCCTTCGTCGGACGACCAGGGTGACGAGCACGATCACGACGACGACGAAGCAACGGACGAAAACCCCGATGCGGGCGCGGCCCCGCTGCCCAGGACGATCGACCTGCGAGTCGGTGAAGCGACCGAGGGCGGCGCGTTCGGGCGTGTCGAGGGGGAGGGCGCTGTGTTCGTCATCCCCACCGACATCCTCGACGCGCTCGCGCACCCGCTCGTCGATCGCGAGATCGTGAGCCTCGATGCGTCCAACGCGACGCGCGTCACGCTGACGTCCCCGACCGGCACGACCACCATCGATCGTCGCGACGGCGCGTGGTGGAGCGGCGAAGCGCTCGCGGCGCCCGACGCGACGGACGCTCTCCTCGAGCGTCTTCGCTCGCTCCGCGCGCGGAGCGTTGCTCCCTACGGCGCGCCGCCGTCCTTCACCACGCCGCGACTCTCGATCAGCATCGAGGGCCCCGGTGGAAACCGGCGTCTCGACATCGGTGAAACCACGGGCGAGGGCGTGGCGTCCGCGGCTCCGGCGCGCGCCAGCGACCTCGACGCCGAGGTCACGCTGGCCGGTGAGACGGTCGCCGCCATCGCGTCCTACCGCCCCTGACCGTCACACCAGATCAGGGATTGCTCTCGATGGCGCGCATCGAACGCCTTCGTGTACCTTGAGGGCATGACCTCGAGCAGCACCGTTCGAACTCGTCTTGCGCTTCTCGTCGCGATCGCCGCTGCGCCAGCAGCGATCGGCTGCAACTGTGGAAACGGGGTCGACGTCCCGGACTCGGGGGGCGACATCGAGGACTCGCCGCGGGTGCCGCGCGATGTCTACGCCGACGACACGAACGAGGTCACCACCGACGCAGGTCGCGTCGCGCGCGATCCCGAGCGCTGTCGCGTCGAGGACGGAGACATCTACCTCTTGGGCACCGACACCGATCTCGCCGCGTCCTCGCGCGTGATCGACGTCGCTGCGGCCACCGACGAGTTCGCAGCGGTGTGGCGCGAGCAGATCGAAGGATTCCCGCAGGTCCGCGTCGCCCGCATTCCTTCGACGGCGGGCGAGCCGACGGCGCTCACGGTGACCGAGGGCCTCGACCTCCACGACGAGCCGGCGATCGCGACGGTGAACGGCGACTATCTCGTCGCGTGGATCGACAACGCGGACGATGACTACGAAGTGCGCGCGCGAGCGCTCGTCGACGGAACGCTGGGCGCCGCGACGCGCGTGACCACGCGGGTGGGTCGCGACGACTCACCGTCGCTGGTCACCGTCGGCGAGAACGTGATCGCGAGCTGGGTGGAGAACCGCGAGGGCGACACCGTGCGCGTGCCGATCACGCAGCTGCTGACGGCGACCGGGACGTTGAGCGGTAGCAACCACGAGATCACCGCGCCGGCGAACATCGGTCGTCCCAGCCTCGCACCGCGCGAAGGTGGTGCCGTGCTGCTCTACTCCGAGGGCGGCGCCGACCTCCCTGACGTGTCGCTGCAGCGCCTCGACGCCACTGGCGCGCCCGTCGGCGACCCCGAGGTCATGAGCACCGAGCACAACGCGGGGGGAGACGTCGATGTCGGTCTGACGCCCGCCGATGGTGCCGCAGTCTTCACAGCGCTCATCGCTGGCGTGCGTCGTGACGTGCGCGTCCGCTTGCTCGATGGAACGGGTGAGCCTGCGATGAGCGAGTTCGCCCTCAACGAGGGCATGGAGCAGGGGGACTCGGCGTCGGTCGCGCGCCTTCGTCAGGCCGTGGGCTGGAGCGAGGGATGCCGCGACGGATACGCCGTCGTCTATCGCTCGTACCCGGATGGCGGCACCGACACGCGCCTCCGCCTCATCCTCCTCGATGCAGGCGCAGACGTCGTTCGCGCGATCGACCTCGACATCCCCAACGTCTCGAACCGCGGCGGTCGCACCACGGTGCGCATCGCGGGCGATGGACAGCTCCTCGTCGCGTGGACCGACACGCGCGCCGATCGCGTCGACATGCGCGCGGCCCGCATCCGCTGCGACTGAGCTCGCTCGGCCTCCGCTCGACATCGCCGGCTCGCGACGCTCGCGACCGGGCGTCGTCGTTCTCGTCGCGGGCGCGAACCGCTATTCTCCCGCGCGGAGGACTGGATGAGCTTGCGACCCTGTACCGGCTGCGCTCGACACGTGCGCCACGACGAGCCCTCGTGCCCCTTCTGCCGAACGGCCTTGCGCACCGTCGCGCCGCGCGGCGCGCTCGCGCTCCCGCGAGCAGGACGCGCTGCGATCATGGCGTTCGGAGCGACGCTGGCCACGGCCAGCGCGGGCTGTCCGGACGACACGATGATGGGCGGCATGGACGCCGCCTACGGTGGCCCTCCGCGCGACGCTGCCATCACGGACGACGTGCACGAGCACGAGAGCGACGACGCTGGCCTCGACGCAGCGACCGCGGGCGACGCGGCAAGCCGCGACGGTGCAACGCCTTCCGACGACGCCGACCTGGGCGCGACCGACGCGCTCGACGGCGGGCCTCCGCTCGATGCCCCGCCGGAAGAAGACGCGGGCGGCGCTGTCCCGCCCTACGGCACACCGAGCCCCTGAGCCATCCTCCGATTCGCGCGCGCGATCGATGCAACGAGGACGCCCGGCCGCTTGTGCGTGCCGGGCGTCGTGTCGAGCGAGAGGAGAAGCGTCAGCGGCCGCGCGGCTCTTCCGGCGGCGTCACGGCCTCGAGCGTCTCGTGGCTGCGGTACTCCATCAGACCCTGGCTGTTGTTGAAGCCCGCGCCGGACACACGCGCGAAGCGGCCAGTCACCTTGATCTTGTTGCCGACGAGGAAGTCGGTCGGGATCGGGATCTGGCCCGACTCGGACTCCGGCGGCTGCTCACGACCGCGACGCAGATCCTCCATCACGTCGTCGATCGCCTGCTGGCTGGTGGCGTAGCCGACGAGCTGGAGACGGTTGCCATCCGCGGGGATGTCGCGCGCGTCGGCGATCCACAGGTTCGGCGCCGTGGGCGGCGGGCACGTCCGGCCTTCGGGGCACTCGGGCGGCGCGTAGATCTCGACGATGTAGCCGGTGACGGTCACGTCGTGATCGATCGTCGTCTCGAGGCGACGGCGCAGACCGAACACGCTGTAGCTCGTGTCCGGGTACTGGAGCGGGAAGGGCGGCGGCGGAATCGTCGGCACGCTGGGGAGCGTCGGGCTCACCTCGGGCAGCGGCTCGATCACGAGGTCCGCGGCGGGTCCACCGTCGCACGCGGTGAGGAACGGGACGGCCACGAGGGGCGCCGTCACGAGGAGCGCGCTGCACACGCGCAGAGCGCGTGAACGGAGTGCCCGAGAACGGAGGGAGGATCGCTTCATCACCGACACCTTCCAGAAAGGTGGGCGGACGCTACCAGAGTCATCGTGCGCTTGGAACCCCAACCGACGTGGCTGGCTCGGTCGCTCCTGCCGTGCCCGCGCAAGGAGGCTGAGGGTGCTCGAGGAGAACCTGGAACGCAGGGGAGGAGGGCCCTTCCGTCGCACGTCGCGCGTCGGAGGCGGTCGCGCCGCCGTAGCGGAGCGCCACGCGGAGAGCGACCTGTGCCGTCTCGAGATCGCCTGCGCTCGCGCCGCCGCGTGCGCCGCGCCGTACCGCGTGCACGAGCGCAGGACCGAGCGACTCGCTGCAGCGAACCTCGGCGACCTCGACAGCGCGCGCCGCCACGTGCGGCCACTCGTGATCGTCCTCGAGGATCGCGACGAGCGGTGCGTCGACGTCGGCGGCGGTGCGCGATCGCAAGAGCTCGAGAGAGCGCGCGCGCATCGCGGAGGCGGGATCGGACAACGCATCGAGGAGGACCGCGCGCGCCGCCGGAAGGTCGGCGACCTCACCCAGCGCGAACGCGCGCACGAGCGGCCACGCATCGTGACGTGCGAGCGCGAGCAACGTCGCGCTCTCGCCACCACGTCTCGACACGGCGCGCGCGGCCGCGAGTCGAACGCGTGGGTAGCCGTCGCGCAAGAGCGCAGCGAGCAGCTCACGCGAGGCGCGCCCGCCGAGCGAGTCGACGGCCTCGGCGCGCAGCGTCCACTCCTCGGCGGTGCGAGCTGTCGCCTCGAGCCACGCGTCGATGCGCCCGTCCTCGGTCACCCGTGCTGCACGCGCGAGCCGGAAGCGCGTCACGAAGTCGGCGTTCGTACCCGAGGTCGCGATCTCGGGCAGCGCGATCCCGCGCACCACCAGACGCGTCACGAGAGGGATCGACGTGTCCTCGACGAGGCCCGCGACGCGTGCGTCGGCGAGACCGATGGCGAGCGCTCCGAGCGCGTGACCGTCGAGCGTGGCGGTGTCGAGCGCGTCCTGCCACGAGCTCTCGCGCACCAACGTGCGCGCCAGCGCCAATCGCAAGGCGGAACGATCCCAGTGGCCATGTTCGAGGCTCCGGACTTCGCTCCACACGGCGGCCGGGACGCCCGTCCCTCGAGCGAGCGCGGCGGCCGCGAGCGTCGCGTTCGCGGGCTCGGAGCGCGCCAC
>JAFLCL010000209.1 GCA_017303575.1 Deltaproteobacteria bacterium
GAGCGGGTGTGCGACGAGCGCGGCGCGTGGCGGCGCCACGACCCTCACGCTGCTCGCGCTCGTGCTCCTGCTCGCGGCCTCGCGACGCACGCGTCGCGGCTGAGCGATCGAGCGTCGTCCGGTCCCGATCGCATCGACGCGGGGCGCCCACTGCGCGCGATGACGGCGCTCGCGATCGCATGGCAAGCTCGCGGCGCCATGGTCCCCACTCTCTCCTTTCCCACGCTCGTCCTCGCGTCGCTCGCGCTCGTCGGCTGCGGAGGCGCGATGTCCTCCTCGTCGCTCCATCCGCGCATGGGCGATCGAGGTCTCGTCGCAGCCCGCGGGCAGTTCGGCATCGAGCACGGCGGCGCACGACGCACGCGTGTCGCCACGCCCGCCTGGACGATCGCGAACTTCGGCGCCGACGGAACCACCACGCGCACGGATGCCGAGCACGTGCACCAGGCGCGCCTCGACGGGACAGCGCGGCAGAGCGAGGACGTCTTCGAGCTCGAGCTCTCGCACACGCGACTGCCCGCGCGCATGTGGGCGCGTACGGTGCCTCTGCCCCGCGCGCTCGAGCAGCGGGACCTCGCGACGCTGGCGCCCGGCATCGTCGAGCGCTCGGTGAACCAGCGCTACTGGCTCTTCGACGACGCCGAAGGCGCAGGCCCGCAGACCTACCAGACGCGGGTGATCGCGAGCCAAGCGTGTCAGCTCGATGGGCTGGCCGCGCACGAGGTCCTCTACGAGGCGCGCACGCGCGCCGGCGATGCGAGCCACGTGCACCTCGTCCTCTTCCATGCACTCAAGCCATGGGTGGCCGGCGCACGCGGCACCGGCTCGTACCGCCCGCTCGTGATCCTCGGCCTCAGCTCGCGCCCCGAGGCGCACCCCGAGCTCGCCCCTCAGCTCGCCGATCTCGCTCATCGTGTGCGCGTGTTCGACGAGAACGGCGCCGCGCGCTCGCCCGGTGCCTCGACGTGCGGCGCGCTTCGCTCCGAGCCGCTCCGCGGCACGCGCTACCGCGTCGGCGACTACGTCGTCTATCGCTTCTCGGGCTCGCGCTTCGCAACACCACTGCTCATGCGCGAGGAGGTCACCGATCAGGACGGCGATCGACTCACGATCGAGGTGACGGTGTCTCAGGAAGGCGGCGGGATCGTGCGTCGCTGGGCGCAGGAGCTGATCGACACCCCCGAGAACCAAGCGGCCAACCGCATCGAGGCGCTGTGCGTGTTCGATGGCGACGCCTGCCACGATCAACCCGTCGAGACGTTGCCTCAGCTCTACGCCGACGTGGTCGTCTCGCCCGATGCTCCGCCGACGAACGTGAGCGAGTCCATGGAGACGCGACCGATCGGCCCGCTCCAGCTCGAGTGCAGCGTGCGCTCGGGTGACACGACGATCGCCGGCCGCCCGACGCGCTTCGAGGAGCTGCGCTGCCCCGAGTTCCTCTGGACCAACGGCAACGCGGCGTTTGTCGATGTGGAGTCGGGCGACTTCGTGGTGCAGGTCGACATCGCGGAGTTCGGCTCGCCGCTGGGGCCCTGGCGCTGGGGCACGTTCGGCGCGCCCATCGCGCAGTGATCGAGGGCTGTTCGCGCGCGGGCGCGGCTCTTGCTGATTCCACGGTCGACGGGCGCCTCGCGTGTCGCGGTGTGCCAGTCCCGGAGGACTCATGGACGCCCGCGCCCTGCTTCGTCGCATCGCCCTCGGTCTGCCGCTCCTCGCGCTGCCGATCGGCGCAAGCGCGTTGATCACGAACGTGGGGTGTGTCTGCGGCGGCGATTGCGGTGAGCCGCTCGTCGTCAGGCGCCCCGTGACCGACGATCAAGCCGCATCGCTTCGAACCGACGGGGCTTTGTGTCGTTCACTGTGCGAGGCGGCCATCGTCGACGCGGGCGTGACGAGTGACGTCGGGATCGAAGACGCGAGCGGCGATGCGGGCTTCGTGTCGTCGAGCGGCCGCAGCTGGCAGTGCGCGACCCTGGCCGGCGAGCTCACGTGCACCGGCCGATTCTTCTGTGGCGGAGGACGTGCCCCTCAGGCGTTCCGGGAGCGTACGCGACCACGCATCGTCCGCTCACGTCTGGGCGATTGTTTCGCGTCGATGGCGCACCTCGAAGCCGCGGCGGTGCCGGCGTTCTTCGAGCTCGCGGACGAGATGGCCCGTCACGGCGCGCCCTGCTCGATGTCGCGCGCTGCACGTCACAGCGCACGACAGGAGATCACCCACGCCCGCATGGTGCGTCGGCTGGCGCATCGCTTCGGAGGCGAGGTGCCCATCGTGGAGCGAGGCGAGAACGCGCCGCGATCGCTCTTCGAGATGGCGAAAGACAACGCGTTCGAGGGCTGCGTCCGCGAGGCGTACGGCGCCTTGGTCGCAGCGCATCAGGCCGCGCACGCGCGTGATCCCGAGGTGCGTACGAGCTTCGCGCGCATCGCGAAGGACGAGGCCGAGCACGCGCTCTTGTCCTTCGCGCTCCACGACTGGGCACGCTCACGCGTGACGGACGCGGAGCGTCGCGCGCTCGACGAGACGCGCGAAGAAGGCCTGGCATCCCTCCTCCTCTCGACAACCGCCGACGAGCCCCACACCTCCCTCGCGATCGCCGGGCTGCCGAGCGCCACGCGAGCGAACGATCTCGCACGCACGCTCGCGTCATGACCGTCGACGCCTCCCGGGCCCCCATCGAGATGTACGACGACCTCGGCCAGCTCGTGTGTTGGAAGAGTCAGCGACCGGGTCGGTATGCGTACCCCGTCGACTCCACGTCTCCTGTCGACCCGGCGGTCGCGTCCACCGCAACGGTAACCCGCTGCGGAGGTGCGGATGACTGACGAGATTGATCTGGGTGGATGGCTGCTTCGGAAGCTCGCAGAGTCTCCACCAGGACAGACGTTCTGGGAGGGAACGTGGTCCGTCCCGGCGGAGCGTCCCGATGGGACCATTCGGTACTTCATCTGCTGCGCCGCTGAATCAGCACCCTCGCCTGAGCAACTGGCCTTCTGCGGGCGCATCCAGGCCATCGCCTCTACGTGCCTCGATGTGGCACGCATGTTTCTGCTCCGGGAGATCGAGGTCTCGCCCCAGCGCTTCGGGCTGACGGACGACGAGGCGTCGGACCTCGCGCGAGGCCACCCCGATCAACTTCCCTTCGGCGGACCCGAACTGACCTTCTACGGCGGGGAGGAATGGTTTGTTCGATTCACCGAGACGCGCTTGTCCGGTTGTGCGCACCTCGGCCTCGGCGTCGACTTCTCTGGGGAGTCGCCGCTTCACGCGCACTGCCTCGATCGGGAAGCGGATGAGGGCGCGTGACATGCACGGCGTTCCTCGTGCAGGCTCGGACCGGATGACCCCGGCGCGCACTTCGGCCCCCACGTCGTATCCCAGCGCACTCGAGCGAGCGCGTGACGGGGCGCGTCGACTCTCCCTCGCGCTCCTCCTTGCTTGCGCTGGCTGTGACGACGGCTGCGGATACTGCTCTTCAGAGACCGTCACGATCACCCGTGAGGTGACGGACGAGCTTCGCTCCGCGCTCGGCGACGACATTCCTGATCAGTGGTCTTGTCAGAACATCTGCGAGACGGGCAATTCGGTGGGCCGAGTCGACGACGCGGGGACGTCAGACGCGGGGTTCCGCTCCGGAGGGTTCATCCGCTGGAATTGCGAGATCGACGGTGACCTCGTGCGGTGCGCGGGCTCCTGGCGCTGCCAGTGACTCACTTCGTCGGTTTCTGGAGGACGAAGAGGTAGTTGAAGCCGCGGAGGAAGAAGTTCCCCTCTTCGGCGGCACGGTGGTAGTTGCCCTGTTGGAGCGTCTTGTGGTGGCGCGTCACCGAGATGACGTCGACGGGACGTAGGTGCTGGGCGGCGAGCGCGAAGAGCTCGAATCCCACGCACGCGAGGCCCTTCTGCTTCTCGAAGTAGTCGCAGACGTAGAGCCCGAAGTGGCCGCCCGGCGCGAGCACGCGCGCGCACTCCGAGATCACCTTGCCCATCTCCTTGTAGAAGCGCGGATCGTAGGCCGACAGCTTGCCGATGCAGCGCGGGTCTTCGGAGTAGTGGATGTGATCGCCATACGGCGGATCCAGGAAGACCAGCCTCACGGTGCCAGTCTCGACTGGCAGCTTGCGCGCGTCGGCCTGCTCGATGTCGGGGCGGAACGGGCTCACGTCGAAGCCGCGCCCCCGACGGCGCGTGTCCTTGCAGACGTCGAGCGTCGTGCCCGAGCCGCACATCGGATCGACGACGAGATCTCCCTCCCGGGTGTAGCGCTGGATCAGGTTCCACGGGATGTACGACGGCGTCGCGCCGACGTAGCGCGAGTCGCCCTGCATGCCCGCGCCGTAGTGCTGCGAGGGATAGTCCCAGAGCGTCGTCGTCTGGATGCGGAGCGGTGGCTTGTCCGGACGGGACACCGGCTTTCCACGGAACGGACGCGGAGTGGCACCTTCACGCGACTCGGCACCTCGGTGTCGATGGGCACCTTCGCGTGGATTGGCACCTTCGCGCGGACTGGCACCTTCCCTGGAGAAGGTGCCGTCGCGGGGTGTTCGTGACTTCGGAGGGCTCACGGAGCGTGGTTCAGCACATCGAGCCGTCGGGGATGCACGCGTAGGCGCCGCCGCGGCAGAGCTCGCAGTGCTGGCCCCTCGAGCACGGCGGGTCACACGTGGCGGTGGTGGTGCACTCGCCACGCGTCGCGGCGCGCACGCCGGCCGCGCTCGCCGCGCACTCGTTGCTGTAGGTCACGCCATCGCAACCGCAGACAGGCATGTAGATGCTGGGACAGACCTCGGGGCGCGCCTCGCAGCTGCCTGCGGTGTCACAGCCCGTGCCCGCGCAGTACTCGAGGCGGTTGCAGTCTGCGTTGCTGCGGCAGTCGCCGCCCGTGGAGCACTCGCCGCGCGAGGCCACGCGCGCGCCGGCCGACGCCGCTTCGCAGTCGTTGCCGTAGGTGTTGCCGTCGCAGCCGCAGACCGGCGAGTACACGTCCGGGCATGCGCCCGGATACGGCTGGCAGGTGCCGGGGGTGTCGCAGCCGGTGCCCGCGCAGTACTGACCGCGGCCGCAGTCGAGGTTCGACGTGCAGCGCCCGACGGTGCTGCACTCGCCGCGCGACTCGACGTTCTGGCCCGCGACGTTGGCGAGGCAGTCGTTGTCGTACGTGACGCCGTCGCAGCCGCAGACCGGGTCGAGGATGCGCGGGCAGCCCGTCGGTCGATCACTGCACCGGCCCACCGCGCCGCACGACGAGGCAGAGCACCACTGGTCGTCGGCGCACTCGGCGTTCGAGGTGCAGCCGCCGGGCGAGACGTACGCGTCGGTGCCGGGCGGGACGTACGCGTCGGTGCCAGGCGCCACGTATGCATCCGTGCCCGAAGCGAGGTTCGCGTCGGTGCCGGGCGGGATGAACGCGTCGGTGCCGGGCGGGATGAACGCGTCGGTGCCGGGCGCCACGTTCGCATCCACCCCGGGCGCGACGAACGCGTCCATCGTCGTCGGGCCGCTGTCTCGTCCTCCCGCGCCGGTGTCTTCCGAGCTGGTCCCGCCTCCGCAGGCGGAGCCCGCGGTGAGGACGCTGGCGGCGGCGAGCGTGAAGAAGATCGAACGAGGCGAGCGGAAGATGGTGTAGGTCATCGCGCGAGGATAGACGAGACCCACGTGTCGCCCAAGCCGACACGGAAGAAGCGAGGAGATCGATCATGGCGTGGACCTCGACAGCGATCCCCGATCAGCGCGGAAAGACGTTCGTCGTCACGGGCGCCAACAGCGGCATCGGCCTCGAGGCAGCGGCCGTGCTCGCGGAGAAGGGCGCGCACGTCGTGCTCGCGTGCCGCAGCCCTTCGCGCGCGAAGGACGCGCTCGAGTCGATCACGAAGCGCTCGGTGGACGCGAGCGTCGAGGTGATGTCGCTCGATCTCTCGAGCCTGAAGAGCGTGCGCACGTTCGCGAGCGAGCTCGCGAGCAAGCACACGAAGCTCGATGGCCTCGTGAACAACGCTGGCCTCATGGCCCTGCCCTACGGCAGGACCGAGGACGGCTTCGAGATGCAGCTCGGCACGAACCACCTCGGCCACTTCGCGCTCACGGGCCTCCTTCTGCCGACGCTCGTCGCGACGAAGGGCTCGCGGGTGGTGAACGTGGCGAGCACCGCGCATCGCTGGGGCCGCATGCGCTGGGACGACCTGATGGGCGAGCGCCGCTACGACGCTTGGGCCTGGTATGGGCAGAGCAAGCTCGCGAACCTGCTCTTCACCTACGAGCTCTGTCGTCGTCTCGAGGAGAAGAAGATCGAGACGCTCGCGCTCGCCTGTCACCCCGGCTACACGGCCACCGCGCTCCAGCACAAGGGGCCCGAGATGGAGGGCTCGCGCGTGAAGGGCCTGTTCATGACCGTGGGCAACAAGCTCCTCGCGCAAGGGCCTGCGATGGGCGCGCTGCCGACGCTGCGCGCGCTCTGCGATCCTTCCGCGAAGAACGGCGAGTACTACGGCCCCGGTGGTCTCTTCGAGATGATCGGGGCTCCCATCGTGGTGCGATCGACCAAGGCATCGTACGACCGCGAGGCACAGCGGCGCCTGTGGCAAGAGAGCGAGAGGCTCACGAACGTTCGCTTCGACTCGCTCGCCTGATCACGCGACGAGGGCCCGATCACGCGAAGGGATCAGGCAGACCCGCGGCGGTGGGGTCGAGCAGCCAGGCACGGATGGTCTCGTAGCCTCGATGCGCACGCACCCGCGCCGCACCTTCGCTGCACCCCAGCGCCTTGCCCACGTCCGCGAACGACTTGCCCTCGAGGTAGTGCAGCTCGATGACGCGACGCTGCGCTTCGGGGAGCTTCGCGAGCGCCTGACCGGCCCAGCCGAGCAACGCCTCGGAGGTAGGCACGCCGTACTCGGGCGCTTCCACGCGAGGCTCGATCGGCCCGTCGAGCTCGAGCGCGTCTTCGCGGCGCACGTAGTGTCGGCGCAGGTGATCGCGCACGACGTTGCGCGCGATGGTCACCACCCAAGGCCGCACCGGCGCGCCACGACGAAAGTCCGCGCGCGCGCGGTGCACACCGAGGAAGGTCTGCTGGACGACGTCCTTGGCCTCGGCGTCCCGTAGGCCGTAGCGACGCGCGATCGCGAGGACCGTCGGCGAGAGCAGCGTGAAGAGCTCCTGGAAGGCGCGCGTGTCCCCGTCGAGCCAACGCTCGAAGAGGGCGGACTCGGGGCGCTCCGGCTCCATGACGGGCGGAATATCTCACGCCCGAGTAACGAATCGTTGCGACGCGCATACTGAGTCCGTGGCCCGCCCTCCCGATCCCTCCGACACGACGTCCCACGAGGCGGACGCTTCGGTGCTGTCGGCGGCGTGGCGAGGAATCGAGGCAGATCTCGAAGCCGAGCGCGGCCCGTCGGGCAGGCTGAAGCGCCTCTCCACGCCCGTGCGTCGCGCGCTCGCGATCGGCGTCGGCGCGGCGGTGCCGACGTTGGTGCTCGTGGCCGCGCCTCGTGACGATCTCGCGAGCCTCACCCTGGAGCGCGCGCTCGTGTGGGCGGCGGCTCTCCTGCCGCTCGGCGCGCTCGGCGCGATGGTCGCCACGCGTTCGCTGACCGATCGGGCGCTCGAAGGCTCACGCACCCTCGCCCTCGCGGCGGCGGTGTGGCTCGCGCTCGTCGTGCTCGTGCTCGTGCCCCTCGGTGCAGGCGGGCCCGTCGATCCCGAGGGCCACGGTCCGATCCCTTGCGGCGCGCTCGCGGTCGTCGTCGGCGCGATCACGTTCGCGATCGTGCACGCCATGCGGCGCGATGCCATCGGAGCCCGGGTCGGTGTCGCAGCGGTCGCTGCGTGCGCAGCGTTCGCGTCGGCCGCGTTCATGTGCCCGATCGACGCGCTCTCGCACGTCTCGCTCGGTCACGCGCTGCCTGCTTCACTGCTCGTGCTCGCAGGCCTGGCCTTCGAGCGACGCCTCGGGGCCTGACACGCGACGAGATCGGGAGTCCTTCCGCTCAGGGCGTGTAGCGCGCCACGAAGGCATCGCTCATCGAGCCGCTCATCGTCAGCATCACCGTGCCGAACGTCGCGACGACCGAGAAGTTGCCTGTCACGACGATCGCGTCGGAGGCGGACGCATCCACCCCGAAGGCCGCATCGACGTTCGTGCCACCGGCCTTGCGGGCCCAGAGGAGCTGGCCCATCGCGTCGTAGCGCGCGACGAAGATGTCGGTCGAGGCCATGCCCGAGGAGGTCGGCGAGAGCGTGACCGGGCAACTCGTCCCATCGGCGCCGAAGGTGGCCCCCAGACTGCCGTAGCGACCGACCACGATCGCGCTCTCGTCGCTCAACGCTGCGACGCCGAAGGCCTCGTCGGTACGGCCCCCTCCGCCTGTGCGCGCCCACACGAGCGCACCGCTGGCGTCGAAGCGCGCGAGGAATGCGTCGAGCGAGCCGCTCGAGACGAGGGTGGTCTCCCGCGCTTCGCCACGTCCGAAGACCGCGCTTCCTCCATACGAGCCCGAGAGCACGAACGCCTCGCCAGGGAGCACGTCGAGCGCGAGCGCGGCCTCGCTGTCGGCCCCTCCTTCGGAGCGCGCCCAGACGAGCGCGCCGTCGCTCGCGTAGCGCGCGATGAACACGTCAGCCAAGCCCGCGCTCGTGAGCGTGGTGGCCGTCGGCTCGCCCATGCCGAAGGTCACCATCCCCGCGTAGCTGCCGGCGACGAGCAGCCCGCCATCGGATCGAAGCGTGATGGCGCGGCTCGCCGAAGCGCGCGTGCCCCGCACCCAGACGAGCGAGCCGTCGCTCGCATAGCGCGCGAGGAAGGTGCCGCTGGCCGAGAGCGTGGCCATGCCGGGCTCGCCCATGCCGAAGGTCGAGCTGCTCGATCCCACGTTGCCCGTCACGAAGCTCGTTCCGTCCGCGAGCACGACGACAGCCTGTGCGGCGTCGGAGCCCGTGCCACCGGCGCTGCGCACCCAGACGAGCGCGCCGGTGGGATCGAAGCGAGCGAGGAACACATCGGACGAGGCGCCCGTCGAGCTCAGCGAGATGCCGGTCGAGAACGTGACGCTCCCGCTGAAGCTCCCGACGACGATCGACGAGCCGTCGGCCAGCGCGGCCACGCTCTGTGCGTTGCTGAAGCCGCTGCCGCCGAAGTTTCGAGTCCAGGTCAGCGACCCGTCTCCCGCGTAACGGAGGACCACACCGTCGTTGTTGCTCGTGCCGGCCACGAGGGAGCCTCCGTCGGCGAGCACGGCGACGTCGCTGCCGAGGTCGCTCGAGGCGGACCCGAAGGCAACGGCCCAGCTCACACTGCCCGCGCTGGAGCAGTCAGGGTCGGCGGAATCGACGAGCCCGTCGCAGTCTTCGTCGGCCAGATTGCAGCAGATCTCCCGACGTGGGGTGCAGGCGTCGAGCGAGGCGTCGCGCGCGACGAAGGCATCAGGCGGGACGAAGGCATCGGGCGGGACGAAGGCATCAGGCGGGACGAAGGCATCGGGCGGGACGAAGGCGTCGCGTGCGACGAACGCGTCGGTCGCGACGAAGGCATCGAATCCTGCGAACGCGTCGGATGGCGAGACGAACGCGTCGATCGCGGTGAACGCATCAGATGGCGAGACGAACGCGTCGTCGGATGGCGAGACGAACGCGTCGTCGGATGGCGAGACGAACGCGTCGTCGGATGGCGAGACGAACGCGTCGTCGGATGGCGATGCGAACGCATCGATGCTCGCGTCCTCTACGACAGAGCTCGCATCGTCGGGTCGTCCCACGTCGGTCGGCACCGACCCGTCACGCGGCGCGTCGTCGGTCATCGCGTCCGCGCTCTCGGCATCGAGCCCGCCGGTGTCGAGAGCAACCTGGGGCGCATCGCAGGCCGCCAAGAACAGGGCAACCATCCCGAGCCGCACCATGCCCCGAGATGTCGTCATCGCGCGAGTCTCTCACCGGGCGCGGGCACCGCGAAGAGCCATCGACGTGGCGATCGGGCTCGTGGCGACGATCGCGCGGCGCCCGACGGGCCGCGCTCTGGGTCGGACGCAACGAGCGCGGCGCCCGTCGATCACGGACGCCGCCTCGTCATCGTCGCGCGTGGAGGATCACTCCGCGGGGCTGCCGTGCTGCTGCGGCGGCTGGCTCTCGGGCTCTTCCTTGCGCGAGAAGATCCGATCGACGATCGACAAGGGCCACAAGATCGCGCGGCCTGCGAGCTTCACCCAGCGCGAGCTCGTGAGGTCGTCGAGCCACGTGTAGATGATCGGCGTCGCGACGAGCGTGAGCAGGAGCGAGAGCGTCTGGCCGCCGATGATGACCGAGCCCATCGCGCGGTTGGTGCCCGCGCCCGCGCCCGAGCTGACCATGAGGGGCAGCATGCCGGCGACGAACGCGACGGTCGTCATGAGGATGGGACGCAGACGATCCTTGTTGCCGATCATCACCGAGTCCGCGCGTGAGTAGCCCTCGCGTCTGAGCGCGCGCGTGTGATCGACCTGGAGGATCGAGTTCTTCTTCACGACGCCGAAGAGCACGAGGATGCCCAGCGCCGAGTAGAGGTTCACGGACTGCCCGAGCACCACGAGCGAGAGCAGCGCGAACGGGATCGTGAGCGGCAGAGACGCGAGGATCGTGATCGGGTGGATCCAGCTCTCGAACTGCGCCGCGAGCACGAGGTACATGAAGATGAGCGAGAGGCCCACGGCGGTGAGGAAAGACAGACCCGCGCGACGCAGCTCGCGTGAGCGGCCCGTGAACGCCGCGCGGTAGCCCGCGGGCGGCTGGGCCGACACGAAGCCCTCCTCGAAGCCAGTCATCACGGCGGCCTCCGAGAAGCCGGGGCCGACGTTGCAGTAGACGGTGACCTGACGCTGACGCTGGTTGTGCTGGATCGACGCGGGGCCGAGCGACTCGACGATCGAAGCGACGTCCGACACGCGCACCGAGCCGCCGCGCGACGAGGGCACCGTGATGAGGCCGATCTGCTGAGGATCCGCGCGCGCATCGAGATCCGCGCGCACGAGCACGTCGTACTGCTCACCGCCTTCGGCGAACGTGCCGACGGGCACGCCGCCGACGGCGAGGCGCAGCGCCGTCGCGAGGTCGGTGACCGTGACGCCGAGGTCCGAGGCGCGCTGGCGATCGATGTGCACCTCGTACGCGGGGCGGCCCGTGATGAGCGTGGTGTTCGCGTCGACCGCGCCCGGCGTGGCGCGCACACGCTCGAGCACGATCTGCGAGATGCGATCGAGCTCGGCGAGATCGGCGCCGCGGATGACGTACTGGATGGCCGCGCTCGAGGCGCCACCGCCGCCGAACGCGTTCACCGGCGACACGATCGTGCGGAGGTTCTCGGCCTGGTAGCGCGGGAGGATCTCGTTGCGGACGACGTCGATGATGTCGTTCTGGCTCCGGTCACGATCACCGGCAGGGGTGAGCGCGACGTAGAGGCTCGCCTCGTTGGGGCCGCGACCGCTCGCATCGCCCGGAGGGCTGCCGGCGGTGACGACCACGTGCGCCACGCCGTCGAGGGCGCGGATGTCGCGCGAGATGCGCTCCGAGAAGACGCCCATCTGCGCGAGCGAGACGCCCTCGGGAGCACGCACCGTGATCTCGAAGCGCGACTCGTCCTCGACCGGGAGGAAGTTCTTCGCCACCGCGCGACCCAGCGGGACCATCGAGCCGAGCGTGATGACGAGGAGGATGCCGACGACCCAGCGGTGCCGCATGGCGTGCGCGAGGAGCCACATGTAGGCGCGCTCGATGCGCCCGTACACGCCACCGGCGCCGTGAACGCCGTGGCCGTGACCGGGCTGGTGGCGGTAGGTGCCGTCACCACGATCCTCGAACATCGGGACGCGCTTGCCGCGGGCCCACTCGAGGTACTGCGCACGCTCTTCGACACGGTTGCCAGCGGGCGGATCGACGCGCTCCTTGGGCGGCGGCGCCGCGAGCATCGCTTCTTCTTCGGCCTCGCTCAGCGGCTTGGGGCCCTTGAGCCAGCGCGAGCTCAGCATCGGCGTGAGCGTGAAGCTCACGAAGAGGCTGATCATGATCGCGAAGGCCATCGTGAAGCCGAACGACGACATGAAGCGGCCGATGATGCCGCTCATGAACGCGACGGGGAGGAAGACGGCGACGAGCGAGAGCGTCGTCGCGAGCACGGCGAGGCCGATCTCGCGCGTGGCGAGCACGGCGGCGACCTTGGGCGGGACCTTCTTCTCCTCGATCCAGCGCACGATGTTCTCGAGCACGACGATCGCGTCGTCGATGACGATGCCGACCGAGAGCGTCAGACCGAGGAGCGTGATCGAGTTGAGCGTGAGGCCCATCAGGCGGATGAGCGCGAACGTCGCGATGACCGAGGTGGGGATCGCGAGCGCGGAGATCAGCGTGGAGCGGCCGTTCCAGAGGAAGAACAAGACGACGACCGCCGCGAGCAGACCGCCGAGCACGAGGTGCTCCTCGACGGCGTGGATCGAGTTCCGGATGAACTCGCTCTCGTCGCGCACGATCTCGATGCGGAAGCTCGGAGGAAGCTCCGCCTGCGCCTCGCGCACGCGCTCGGTGAGCGCGTCGACGACGGCGACGGTGTTGGTGCCGGACTGCTTCTGCACCTGCACGATGACGACGCTCTCGCCGTCGAGCGTCGCGGCCGAAGCGGCCTCTTCGTCGGTGTCGTCGATCGCGGCGACGTCCGAGACGCGCACGACGCGGCCGTTGCGCGTGGCCACCGCGATGCTCGCGAGCTCTTCGGTGGTGCGCGCGCGGCCGAGGATGCGGAGCTGGAGCGTGCGCGGACCTTCCTGCACGTCGCCGCCGGGGATCTCGGCGTTCTCGGTGGCGAGCGCGCGCTGCACGTCGCGCGCGGTGAGGCCGAAGCCCTCGAGCGCCTGCGGATTGAGCACGACCGCGATCTCGCGCTCCTGACCACCCACGACGGTCACGCCGCCGACGCCGTCGAGCGACTCGACCATGCGTCGCACGCGCGTCTCGGCGATCTCGGTGACCTCGCGTCGGCTGCGGTTCGAGATGACCGCGAGCTGCATGACGGGCGCGGCGCTCGGATCGACGCGGAGGATCTGCGGCGTCTCGGTGCCCTCGGGCAGCTGCGAGAGGATGCGGTTGATGCGGTCGGTGACCTCTTGCGCCGCGACGTCGGTGCGCTTCTCCATCACGAAACGGATCGAGACGACGGAGAGACCCTCGTACGACTGCGAGGTGAGCTCGTCGATGCCGGAGACGGAGCTCACGGCCTCTTCGACACGATCGGTGACGTCACGCTCGACCTGCTCGGGCGAGGCGCCCGGCAGCTGCGTGGTGACGATGACGATCGGCACGTCGATGTTCGGGAAGCGATCGACGCCGAGGCCGAAGAACGACGCAGCGCCGACGACGACCAGCGAGAGGACGAGCACCCACGTGAAGACGGGGCGACGGACGCAGATTTCGGCGAGCCACTGCATGGTTCAGCCTCCCGTGACCGGCTGCGCGGGCGCACCCGCAGGAGGGGTGGGCGCTCCGGCGGCTTGCGCGCTGCCGACGGTGACCGCGACGCCGTCGCCGAGCCGATCGAGGTTGCTCGTCGCCACGGTCTCGCCGCCCGTCACGCCCACGCGGAGAACGACCTCGTCGTTCGTGCGCTCGAGCACCGTGACCACACGCTCCTGCACGTGGCCATCAGCCACCACGAACGCGCGGCTGACGCCCGCGGAGGTGGAGATCGCGGCGGGCGGCACCACGGCCACCTCCTGCGTCCCACCGAGCTCGATACGCGCGCTCACGAACATGCCGGGACGAAGGCGTCCATCGGCGTTGGGCACCACGGCCTCGATGATCATCGCGCGGCTCGCGCGATCGACGGACGCGCTGATGTAGCGGACGCGCCCCTCGAAGCGCGCGTCCGGGAAGGCGTCGACGGTGACGAAGACGCTCTGATCGACGCGCACCTCCGACACGCGCTCTTGCGGGACCTGGAGCTCGAGGCGGAGCGGATCGGTGCGCACGAGCGTCACGAGCGAGGACTGCTGCGTGACGAACTCGCCCGGTGACACGCCGCGCGCGGCGATCTCACCGGCGAAGGGTGCGCGCACGGTGGACTCGTTCACCGCCGTCGACGCGATGGAGAGCTGCGCCTCGGCCGCACCGAGCGCTGCGATCGCGCCGCGCACGTTCTGGAGCGCAGACGCGTGCTGATCGTGGGCTTGCTGCGCACGTGCGCGCGCCTCGTCGAGCTGGGCGGGCGTGAAGACGCCACGCTGCGCGAGCTCCTCGGCGCGACGGAGGTTGTCGTCCGCCAGGCTCTGCGCGCTCGCCGCGGAGCGCACCTCGGGGGTGTCGTCGGGCGCGGGCGGGCGCGAGCGCACGCTCGAACTCGCGTCGGTGAAGCTCGCGCGCCGCGAGGGCGGACTGGGATCGGCGCTCGCGCCGGGCGTCGGGCGCGGGTCCGGCGGCGGGCGCACGTCCGAGCGGCCGATGACCCCGCCGTCGTTCCCCACCGACGGGCGGGCGCGATGAGCGTCCCGGCGCGCACCCGCGGCCCCGCCGGCGGCTTCACGCTGGTCGAGCTCCTGATCGCGCTCGCGTTGCTGGCGCTCATGTCGGCCGTGCTCGCGGGCTCGCTCGCGCTCGCGGCGCGCAGCACCGAGGCCGGGGAGACGAAGGTCGAGGAGAACACGTCGATGCGCGTGACGCACGGGTTCCTGCGCGCGCAGATCGAGGGCCAGCACGGGCAGCGGTTGAAGAAGGTCGCCGAGTATCCGCTGCTCTTCCGCGGCGAGCGCGAGGAGATGCGCTTCGCGGCGCCGCTGCCCGCGCGCGTCCAGGGCGGCGGTCTCTGGTACTACCGGCTGAGGATCGCCGAAGTCGACGGGCGGCCGTCGCTCCTGCTCGACCGGACCATCCCCGACGTCAACGCGTCGGCGCCGCCGGATTTCGCCGGCGCCGAGCACTCGGTGCTCGCCACCGACGTCAAGTCGCTCGCCATCGGCTACTACGGGCGCGAGACCGGGCTGCAGGAGGGATTCGAGCCCGCCTGGCGCGACCGCTGGGAGGACCTGCAGCGGCTGCCGATGATGATCCGCATCGACGTCGAACCCCGGCGCGGTCCGAAGTGGCCGACGCTCTATGCCGCACCGCGCGAGGCACCCGAGGCCGGATGCCGGGCCTGGGACCAGGCGCGCGGGCGGTGCGTGCAGGGATGAGGATCCCCCCCGAAACTCGCTGCGCGAGTCTCCCCCCCCAGGGGGGCGGAACGGCGCGCTCAGGGCGGCCCGTCGCGCGCGGAAGGATCCCCCCCGTAGCTCGCTGCGCGAGCGTCCCCCCCCAGGGGGGCGGTA
The DNA here is from genome assembly GCA_017303575.1 of Deltaproteobacteria bacterium. Lineage (GTDB taxonomy): Bacteria > Myxococcota_A > Polyangia > Polyangiales > Sandaracinaceae > JAFLCL01. The sequence continues at coordinate 15,313 of JAFLCL010000209.1, forward strand.
CGGCGCGCTCGGGGCGGCCCTTCGCGCGCGGAAGGATCCCCCCCGTAGCTCGCTGCGCGAGCGTC
>JAFLCL010000021.1 GCA_017303575.1 Deltaproteobacteria bacterium
GCGCGAGCGTCGCGGGCGGCGTTCGATCGCTCGCGCGCGCGAGGGCATCACCGCGCTCGAGCAGGGTCTCGAGCATCGCGTCCGGCACCGGCTCGACGAACACACGGAGGAGGAAGCGATCGGCGAACGCGGCGAGCGCGTCGTCTTCGGGCAGCGCGTTCGACGCCGCGACACAGACCCGCAGCGGCACGCGATGGGCGGTGCGCCCACGACGGAACGTTCGCTCGTGCAGGAGCGAGAGCAGCGTGTTGAGGATGGCCGTCGAACCGAGGAAGACCTCGTCGAGGAACGCGAGCTCGGCCTCGGGCAACATCCCGCTCGTCTCCGTCTCGATCACGCCCTCACGCAGACGCTTGAGATCGATGGGCCCCACGAGCTCGCTCGGCTCCGTGAAGCGACCGAGGAGGTACTCGAAGTAGCGCGCCTCGAACGCGCGCGCGGCACGACGCACGGCCTCGCTCTTCGCGGTGCCGGGCGGTCCGATCACGAGCAGGTGCTCGCGCGCGACGGCCGCGAGGACCGTCAGCTCCACCAACACCTCGCGCTCCACGAGGCCGTCGGATGCGCTGCGGATCGCTTCACGGATCGCGTCGGCAGCCGTCGAGGGAGTGGTCATCGCCGACGAGCGTAGCCGCCACTTCGCCCCGATCGATCGGCGACTGTCGATCGCAAAAGCCGATCGAGACCGACAAACCCTCTGTTTTTCGATCAGCACTGATCACCTGGATCGGTGGGCGATCCATGCGTTCAGCGGTGGCATGGGCGGACTTCGATCCCGATCTGTCGGTTTTTTGTGTGTGTCGTACATGTGGGTCTAGCGTCCCCCTATGCCCACTTCGACGCTCGCTCGGATCGCACTCACCAAGCGCCCCTCCCAGCCGCCGTCGGCGCTCTCCGCGAGCGGGATGCGAAGGATCCCGGTCGAGGACGAGACCCGCGCGCCGAGCCCTTTCATCAAGTGGGTGGGCGGCAAGGGCAAGCTCCTCGCGCAGCTGCTTCCGCTCCTGCCGAGCGGCGTCGAGCGCATGCGCCACGTGGAGCCGTTCTCCGGCGGTGCCGCGATGTTCTTCGCGCGTCGCCCGGAGCGCGCCGTGCTGCGCGACTTCAACCCCTCGCTCGTCGACACCTACCTCGCGGTGCGTGACGACGTGGACGGCGTGATCGGTGAGCTCGAGCTGCTCCAGATGTCGCACGCCGCAGGGAGCTACTACGGCGTTCGCGAGCGCTACAACCTCGCGCGCGTCGGGGGCGCGTCGCGTCCCCGCAGCGAGCGCGCCGCGATGTTCATCTACCTGAACAAGACGTGCTTCAACGGCCTCCACCGCGTGAACCGACGCGGCGAGTTCAACGTGCCCGAGGGTCGCTACAAGAACCCGCGCATCCTCGACGAAGCGGGCCTGCGCGCAGCGAGCCGCGCGCTCCGAGGCGCCGACATCGCGCATGCGGGCTTCGAGGCGATGCTCGACTACGTGCGCCCCGGCGACTTCGTGTACCTCGATCCGCCGTACGAGCCGGTGAGCGAGACAGCGAGCTTCACCGCGTACGCCGCGGGCGATGGCTTCTCGCGCGCCGATCAGACGCGCCTCCGCGACGTGGTCTCCGAGCTCGACCGTCGTGGCGCCAAGATCATGCTCTCGAACAGCGACGTGCCGTTCATCCGCGAGCTCTACGCGAAGTTCCGCATCGACGTGGTCGCTGCACCGCGCGCGATCAACTGCGACGCGCGTGGCCGTGGCCTCGTCAGCGAGGTCCTCGTCCGCAACTATTGATCCGGGACAGCGTGGCGACCCCGGCGACCGAGGTCTGCGCGAGCTACCATCGCGACGTGCGTTCTCGCCTCGCCGCGCTGGGCCTCACACTGTGCTCGCTCCTCGTCGCTGGCTGCACCCGCGCCGCGACCCAGCTGGTGGTCGAGATCGACTCGGACCTGCCCGCGGTGCGCCTCGGCTGCGTGCGCGTCGAGGTGAGCCCGCGCGACGACGAGACCGACGTCTCCGCGCAGACGTTTCACGTCGCGCTCGATCGCACCCCGCACGTCGAGATCCCGTTCTCCTTCGGCGTGACGCCTCCGCGCGACGACGACCGCGCGCGCGTCGAGGTCAGCGCCAGCGCGTACAGGTCGGAGGTCTGCAGCACCGAGGCGTTCGACACGGCGAGGTCGTTCGTGACGCGCCGCGTGCGCACAGGCTTCCTCTCCGGCCGCGCCCTCCGCCTGCCGATGTTCTTGTCGACAGACTGCGTCGGCGTCGTGTGCGCGCCCACCGAGACGTGTGATCTCGGACGCTGCGTGCCCGTCCCCGAGATCGATCCGAACACGCTCCTGACGACGAGCTCGACGGATGACGCGGGTACTCGCACGCGCCTGCCCACGTTCATCCCCGATCGCCCCGAGCCCGGGAGCGAGGTGGTGCAGGGGCCCGCGATGAACCTCCACGACACGATCTATCCGGTGGGCGTGTCGGTCGGCACGAACGTGCTGATCGCGGGCGCGATCACGAGCGACGTCACCTTCGGCACGCGGACGATCGCCGCGGGCTCCGGCACCGTCTTCCTCGCCAAGCTCGCAGCCGACGCAGGCGCGACGCCCGACTGGGTCGTCACGCTCCAGCCCGCGCTCGGCAGCTTCCCGGTCATTCGGCGCGTCGAGCCGCTGCCGATGGGGGGCTACGCATTCTGCGGCACGGCGAGCGCGCCCTTCGACGTCGACGGGCGCGCGGACCCGATCGGTGGCGGCGCGGCGCACTTCGGCTTCGTTGGACTGATCGATGCGGAAGGGAACCTCTTGCCCGCCTCGATCCACACGCTCGACGCGATCGCGTCGATGACGGCGGGCACGATGTCGCCGCACGCGCGCTGCACCGATCTGGTCGTGTCGGGCGGGCAGCTCGTGGCCACCGTTCGCACCTGGAACGCCTCGGCGCCGCGTGTGGACAGCGCGATGCGCGCGACCGACGGCGTGTTCCTCGACACCGCGCAGAACCTCCTGCTCTATCGGATCAGCATCGCGGGAGGCGATCTGGTCGTGGCGGACCCGATCGTGGTCGGGCACGCGGAGACCACCCTGTCGATGGACATGCTCAGCTTCGAGGGAACGCCCTTCTACGCGCGGGCGATCGTCGACACGGACGACCAGCTCGTGGTCGCCGCGGTCGCCGACGATCTCGCGCACGACGGCACGACGCGCACCGATCCGAGCGCCACCGAGCTGAGCGTGCGTCGCATCGGCGCCACGTCGTGGAGCCGCATGGGCCTCGTGAGGACCTCCCCCGCGGTCGAGGTGCACCTCGAGGCGCTCGACACCTCGCCTTCGTTCGTCTGGCTCGCCGTCACGATCCAGCTCGGCATGATGAGCCGGTCCGACGTGACGATCCCTCCCCTCGCGCCGTTCACGATTACGGAGGACGGCACCTACCTCGTGCGCCTCGACGCCCGCACGGGCGACGGGCTCGGCGTCACGCTCGTCCCCGAGAACGTCGACGCGCTCTTCCCCGAGGACAACACCGGCGCGGCGACGTCGGAGGACAACCAGCTCTACGGCGGATGGCTCACGACCACAGGACGTGACGAGGCGCTCTACGCCACGGCGAGCCTCGATGGCGACCGCTTCGAGGACGAGACGCTGTCCGTGGGCGCCGCGACGTTCGCGCAGGCCGACCCGTTCCTCGCGATCGTCGGCGCGTCGAACCAGCCAATCGCGAGCTGGCAGTGGAGCCACGCGCCCGAGCACTCGGACTGGCGCCTCACGCACGTCGCGTGGATCCCCGCGGGCTTCGTCGTGGTCTCGGGCTACGTCGAGAGCACGGGCACCGAGACCGAGCCCGATCGCAGCTGGCGGCGCGATCGATCCTTCTTCGAGATCCTGCGCTCGCGCTGATCGAGCGAGCGATGCGTCAGCCGTGCGACTCGGCCGCGCGCACCATCGTCTCGAGGCGACCCAGCGCCTGCGCGAGCACCGTCTTGCTCGGGCCGAACGAGAAGCGCGTGTGCTGCTGAAAGCGTGAGCCACGGCCGCCGCGACGCTTGCCCGGATCGACGTCGAAGAACGCGCCCGGCACCGTGATGATCTTCTGCTCCAGCGCCGCGCGGAAGAACGACTCGCCATCACGCAGCGACGGCGGGAGGCCGGAGAGATCGCCCCAACAATAGAAGGTGCCCTCCGGCTCGAGGTCGAAGCGCACGCCGAGGCGACGAAGTCCCGTCAGCATGAGCTGACGCTTCTCGGCGAAGACCTGGTGAATCGCCGCGGTCTCACGCTTCGTCGCGTCCTCGTCGAGCAGCGCGATCGCGGCGCGCTGCATCGGCCGAGACGGCCCGCCATCGAGGAAGCTCCCCGCGCTCGCGATGCCTTGGATCACGCTCTTGGGCGCGACGGTCCAGCAGATGCGGAAGCCCGGGTAGCGCCAGTTCTTGGTGAGCCCATCGAAGATCACGACGGGATCGCGATCCACGTCCTCGACGTACGCGGCCGCGCTCGACATCCCCACGGGCATCGCGGTGCTCGCTTCGTTCTTCCAGATGTAGTGCGAGTAGAACTCGTCGAAGAGCAGCGCGCAGTCGAGCTCGCGACCGAGCGACACCCAGGCGCGCAGCTCCTCGCCGCCGATGACCTTGCCGGTGGGATTGCACGGGTTCGAGAGCAGGAGCGCGGAGAGGCCGCGGCCCATCACCTCGCGACGCAGCTGACGCACGCTGAAGTCGTAGCCGCCCTCGGGATCGAGGAGGATGGGGATCGGCGTGAAGCGACGGAAGACGTCGAGCAGCTCCTCGTACGCCGTGTAGTCAGGCAGGAAGTGACCGACGTGCACAGCGCCGATCGCCGCGCACGCCCGCATGATCGAGACGCGGCCGCCGCCGCCGATCGCGACGTTCTCGGCCGTGTACTGCGAGCGCAAGCCGCGACGAAAGAGCTTGTTGTAGAGGCTCGCGACGGTCTCGCGGAGCTCCCAGAGGCCCGCGACCGGCGAGTACTCGTGATCGGCGGGATCGACGGTGATCGACTCGATGCGCGCCGGCGCGCCAGGCAGAGGGCCCGTCTCGGGCTGGCCTTGTCCGAGGTTGCACCACTCGGGATCATCGGGTCGGTACCCATGCCGCGTGGCCTCGGCGGTGACGTAGATGACGCCCGTACGCGGCACGGGACGAAACGCCGCGAGCGCAGGCGGCGGAAGAGACGGCGACGGTGCCTCGAGATCGGAGCTCGACGGGCTCGACGAACGCGCAGGGGGTCCTGACATGGCGCGAGGCATATCGGACTTGAAGCGCTGCGTCGATCCATCACGATCGCGCGCATGAACGGCGACGACGACACGATCGACGAGCCTGGTCCGCGCACGACGAAGAGCGAGATCGGAGCCGACGACACCAAGGGCGACGACGCTCCGCGCGGTCGACGACGCCCGGACGTGATCGAGATCCGTGACCTGCGCGTCGAGTGCATCGTGGGCGTCTACCCGCACGAGCGCGACACGCCGCAGCCGCTCCAGATCGACGTGCGCCTCGAGCTCGAGCCCGTGCTCGAGGTGCATCGCCTCCGGCAGACCGTCGACTACGCGGCGATCGCGTCGCAGATCGCGTTCGTGCTCCAGAGCTGCCGCTTCTTCTTGCTCGAGACGGCCGCGACCACGCTCGCGCGCTTGCTCCTCGCGCCGCCCGCGCTCGGCGAGGATCGCGCGCCCATCCAGGCCGCTAGGGTGCGCCTGGTGAAGCCGCTCGCGCTCGGCGGCGTCGGTGTGCCTTCGCTCGAGATCCACCGCGAAGCCGCAGACGTGACGCTCGCGCGCGAAGACAAGCCGTTCGGCACCGTCGACATCGTGCACGAGACGCGCGAGGTGGGCGTGTACCGCCTCAACATCGCGCCGGGACGCGGCATCCCGCTGCACGTGCACCGCGTGATGCAAGAGAGCGAGATGGTGCTCGGCGACAACCTCCTCCTGAACGGCGAGCCCGTCGCCGCGGGCAGCGTGCACCGTTGGCCGCACGACCTCGCGCACCGCTACGACAACCCGAGCGATCGCTGGGCCTCGATCCTCTGCGTGGACTCGCCCCGCTTCATCCCCGACGACGAGGTCGAGGTGAGCGGCGAGCCGGGCCGGGCCGATGCCGAGCCGCCGTTCATCCGTCGTCACGTGGTGGTGGGCGCGTGAGCACCGCCGCCCGGCTGACGCGTGTGCTCGTGAGCGGCGCGAGCCGCGGGATCGGTCGTGCGATCGCGCTCCGGCTGTCGAGAGACGCGCACGTCATCGCGATCGTGCGAAAGCCCGAGGACGCGCGCTCGCTGTCGGACGCGAGCGGGGGTCACATTGGATCGCTCGCGCTCGATCTGTCGGATCGCGCGGCGCGCGCCCGCGTCGTCGAGCACGCGGAGCGATCGTTCGGGCCCATCGACGGGCTCGTGCACGCCGCAGGCCTCGGGGAGCATCGACGCCTCGCGGACGTCGATCACACCCAGCTCGATCGACACCTCGAGCTCAACGTGATCGCAGGCTTCGATCTCGCGCAGTCGCTCGCCGGCTCGCTGCGCCAGCGCCGCGCTCCAGGCAGCCTTCTGTTTCTGTCGAGCACGCTCGCCGATCGCCCTGCCCCGACCACCAGCGTCTACGCGATCACCAAGGGCGCCGTCTCCTCGATGACGCGCGCGCTCGCGATCGAGCTCGCGCCCGAGCGCATCCGGGTGAACGCGATCGCGCCCGGGGTGATCGACACGGCCATGGTGCGCGCACCACGGCTGGCCGAAGGCGAGCCGATGCCCGAGGGCGAGGCGCTGCGCGCGAGAGAGGACGCTCAGATCGCGGAGCTCGCGAAGCTCCACCCGATCGGACGTGTGGGCACGGTCGACGAGATCGCGGACGCCGCCGCGTTCCTGCTCCACGCCGAGCTCGCGACCGGCACGATCCTCACGATCGACGGCGGCCTCTCGCTCGCCTGATCGCCCCCTGCTCTCGCGCGAGGGGCACGTGGTGTCGCCCTCTCGGAGGCTCACGCCATCGCGAGGTTCGTCGTCGCTTCCGGGGCGAGCTCGAAGAACGTGTCGATCGCGAACGCCGTGTTGAAGACGAGCACGCTCGCGAACATCGGCCAGTAGAGCGCGGGCGCCACGCTCTCGAGCGAGAGCTCCACGTACGTGAGGCCGATCATCGCGCCCAGCCATGCGGCACCGAGCGCACGTCGGCGCGGGCTCGGGCCGACGAGCAGGTAGCCGAGGCCGGGGAAGAAGAAGTTTGCGATCGTACCGAGCCAGCGCTTCATGGGGTCCTCCGTGAGCAGAGCGCCAACACTCCGCTCGTCCATGTCTACGCTCCGCGTGCGGACGATGAGGTGCTGTATCGTCCGCAGACCTTGCTCGTTCGTCCGTCCGAGAGGACGCCTCGAGGCGAGGGCATCACAACACGACCATGCGCGAGCCGACGCCTTCCTCCGACCCGGCGATCCCGCGTGCCCACCGCGACACGGCCGCACCTCCAGCCTCCGATGCGCTCGCGGAGGTGCTGAGGCACGTTCGGCTCGAGAGCAGCGTCTTCGCGCGGGCAGCGCTGTCGGCGCCGTGGGCCGTGTCCACCAACGGTCTCGACGGCGGCATCTTCCACGCCGTGGTGCGCGGGCGGTGCGTCGCGATCCCGAGCCCGCACGAGGACACGAAGAAGGGTCGCGCTCCGCGACCGATCGAGCTCGCGACGGGCGACGTGGTGCTCCTGCCGTACGGCGACCCGCACGTGATGGCCGATCGTCCAGGCCGACGCGCGGTACCGATCCGAGGGCGCGTGCGCACGCCCGACGACGGTGGCGTGGGCCTGCTGTCGATCGACGGCGGTGGTGAAGAGACCTCGCTCGTGTGTGGACGCTTCGACGTGGAGCGCGCATCGAGCGCGGGAGGCGACCGCAGCGTCGCCGGGCCGCACCCACTGCTCGGCCTCTTGCCGCGTGTCGTGCACATGCGCGCCGACGATCCTGCGCTCACGGCGTGGCTGCCGCCGCTCGTGACCGCGCTCGCGTACGAGCTCGATCACCCGCAGCCGGGCTCGGGCACCATCATCACGCGCCTGGCAGACGTGCTCGTCGTGCACGCGATCCGCGCGTGCGTGCGAGACGGCACGACCGATGGCGGCTGGCTGGGCGCGCTGCGCGATCCGCGTATCGCCCGCGCGCTCGACCTCCTCCATGCGCGCCCGCGGGAGCCGTGGACGGCCGCGGCGCTCGCAGAGGCGGTGGGCATGGGCCGCTCTGCGTTCTTCGATCGATGGACCGTGCTCGTGGGCGAGCCGCCGGCTCAGTACCTCGCGCGGTGGCGCATGCACCTGGCGCAGCGCTCGCTGCGCGAAGGCGAAGGCTCCGTCGCCGAGATCGGGCGACGCTTCGGCTACGACTCCGAGGCTGCGTTCAGCCGCGCGTTCAAGCGCTTGGTGGGCGTGTCGCCGGGCACGCTGCGGCGGAGCAGCTGAGCCGCGACCTACCTCACGCGTCGAGCCCGAACGTGGAGTCGTCGTAGAGGCGATCGAGCTGACCCGCGTAGGTCTTCTCGACCTCCTTGCGTCGGACCTTCATCGTGGGCGTGAGCTCGCCGGCTTCTTGGCTGAAGTCGCGATCGATCAAGAAGAAGCGGCGCACCTGCTCGACCTGCGCGAGCTTGGCGTTGCCTCGCTTCACCGCGGCGCGGATGCGCTCCTTGAACTCGGGGTGCGCGACGATCGGGGCCATCGCGTCGGCGAGCGCCTTCGTGCGGCCGGTCGGGTTCGCGAGCAGCTCCTTCTGTCGCGCGTCGATCACGTCCTTGGTGCAGAGCCCGCGCGGAAGGCCCCACTCGAGCGTCTCGATCGGGCTCGGCGCGACGATGGCAGACACGAAGTTCCGCTTGTCGCCGTGCGCGAGCACGTGGCTGATGATCGCGTCCTCTTCCTTGATCGCCTTCTCGATGTTGGCGGGCGCGAGGTTCTTTCCGCCGGCGGTGATGATGAGGTGCTTCTTGCGATCGGTGATGCGGAGGTAGCCGTCGGCGTCGACCTTGCCCACGTCCCCCGAGTGCAGCCATCCACCCTCGAGCGCCTCGGCGGTGGCCGTGGGGTTCTTGAAGTAGCCCTGGAACACGAAGGGCCCGCGCATGAGCACCTCGCCGTCCTCGGCGATCTTGCATTCCATCGGCGCGATGAGCCGACCCACGGTGCCGAGCTTCACGTCACCGGGGCGGTTGAGGTGCGTGACGACGGTCGCCTCCGTCATGCCGTACGCCTCGTAGATCGGCAGGCCCGCGGCCCAGAAGAACTCGAGGATCGTCATCGAGGTGGGCGCCGCGCCCGTGACCATCATGCGGATGCGGCCACCGAACACGTCGCGGATGCGCTTGAAGAACAGTGCGTCCGCGAGCGCGAAGCGCGCGTCGAGCATCGGCGGCACACGCTCGCCCGCGAGCTGCTTGCGCATGCGCTCGACGCCCGTGGCCACGCCCCAGTGGAAGATGCGCTGGAGGGCCTTGGGGCGCTTCTCGATCTCGGAGTAGATGCGCGCGTGCGCCTTCTCGAAGATGCGCGGCACGCTGCCGAACACGGTCGGACGCACAGCCTTGAGGTCGTCGAGCACCGTCGCTGTGCTCTCGGCGTACGCGCCCGGCACGCCCGCCGACACGCGACCATAGAAGCCGAGGATGCGCTCGGCCGAGTGCGCCATCGGGAGGAAGTTGAGCGAGAGATCGCTCTGGAGGAGGCGCTGCTGCGTCTCGCTCGCTTCGAGCAGCGTCAGCACGTTGCCGTGCGAGATCATCGCGCCCTTCGGCGGTCCGGTGGTGCCCGAGGTGTAGATGAGCAGCGCGAGCTCCTCGCGCTTGCGGGCGGACGCGAGCGCTTCGATCTCCGTGTCGGTGAGCGGCTCACCCGCGAGCACCGAGGGCGACTTCACGCGGGGATCACGATCCTTGAACTTCGTGTAGGCAGCGTCGCTCCACGGGACGATCGCCACGACGGAGGGCACGTCCTTCGCGGCGGCGAGCGCGGTCTCGATCTCGCCGTCTTCGTCGACGATCACGACCTTCGTGTCGGCGTTCTCGAGCAGATACCTCACCTGCTCGACGGTCTGCTTCGGGTAGATGCCGAAGCTCACGAGCGTCGCGAGCTGCGCGCCGAGATCGTAGGTGGCCCACGGCGCCTGCGTCGGCCCACAGATCGCGACGCGATCGCCCGGCTGGCAGTACGCGAGCAAGCCCTTCGCGACGCGCGCCGAGGTTCGGTACGCCTCGCTCCACGTGATCGGCGTGAACACGCCGCTGCGCTTCTCGAAGAACGCGGGCGCGCCCGCGCTCCGCGCCGCGCGCAGCCGGAACATGTCGCCGATCGTTCGCGCGTTCGCCGCCGTGCCGCGCGCGGGGATCGACGGTCCTTCGAACAAGAGGGTCATGCGGTCCGCTCCTCGCGCGAGAGCTTCTCACGCCTCGTGTGGGATCGATGGCCTGTAATGAAGCGAAGGCCTCCGCGTCAGCAGGGACGAAGCCGGTCACAACCCCCGGCCGAGGAGCGAACCCATGACGACGAACGAGACGAAGAAGACCCAGAGCTGTGGCTGCACGACCGCGCGCGAGCGAGCGCGAGAGACCGCGCCGCGCTGCGCCTGTGGCGACACCTGCCGCTGTGGCGAGCAGTGCACCTGCGAGGGCTGTAGCCATCGCAAGGGCTGACCCGACCGAGGAGCCTGGCGGTCGCTCGGCTCCTCGCTCCTTTCGACGCATAGGATGGTGCGATGACGAGCCTCTCCCCGCTCACCGATCGTCGCGACGAGCTCGTCGCTTTCGTCGAGAAGCGCGTGAACGATCGCGCGCTGGCCGAGGATCTCGTGCAGAGCGCGTATGCGCGCGCGATCGGTGCGATCGACTCGCTGCGCGACGAGCGCGCGGTGCTCGCGTGGTTCTATCGCGGGCTGCGCAATGCGATCACGGACCGGTACCGTCGGCATGACGTCGAGCGTCGCGCGCTCGAGTCGTTCGCCGCCGAGCTCGACGAGCGCATCGATACGATGGACGCCGCGCCCACGAGCGTGTGTCGCTGCGTCCTCCGGGTCGCCGAAGGCCTCAAGCCCGAGTACACCGAAGCGCTCCAGCGGATCGACGTGGAGGGCGACGCGGTGAAGGCGTTCGCAGAGGCGCACGGCATCACGAAGAGCAACGCCGGCGTCCGCATCTTCCGCGCGCGCGAAGCCCTCAGGCGCGGCCTGCTCGCCGCGTGCGGCGCATGCGCGACGAGCGGCTGCACCGACTGCACCTGCTCGTAGTGACGATCAGGGCGCGGGCGACTCGAGCGTGTTGGGCGGCACCTGCGGGAGCGCGAGGTCTTCGCCGCGCGGGTAGACCCACATCACGTCGGTCCACACCACACCGCCGCGCTGGAGCACGAAGCGCTGCGCGGGCTCGACGGATCCATCGGGGTTCATGAGGCGGTGATCGCGCACCATGCCCTCGAGCAGGTAGTCGGTGAACTCGCCCGCGTGGAGCACGCCGTCGTGCGGCTTGTAGTCGGCCTCGCCGAGCACGCCGCGGCGGAGGTACCAGCTGAGGTAGCCGCCCGCGCGGCGGGGCTCGGCGGTGTCGCTGAGCACGTCTCCGTCGGACGAGAAGAGGCCCATGCGGCCGGGCGCGCGCACCCAGTCGTCGCCGAAGCCACCGGAGTGACACGTGTCGAGCGCGAGGATCACGTTCGCCGCGTGGATGTTCGAGAGCTCGGCCGCGAGGTCGTTGTCGGTGACCGCGCCGTCGAAGAGCACGATCGTCTCGTCGAGGCCGTCGAGCTCGCTCGTGTCGCCCTGCGCGACCGGCTGCACGTTGCCGTGGCCCGAGAAGAACACGAGCACCACGTCGTTCGGCTGCGCCCGACGCGCGAGCGTGCGCACACCCTCGAGGAACTGCGCGCGCGTGACCTGCGCGTCCGTCAGCACGATCTGCTCGTCCACACGCTGGAGGTGCGAGGCGCGCATCGCCTCACCGAGCAGCGTCGCGTCGTCCGCGCAGCCGTAGAGCTGCGCGTTGGACTGGTACGCCGTGATGCCGCCGTAGAGCCCGAGGATGCGGCCCTGTCCATCGGGCCCTGCGAAGGCGCCGCGCGGCACCGTCTCGCCCGCCACGTACGTGACCGGCGGCCGCATGCTCGTCGCGATCGCGAAGCTGCCGCGGCCCTGCGGCGCATAGCTCGAGACGACCACTTGGTAGGTCCCGCTCACGGGCGCGCTCAGCTCGACCGTGCTGTCGAGCGCGCGCTCGCTTCCATCGGCGCCGAGATCGTTCGCGTCGTCGTTGACCCACATCTGACCGCTCGGACCGATCACTGTCGCGATGGTGTCGAACTCGCGCGAGGTCACGCGCACGCGGATCACCGCGCCGCCCTGCGCCTCGAAGCGATGGAACGATCGACCGGGAAACGCTGGATCGCTCGACTGTCCGAGCTGCGACGTGATGCGCTGGCCCATCGCGATCGGCTCGCCCGTGCCCTCGTTCGGCGTGATCGCGAGCGCGTACTGACCGGTCTGCCCGATCGGTGCCGTCGTCACGGTGAGCACGTAGTCGCCCGACACCTCGGGGACGTACTCGAGCAGCGCGTCGAGCGTGTGGGGGAACGCGTCGTCGTTCATCAGCTCGAAGCCGTCGGGGCCCTCGAGGCGCAGCATCGGATCGAAGCCCTCGTAGGACGGCACGTGGAAGCGCAGGCGTGCGCCAGCCACGAGCGAGAGCGCGTAGCGATGGACGAAGCGGCCCGAGTCGTCGCGCTCGCCCGGATCGCTCGGACCCGGTCCGAGCATCGCGTTCACCGTCGTGCCAGTCGGTCCGAGCGCGAGCGGGCGCGGACCCATGGGCGCGTCAGGGGACGTGGGTGTGCGGTCGATGGCGACGATCGTGCTCTCGTCGGCGGCCGGAGCCGCGCCGCACGAAGGCGAGAGGAGGGAGACGATGGCGGTGGCGAGGAGTGACGTACGGGCGCTGACGTGCATACGACGCGAAGCGTAATCGGGAGCGAGCGCGGGGGTCTACGCGCGATCTCTCGACGCCCGTCGTGCGCGAGCCCGGCGGCCCGAGGCGATGCGAGATCTCCGGCCGAGGGTCGGACCGGGGCGTTGGTCTCTGGATTGGTACGCACTTGGACTACGATGGTCCATTCCGGCCGCGGCGCGCGGACGTCGCGCGCGGGCTGGTCATCGAGGACGGTCCAGCCATGACGCGACGTGGATCCAAGAACGCTGCTCCGAGCACCGCCCGACCCAAGAGCCGCTCGCTCGGCCTCTCGCTCGATCCCGACGACGCGCGCTCGCTCTACCAGCAGCTCTTCGACGAGATCGTGTCGCGCATCTCGACGAGCGCGTTCCCACCCGGCTTCCGCCTACCGCCGACGAGGCAGCTCTCGGAGGAGCTCGATGTCCACCGGAACACCGTGGTGCGCGCGTACCGCGATCTCGAGGAGGCAGGCTTCGTCGAGTCCACCGTGGGGCGCGGCACCTTCGTGAAGGCGCTGCCGCGCGCGAGCGCTGCGAGCCCGCGTGTGACGGCGACGCCTGCGAGCACGAGCGAAGCGACGCCGCCCAGCACGCCCTTGCCGTGGGCCTCGCTGCTCGCGGAGCGCGCGACGAGCGAGCCGATCCGACGCATCGCGCGGCGCACCAAGCGGCCCTTGTTCGGGCCTGCGATCGATCTCTCGCGCCTCCAGCCGGGCCCCGATCTCCTGCCGACCAAGCTGCTCACGCGCTGCATGGAGCACGTGCTCGATCGATCGGGCGGACGCGCGCTCGGCTACGCACCGCTCGAGGGCGCTGCGAGCCTGCGTGAGCAGATCGCCGCGGATCTCGCGCGTCAGGGCGTGCCCGCGTCGGCCGACGACGTGATCGTCACGAGCGGCAGCCAGCAGGCGCTCGACGTGATCGTGCGCGCGCTCGTCGACCCGGGCGACACCGTGCTCGTGCAGGCCCCCACGTATGGCGGCGCGCTCCAGATCTTCGCGGCCGCGGGCGCGCGCGTCGAAGGCCTCCCCAACGACGCCGATGGACCGCTCGTGCCGACCGCCGCGCGCGGTCGACCCAAGCTCGTTTACTTGATGCCCAACCACGCGAACCCCACGGGCGGCTGCATCAGCGAGCAGCGTCGTCACGAGCTCGTGGCCTGGGCGCGCGGGCGTGGCGTGCCGATCGTCGAGGACGACTACGCGGAGGACCTCGAGCTCGACGCGCTGCCCACGCCGCCCGCGATGCGCGCGCTCGACGGCGAGGTGCTCTACACGTCGAGCTTCAGCAAGCGCCTCGTGCCCGCGCTGCGCATCGGCTTCGTGCTCGCGCCCGAGCCGCTGCGACCGACGCTCGCGGCGCTCCAGCACACCTCGAGCCTCGGCACGTCGCTCCTCTTGCAGCTCACGCTCGCCGAGCTGCTCGAGCGCGGCTATGGGCGCGCGCACGCGGCGCGTATGCGCGAGATCTACCGTTCACGACGCGACGCGCTGTGCGACTCACTGGAGAAGCACCTCGACGGACGCGTGATCGTGCCGCGCCCTGCGCGCGGCGTGACGGCCTGGCTCCCGCTGCCGGGCGCGATCGATCTCGAGTCCTTGGGCGAAACCGCGCGCCGCGAGGGCGTGCTGGTGGCCACCGGTGATCTCTTCGCCGGCGCGCGCACCGATCCGGAGCCCGACGCGCACGGCGTGCGCCTCGCGTACTGCTTCGAGCCCGAGGACCGCTTGATCGAAGGCGCCCGTCGCTTCGTAAAAGCGCTCGATCAGCTGTGGCCGCAGTCAGCGAGCAAGCGCGGCAAGCAGCGCAACGAAGGCGAAGGCGCGCTCGTCTGACCGCTCAGTCGTTCGTGTCGGGGCCGAACGCGTCGGGGACGCGGAAGGCGTCGGGACCGAACGCGTCGGGCTGGAGGAACGCGTCGCGGCCTGCGTCGGGGGGAGAGGCGAACGCATCGTCCGTCACGAACGCATCGACGGCATTTCCGGCGTCTTGGAAGAGCACGCCAGCGTCGTTGAGGCACTGGTTCAGCACGGGCGAACCAGGCGTGAGCCCTGCCACCCGCAGTCGCGATCCGTAGAACGTGACGCCGAGGCTCAGCGCGTCGCACTCGAGGATCGGATCGCCCGTCTCGGGCGGCTGACGACGGAGGTCGGCGATGCGGCCGAGCTGTCCTTCGAGGATCGTGTACTCGCGCGTGCCGCGGCAGATCCCGATGTTCTCGGCGGTGCTGAGCAGATCGATGATGCTCCAACGACCGGCGACGCTGACCGTGGCGAGATCGCCGCTCTCGCCGAGCACCCCGACCGCGATCGCGTCGGTGAGGCGCACGAGGACGCCCACGTCCATCGCGGGGAAGAGGATGTCGATGCCAGACGGAAGGCGCGTGACGAAGACGCCGTCGCGCACGTAGGCGTTGTCGTCGCGGATGATCGGACGGCCGAGATCACCACCGACGTACGAGTCGTCGCGCACCCACGACCAGTCCTCGCCGTTCCACGCGGGAAGAGGCGCGGCCTCGCCAGCGATGCGCACGTCGCGCGGGCCGCGGATGTCGACCACCGGCGGCATGTCCGGAGACGCACCTTGCGCGCTGGTGGTGAACACGCTCGTGGTGATCACGACGTCGATGCGCGCGTCGTTCGGCGTGCCGTTCCAACCCGTGACGCGGATGAGCGGCAGGCCATAGCCCTCCTCTTGCGCCATGCGCGCCGTGGTCTCGAGGCCCGGCACCGTGAGCTCGACGAGCGGGTAGAGATCCTTGCCGAAGACGTTGTCGATGCCCTCCATGCCGTCGAGCGCGGGGCGTACGCCCGACGCTGGTGGCGTGCACTCGGTGTCGTAGTCGGGGCGCTGCGTGTAGCGGTTGTCGAGGTCGAAGCCGATGTTCGCCCACTCGTCGCCCTGGCTGAGCACGACCTGGCGCAGGCCCCAGATCACCTCGCCGTTGTCGACACCATCGTCCGGTGCGCTCGGACGCGTAGGCGGCTGACGCGAGCCCGTCATCTGCGGTCCCGCGTCGAGATCGGCGTCCATGCCGGTCGGCGGTCCTGCGTCTACTTCTGCACCGACGAGGGACGGATCGTAGACGACGCAGCCCGTGGCCGTGGCTCCGACGACGAAGGACCCGCACACGCCGAAGGCACACGTGATCGCGCGCCGCGACGCACGCGATCGATCGTCGTGCTGGATCTTCGAAGGGCTCGTGCGCATCGGCATCTGGGTCACGCGTTCACTGGTACGGGCTCGGGATGACTTCGTCGTCCTCGGGCGGCGGGCTGCTCATGGTGGTGGTCGGCGTCTCGGTCGTCATCGACGTCGTCACGCTCGAGCCCTCCATCGACGTGCTCTGCGTGCTCGCCATCGAGCTGCCCATCGACGTGCCCGTCGAGGTGCCGGGCGGCCGCGGTCGTCGGTGGCCAGGGTCGCGGTGATCGTCGCCATCCTGCGCGACCGGCTCGCTGGTCGCCGGTGGCTCGATGCCAGCCGGCGTGGTGACGGGCGGCGCGACGACGGTGGTGGTCGGCGGTGGTGTCGGTGTGGTGGCGACGGGCGTGGTCGGCGGCGGCGTCTCGCCGCCCGACATCGCGAACCAACCCACGCCCACCAGCGCGAGCAGCAAGACGACGAGCGCGGCCACACCGATCGCGATCTTCTGTGCGTCCTTCTGCTTCTCCGCGCCGTCGTCTTCGTCCAACACGAGGGTTGCGGGCTTGGCGCCCACGGTCATGTCCTCGGGCGCCGCGCGACGCACCTGGCTCGGCTGCGACGCCGAGCTCGCGCGCTCGCCGCTCGAGGTGGCGTAGCCGCCGAGGCCGACGAGCCCGCTCGGCTCCGGACGCGGAATGTTGCCCGCGCTCGAGACCTCGCTCCGACCGAGCGAGTCGATCGCCTTGCGGATGCGACCGCTCTCCGCCTCGACCTTGGTGCCGAGCAGCTCCTTCACGCTGCGGCTGACCGCGCGCTGGTTGCCCACGCCACCGACAGCGCTCGCGGCGTTCTCGATCGCGTCGACGAATTCCGCCGCCGTCTGGAAGCGAGCGTCGGCCTCGCGCTCGAGCGCCTTCGCGAGCACCGCGTCGAGCGGGGCGAGCTCGGGCACGTACTCCGAGACCTTGGGGATCTCGGCGTAGAGCAGGCGGTTGAGGAGCTCGCCGTTGTTCTCCGCCTTGAAGAGGCGCCTGCCCACGAGCGACTCCCAGAGGACGACGCCCATGCCGAAGAGATCGCTGCGCTGATCGGCGAAGCCCGTGGAGGCCTGCTCGGGCGCCATGTACGCCAGCTTCCCCTTGAACTGGCCGTCGCGCGTCGAGCTCAGCCGCACCTCGGCCTTGGCGACGCCGAAGTCGGTGATGCGCGCGATGCCGTCCGAGCCGACGAGGATGTTGTGAGGAGAGATGTCGCGATGGACGATCCCGAGGGTCCTGCCGTCGCCGTCCGCGAGCGTGTGCGCGGCGCCCAGTCCCTCGAGCGCATCGACCACCACGCGCATCGCCACCGCAGGCGGCAGGTTCTTGCCTGCGCGCGCGGCCTCGCGCAGCAACGAGCCGAAGTGATCGCCCTCGATGTACTCCATCACGAGGAAGTAGCCGTCGCCCTGCGAGTCCGAGATGTCGAGCGTGGGCACGACGTTCGTGTGTCGGATGCGGGCGGCGAGGCGTGCCTCGTCGAGGAACATCGAGATGAACTCGTCGTCGTGCGCGAGGTGCGGGTGGAGCACCTTGATCGCGACGAGGCGCTCGAAGCCCGCGACGCCCTGCGCGCGCGCCGCGTACACGGTGGCCATGCCGCCGGACGCGAGCTGCGCGAGCACCTCGTAGCGACCGAGGCGACGGCCCGTCAGATCGCGCGCGATGGCGGCTCCGCTCATCAGAACGACCCTCCGAGCGTCAGCACGCCGAGGTCCGGTGTGACGGTGAGGGAGACCTGCGGGCTCTCGCTCTCGGCGGTGCCGCCGTCTCCATCCCAGTCCGTCACGATCGCGAGCACGAGCGCCGTGAGGGCGAGCGCGCCGGTCACGCCGATGAGGATGTTCGTGCGGAGCTCGCGCGACTGACCATCGGCCAGCCGCTCGGCCGTGGGCATCGCTTCGTACGCGGGCACACCGTCGAGCGCATCGACGCCGGACCACACGAGCACGCCACCCGCGCCCGCGGTCGCGACCAGCGCGATCACGAAGGGGATTGGCGAGAGGCCGCTGCCGCCGCGATCATCGGCGGTGTCGGGACCGGTCTGCTCGTCATGGGCGTCGGCGATCGGTGCTGCGGGCGCCTCGAACGCGACGCGCTCGGTCGCTCCCGCGGCGCCGGTGACGGAGTGCTCGACGGGACCCGTCTCGAACGTCGCGCGTACGGTGTGCTCGATCCCGGGCGCGGCGAAGAAAGAGGAATGATCCTGCAGCACGCCATCGAGCTCGAGCGTGCACGTGCCCGCACACGTCACGTCGATGCGCGCGAACTGCGCGCGGGTCGCGGCGAGCGTGGTCTCGGCCTGCCGCGATGCGGCTGCATCCGAGGCGTAGAACGCCTGCAGCCGAAGCGCGAGCGTGGCCGCGCGGAGGTTGTTGCCCGCGCGCTCGTGCGCACGAACAGCCTGGAGCAGCGCCGCCGAGGCGGGCGCGAGGCGGTAGGCGGTCTCGAAGAGCGTGGCCGCGCGGGGGTAGTCGCGCGCGAGGTACGCAGCCGTCGCGCGATCGTAGGCCTGCCCCGCAGCCTGACGATCGGCGGCCGAAGGCTCGGACGCCGTCGCGCCCGTCGTCTGGCCCGCGGCGCTGCCGCTCTGGGCGAGGACAGGCGCTGGCGCGAGCGTCCCGAGCGCGAGCGCACCGAGCAGCGCGATCACCCACAGGCCATGCCGTGCGCGCCCCGCTCCTCGCAGGACCGCTCGTTGCAGCGCCCCTCGCAGGGCTCTTCGCACGCTTGCCGCGCTCACTGGGCCAGACCTCTCGCTCGAGGCTCGATACGAAAGAAGGATTCGCCGCGGAACGACCACCCCGCGGCGAACGTCCTGGGATGATCACCGTCCCGCGCGAGCCGCGTCAAGCGAGCTGTGCACCGGGGGACGCGTGTTTCCCCGGGTGACCGTCCCTCGCATGCCTCGTCAATCGGGGCGCCCGCGTGCTTCAATCCGCACATGGTCGATGTGTCTCCGCTGCGCGCGCGTGCCGAAGCTTGGCTCGCGGATGATCCCAGTCCCGAGGACCGCGCCGAGCTGCGCGCCCTCCTCGACGCCGAGAATTGGGCGGAGATCGCCGATCGTTTCGCGGGACGGCTCGAGTTCGGCACCGCCGGCCTGCGCGGCGTGATCGGCGCGGGCCCCAACCGCATGAACCTCGCGGTCGTTCGCGGCGCGACCGCGGGTCTGCTCGCGTACCTGCGCGAGACCACGCCGAACGCCGAGGCGCGCGGCCTCGTCGTGGGCTTCGACGGTCGTCGGCTCAGCAGGGAGTTCGCGCGTGAGGTCGTCGAGGTCGCCGTCGGCGCGGGCTTCGTCGCCCGCACGTTCGACCACGTGGTGCCCACGCCCGTCGTCGGCTTCGCGTGCAAGGAGCTGAACGCGGCAGCCGCGGTGATGGTGACCGCGAGCCACAACCCGCCCGAGTACAACGGCTACAAGGTCTACTGGGGCAACGCGGCGCAGATCATCCCGCCGCACGACGAGGGGATCGCGCGCTGCATCGACGCGGTCGGATCGCTCGCGAAGGTGCCGCGCACGACGTTCGACGACGCGATGGCGAGCGGCCGTGCTGCGGTGCTGCCCGCGAGCCTCGAGGACCGCTACCACGAGACCATCCAGCGTCTCGTCGTGAAGCCGGGCGTGAGGCGCGACCTGCCGATCGTCTACACGGCGCTCCACGGCGTGGGCGATGCGCCCACGCGTCGCGCGCTCCGCACCGCGGGCTTCACGCACGTCGAGAGCGTGGCCGAGCAGGCCGAGCCCGATGGTCGCTTCCCCACCGTGCGCTTCCCGAACCCCGAAGAAGCAGGCGCGATGGATCTCGTGCTCGCGCTCGCGAAGAAGACGAACGCCGAGCTCGTCATCGCGAACGACCCCGACGCCGATCGCCTGGCCCTCGCCGTGCGCGCGGGCGAAGGGCACGATCAGCCCGGCAGCTACGTGCAGCTCACGGGCAACGAGGTCGGCTGTCTCCTCGGCAGCTACCTGCTCGAGCACGCGCCGTACGGACGCGCGACCGAAGGAAAGGGGCCCGTCGTCGTGAGCTCGCTCGTGAGCTCGCCGATGATCGGCGCGATCGCGGAGGCGCACGGCGCGCGCTGGGAAGAGACGCTCACCGGCTTCAAGTGGATCGCGAACCGCTCGCTCGATCTCGTGGCCGAGGGCTACCGCTTCGTCATGGGCTACGAGGAGGCGCTCGGCTACACGGTGTCCGACGTGGTGCGCGACAAGGACGGCGTGTCGGCGGCGCTCGTCGCCGCAGACATGACGGCGTTCCACGCGTCCGAAGGCCGCACGCTCCTCGACGCGCTCGATCTCCTCGCGCGCAAGCACGGCCTGTTCGTCAGCCGTCAGGTGTCGGTGACGATGAAGGGCAAGGAAGGCGCGGCCGCCATCGCGGCGATCATGTCGAAGGTGCGCAAGAGCCCGCCCCGGCAGCTGGGCGCGCACGCCGTGCTCGCCGTACGCGATCTCGAGGCGCGCACCAAGACGTGGAGCGACGGCCGCGTCGAGCCGCTGGCGTTCCTCTCCAGCAACGTGATCTCGCTCGAGCTCGAGGGCGGTCACCGCGTGATGCTCAGACCCTCGGGGACGGAGCCCAAGATCAAGTACTACTTCGACGTGCGTGAGGCCGTCGGTGGGCGCGAGCACATGAAGTCGGCGCGAGGCCGCGCGGAGCGAACGCTGAGCGCGCTCGTCGAGGCCTTCATGCCGCTCGTCTCGGACGGAGGCGCGGCGTGACCCGATCGATCCTCCGACTGCTCTTCGCGCTCACGATCGCCACGAGCCTCGCGGCCACGACGCAGGCGCAGACCGATCCCCTCGCGTCCGTGCGCGAGCAGATCATGTACGCCAACTACCCCGAGGCGATCTCGGGCGCGAACGCGCTTCTCGTGCGCACCGACCTCGATGCGCGCACACGCAACGATGCGCTCGAGCTGCTCGCGACGGCACAGATCGCGAGCCGCGCCACCGACGACGCGCAGCGCACGCTCGCGACGCTCTACGCGCGCGATCCCGGCCATCGCCTGAGCGACGCGGACGCGAGCCCCCCGGTGATCTCGGCCTTCGCTCGCGCGAGAGAGGCGCACCCAGCGCCCGTCGAGGTGCGCATCACGCACCGCCCGCCCGCGCTCACGCGCCGCGAGTCGCCCAGCATCGAGGTCTCGCTCGCGAGCAACGCCGACGCGGTGGGCGAAGTACGACTCGTGTACCGACACGGCAACGACGCGGGCTGGTCGCGCGTCGTCATGAACCGTCGTCCCGATGGCACGTACGCTGCGCGTATCCCCGTCGTGGGCGCCTCGGATCAGGCGGTCGATGTCGCCTATCACCTGCTCGCCACGGCACCCTCGGGCACCGAGCTCGCGCACGCAGGCACGGAGGCCGAGCCGCTCTCGCTGCGCATCCCCGCGGAGCTCCCGACCGTCGCCGCCGATCTGCCAGCGGTGGATCCGATCGACGGGCGCACACCCGACCAAGGCGGTGGCGTGAACGTCGCGGAGGAATGGTGGTTCTGGACGTTGATCGGGGTCGTCGTCGCGGGCGGCGTGGTCACCGGCGTGGTGATCGGCACGCAGTCGCAGGGCATCCCCGACGGCACGCTCGGCACCGTCACCCTGATGCGCTGAGCTCGTTGGGGTCGAGGGACCGCCGCGGCTCAGCCCGAGAGCTTCTTCGCGAGGCCCAGCCAGCGATGCGACTCGGCGCGATCGCGATCGGCGCGGTCGAGCATGATCTTGTGGTGGAGCATCAGCTTGTCGGGGCCGTCGGGGTCCGGGACCTGGAGCATCAGGTGCTGCGATCGGTTGCGGAAGTGATCCGCGAGCGCGCGCGCGATGACGATGGTGCCCGCGGTGTCGACGTACTGCTCCGCGGCGTTCGGCAAGCGCATGTGCTTGCCGAGGCGTGAGAGGTCGGTGCCCGTCTCGCTCGCGAAGCGCTCGAGGTCGCGACGCGTCCAACGCGCCAGCACCTCGCCACGATCGAAGTCCACGCCCGCGCGTCGCGCATCGATCACCACCTCGCGACGAAGGAGCGCGTCGTCGAGATCGAGCACGATCTCGCGGACCGGCTCCTCGACGAGGAGGCGATCACGACCGCGCAGCTGACCGATCGACTCGGAGACGCCGCCGACCGCGCGGCGCCAGCGGAAGCGCTCGGGCGCGCGGCCTCGCACGATGGAGACGGCCTTCTTCAGGTTCTCGCGGTGCTTCCAGTATTCGACCGCGTCGGTGACGCGAGAGCCATCGTACATGTTGCCTCCGAGCAAGCCGTATCGATGGGAACGGCGTGATCGGTCAACAAAGCGGCGGGCGGGCCGCGTGGGCTCAGGAGAAGCGGTAGAGGTAGCCGACGACGATGCAGCTCAGGAGGCACATCGCGAGGAACACGAAGAGCGCGATGATGCTGCCGATCATCCACAGCGTCCCGTCGTTCGACGGCGCGGCCGGCGCAGCCTGGGGCTGCTGCGCCATCGGCGCGACGTAGGACGCGGCGCCGGGCAGCTGGCTCTGCGGCAGGAGCGCCGTGCCCTTGGGGGCACGCTGCGTCTCGAGGTTCGACATCGCCTCCGCGCGTGCCTTCGCGGCCGCCGCCTCGACGGCCGCGTCGAGCGTCTGCTGTCCGTACATCTTCGGCGTGGAGGGCGCGGGGGTGCCCGGCGCGCCGAACGCGACGGGCTGGGACGCTGGAGGTGCCGGCGAGAGGATGGGCGTCGCCGCCATCGTGCCTTGCGGCTTGGGCGCGCCCGCGAGGAGCTCCACGCGAACGCGCGGGCCTCCGGTGCCGAACTCGATCTCGTCTCCGTCCACGAGCTCGTGTCGCTGGACGGGCCGACCTGCGACGAGCGTCCCGTTGCGGCTCCCCGCGTCGCGCAGGACCCACACGCCCCCTTCCCGACGGATCTCCGCGTGGCTCCCCGACGCGTCGAGATCGGCGTGCGGATCGAAGGCCACGTCGCTGGTCGGCAGCCGACCGAACGTGATCACGTCCTGATCGAGGTCGCGCGTGCGACCCGCATGCGCGCCGAACGTCTGGTGGAGTCGGATCTTCACGCCGAGAGCCCAGTGCGTGAGGAGCTCACGGCGCGGCAGGACGCGGTGGCGGCTCGTGAGGCAGATCGCCGGAGCGACGCACGAACCGCTCGCGCGCTTCCTCTTCGTCTGCGCTCGCGACGCGACCTTCGTCGCCCGCTTCGCGGTCGCGGCCGCCGGTCTCGCGCGCCGAAGCTCCACGATCGGAGGGCAGCGGCGCCATGTCCGCGGGCGGCTCCACGCCGACCGGCGCGGGCGGAGGCTCGCGTCCCACCGCGAGCGCGTCGGCGCCCGGGAACGCCACGAACGCGTGGTGGCCCTCGGCGACCGTCACGTCGGTGCGCGCCACCACGGCTCCGTCGCGCAGCACGCTGACCTGATGCTCACCGGCCGACACCTCCAGCACCATGCTCGTGCCGACGATCGTGCCTTGCGGCACGCCATCGATCTCGAGGGCAGCGCCCGCGAACGTGTCGTCGAAGCGCAGAAAGCCATTGGCCGTCGCCATTGCGGGTGCGGCCGCCACTCCGGGTGCGGCTGGCGGCGTCGCCGACGTCGGGATCGTCGTGCGCGACAACGTCGTGCGCGTAGCGGACGCGCCGTCTGCGGATGCGGGCTCCATCGAGAGCATGATCGCGCCGAGCAGCGCGAGCACGAGCAGCACCAGCACCGCCACCACCCACCAGCGGCCGAGCCCACCGCCCACCGCATCCGGCGGTAGCGATGGCGGGCTCTTCACGTCGGCGCCGGGCTTCATCGCGCCCGGCTTTACCGAGGTCGGTCGCGGCGGCGGGGGATCGGTGTTGTCCGGAGTCGCGGGGGGCAGCGGATACTGCTGGTACGCGACCTTTGCCGCGCCGTCCGGCTCCTTGAGCGCCTGGCCGTCGAACTCGGCGACGATCACCGTGATGTTGTCGTGACCGCCGCCCGCGTTCGCCATCGCGATCAGCTGGTTGGAGGCGTCGACGAGATCGCGCGACGCGCGGAGCACGTCCTTCATCATGTCCGCGTGCACGAGGCCCGAGAGGCCATCGGAGCAGAGGAGCAGACGATCGCCGCGGCGAAGCTCGAGGAACGTCAGGTCGACGGTGACCTCTTCGGTCGTGCCGAGCGCCTGGAGGATGATGTTCGAGTGCTCGAACGCCTCGGCCTCTTCCTCCGTGAGCTGGCCCGCCTCGATCAGCTGATTGACCAGCGACTGATCCTTGGTGATCAGGGCGAACTGATCGCCACGCAGGACGTACGCGCGGCTGTCGCCGACCTGACCCACGAAGAGCGTGGAGTCGACGAGGCCCGCCACGGTGCTCGTGGTGCCCATGCCGCGCCGCGACCGATCGAGCTTGGCCGACGAGAAGATGCGGGAGCCCGCCTCTTCGACGGCGCGCACGAGTCGACGGGCGAAGTGGTCTCGATCCTTGGGCGGACCCGCGCTCGTCATCATCTCGTGGATGGTGTCGACGGCCATCTGGCTCGCGACCTCACCGGCAGCTGCGCCACCCATGCCATCACACACCGCGAGCACGAGCCCACGGTCGCCGAGCATCGCGTCGATCGGCGCCTCACCGATCCCGCGCTTGCTCAAGCTCACGTCGACGACGAGGAAGTTGTCCTCGTTGTGCTCGCGCACCAGGCCGACGTCGGTGCGACCGAAGTACTTGATCGCGACGCCGGACGGCACGTCGCGGTTCACGGGGAGACCTCGCGGCGCAGTGAGCTCGTCGTTGACGCCGTTCGGGGCCTCGACCGCAGGCTTGGTGACCTCGGCCTCGGGCTTGGCCTCCGCGACCGGCTCCTTCGCAGGCTCGCTCGCGGGCTCGCTCGCAGGGGCACTCTCCGCGCTCGGCGCGGGCGCGACCTCGCTGGACGCGGGGGGGCTCGCCTCGGTCGCGACGTCTGCCTCGGTCGCGGGGGAGACCGACAGCTCGGGGTCCTCCGTCTTGGCCGCGCCGACGGCCACCGCGGGGCCGATCGAGACCGCGGACAGCACGGGCGAATCGTCTTCAGGCGGCTTGGTGGGCGCTTCGCCTTCGCGTCCGGCGAGCGCGGCCACGACCGCTTCCGTCAACGTCGTCGCGCTGGGCGCCTTGGCCTCCGACTCACCGTTCTTGGCTTCGCTCATCGCGTGCCCCCCCGACGGCACACACCGCGAGAGAACGCATCACGCGCGGGCCCGACGGGTCCGAGTCGCTGCGCTGCGACGGTGGAGGATGCGCTCATGCGGAAGCTCCGGCGCGATCGTACCGGAAGAGATGGCGTCCCACCCGGAATTGATCGCCCGCCTTGAGGATGCGCTCACCGCGGATGCGGATCGCGGTGCCATTGGACGAGCCTAGGTCGCGCAGGACGAAGCGTCGCTGGCTGCGATCGAGCGCGATCGCTGCGTGGCGTCGCGACATGAACGGGTCGTCGGTGCAGACGACGTCGCCCTGCTCGCGCCCCACGACGGTCTCGTCGCGGTAGATGTAGTGCACGTCGCGTCCCACGCCTTCGGTCGTGTACTGCACGAGCCGCGCGAGGCGCGCGACCTCGGGCGTGCCGAAGACGAGCACGCCGCGGTGCATGGCAGGCCCGAGCGGGAGCTCGGTCTCGGGCAACACCTCGAAGCGCATCAGCTGCTGCCCGAGCAACAGCATGTCGCCGTCGTTGAGCTCGACGGGCTCGCGCAAGCGCACGTACACGCCGTTGATGCTGTCGAGGTCGCGCACGAGCAGGCCCTCGGCGCGAGGCACCAGGCGCACGTGTCGAGGCGAGAGGTAAGGATCGTCGGCGAGGACGACGTGACCCTCGGTGCGACCCACGTCCGTGGGATCGTCGACGATGGGGTACGCGCGACCGTCGGTTCCGTCCTTGAGGATCGCGACGAGCGTTCCGTGCATCGCGCGCTGACCATTCACGACGGCGGCGGGGCCCGAGTCGACGTGGGCCGTGGGGAGCGCCGGCTGCGGCGCCTGCTGCATCGGCGCCTGCTGCATCGGCGCCTGCTGCATCGGCGCCTGTTGCATCGGCGCCTGCTGCATCGGCGCCTGCTGCATCGGAGCCTGCTGCATCGGCGCCTGCTGCATCGACGCTTGGTGCTGCTGTCCGTAGCCCGCGACCGCAGCGGCGACGTTCGACGCGGGTGGCTGTTGTGCGGCGCCATCGGCGTACCGCGCGCCGCAGAACTTGCAGAAGTCAGCGCCGCTCTCGCCGAGCGAACGACAACGCCAGCACACGGGCGCGGGCTGCGCACCGTACGGCGAAGCAGCCACCACCTGCGGCGAAGGCGCGCCGGCCTGCACGGCGCCGAGCTGGAAGCCGCAGTTGTTGCAGAACCGCATGTGCGGCGGGTTCGGCGTGTTGCAGCGAGGGCAAGTGATCATCGGTGGGGCCACGCCGGCTGGGGAGGGCGCTGCGAGCGATTGAGGGGCTGAAGCGAGCTGTGCAAGAAGCTGAGGAGCGAGCGGGGACTGCGGCTGGACGGGCTGTGCGACCGGTGCGGAGAAGGCGACCGGTGCGGAGACGGCGAACGGTGCGGCGGCGGCGAACGGGGCAGCGGGAGCGAGCGGAGCGGATGGCTGGGGCGCGCCCCCGCGAGCGATCCCGGTCGGTGGGGTGGGGAGAGCGTTCGGTCGCTCCGCCGGCACCCAATCCCCGAGCCGGTGACCACAGTCCTGGCAGTACAGGCTGCCGTGCGGGTTGG
This sequence comes from Deltaproteobacteria bacterium, assembly GCA_017303575.1. GTDB lineage: Bacteria > Myxococcota_A > Polyangia > Polyangiales > Sandaracinaceae > JAFLCL01. The sequence continues at coordinate 26,839 of JAFLCL010000021.1, forward strand.
CGCGCCCGCAGTTCTTGCAGTTCATGCGTGCGCCGAAGGAGAACCCGCCCGACGTTGCGCCGTCAAGACTGCTGTCGCGGTTCTCTGCGCCGGCAAACGAGCGCTACGCAACGCGTCAGAGTCGCTCCACGGCGCCGAAGCGCACCATCACCCCGAGCGCCACCTCGAGCACGAGGTTGACGCCGAACGGATCCGCGCGCGTGGTGCCGTCGCGCGTGCTGAACGGCGCGGTCGCGAAGAGCCACGCCTCCGCGCTGGCGAAGACGGCGAACTCGCTCGAGAGCTCGACCTGCACGCCCGCACCTCCGGTCACGACGCCACCGCCCGTCGACACGCTCGATGCATCGCCGAACAGCAGCAGGCCGACCGACGCGCCGATCCACGGCTGCACGCGCGAGCTCGAGTCGAGCACGTAGCGGAGGTGTCCCCGCAGCGAGTGGAGGAGCGCGACCTCGTAGAGGCTCGCGCTGTCGAGCACCCACAGATCGTAGGCGAGGCCCCAGCCCACGCCGTCGGGGCTGCGGCGCGTGAGCCGGGTGGCCAGACCCACGCCGGCGTTCATCACGCAGTCGCGGTTCGCCGGACAGATCGCCGATCGCTCGATCGGCACGACGGCGAGCGCCCCGACCTCGAGCTCCCACCAGGACGGTCCGCGGTCGGGGGGCGGCGGGAGCGCGAGGCCCGTCTCCTCGGTCTCCTCGGCCGTGACATCGTCCGCACGTGCGATCGCCGCGTTCGTCGTTGCGAACGCAGCGATCGCGATCGCCACCGAGAACCGCGCGCCGCTGGATCCACACCACGTCACCATCTGCCTCGCCTCGGCACGCCCTCGCGCGTCACGCACGAAGGCGCGCGACAGCGCGAACGGTTGTTGACACGCAAAGTGCCCTTTCTATAGTACCGCGCCATTCGGCCCCGCTCGTGGTCGATCGCACGAGAGACCACACCCCGAAACGCGCACGAGCGGCGCGTTCTCGTCCCCGAAGACCTCCGCCGCGAACAGCGTTCGCGGCTCGTTTCTCCCAAGGACCGCGCATGGAACTCTTTCTCGACAAGCGCGCCGTAAAGCAGATCCGGACGTCCGCGCAGGACTCCATCGACGAAGGCGACAGCGACTCACTCCGTGAGGACGTGCTCGCCGCGTTCAACGACGAGCAGATCGAAGAGATCGAGCGTCGGATCGACAGCGTCGACTTCAGCGACTTCATCTCCGAGATCCTCGACGAGTGGTCGGGCGACGAGGTCGACGAGCTCATGGAGCTGCTCGAAGGCCACATGGCGGAGGCCGGCATCGAGATCAAGTACGCCCCCGCCGACGCCGACGACGAAGAGGACGACGAGCCCGAGGACGACGACGACGACGAGGAAGAAGGCGAAGAGGTCGGCTTCGTCGAGGACGAGCCCGAAGAGCTCTGAGCCTCACGATCCTCCCACCGGAGCGAGCGCACCACGCACGTGGCGCGCTCGTTTTCGTTTCCGTCCGAGGCCGTCGTCAGATCGTCGCGAGCACCTGGAGCGCGCGCGCGATCGCCGCTGCGTCGACATCGAGGTGGGTCACCGCGCGGATCTGCGTGGGACCGAAGGGCGACACGAGCACGCCGTGCTGCGCAGCGCGCTCGCACACCACGCCCGGCGTGAGCCCGGCGCGGGGGGTGAAGAGCACGATGTTCGTCTCCGGCGCGATGGTCTGCGCGCCCGCGGCCTCGAGCCCACGCGCGAGCGATCGTGCATTCTCGTGATCGTCCGCGAGGCGCGTGCGGTGGTGATCGAGCGCGAAGAGCGCGCCGGCCGCCACGATGCCTGCCTGTCGCATCGCGCCCCCCGACCGCTTGCGGATCCGGAGCGCCTCGCCGATCGCCTCGCGCGAGCCCGCGATCGCGCTGCCCACCGGCGCGCCCAGGCCCTTCGAGAAGCACGCCGCGACCGTATCGAAGCCCTCCACGATCGCGGCTTCGCTCGCGCCGCACGCGATCGCCGCGTGCCACACGCGCGCGCCATCCACGTGTGTGCTCAGCGATCGCGCACGCGCTGCATCACGCACAGCGCGCGCGTCGTCGATCGACCACACGCGACCGCCCGCGCGGTTGTGCGTGTTCTCGATCGCGACGAGCCGCGTGCGCGGCTCCCAGTACGCCGAGGTGATCGCGAGCTCGAGCTCCGCTGGCGTGAAGAAGCCTCCACGGCCTGCGATCGCGTGCTGCACGCCAGCCGCGCCCATCGCGCCCGACTCGTACAGCACGAGGTGCGCGTGCTCGCCCACGATCACCTGATCGCCCGGCCCGCAGTGGATCTGCAACGCGATCTGGTTCGCCATCGTCCCGCTCGGAACGAACAGCGCGGCCTCCTTGCCGAGGATCTCGGCGACGCGCTCCTCGAGGCGTCGCACGGTCGGATCCTCCCGGTAGATGTCGTCGCCCACCTCGGCGGCGGCCATCGCGCGGCGCATCGCCTCGGTGGGTCGGGTCACGGTGTCGGAGCGCAGGTCGACGAGCATGGTCAGAACGTACCGCGGCACGCGTCTCCGGCCTTGACGATCGCGATGGGCCGAGGTAGCTCACGCGCCCTGTTTCGACCGGGACCGCGCGAGCGGTGACGAGCGGAACGGACTGACACGCCGCCCTAGCTCAGGGGTAGAGCAACGGTTTCGTAAACCGTAGGTCCCGAGTTCAATTCTCGGGGGCGGCTTCCACCGACGCGACGAGAGCGACCACGGGGGTGGACGCTCAGGCGCTGCAGGTGCCTTCGCGGGGGGGATTCGCGCCGACTTTTCGAGCGGATCGAGCCGACGATCGTTGCATCATGCGGCGATGCGACGTCTCCCCGTCCTGCTCCCGATCCTCGCCGCGCTCGCGCTCGGCTGCGGTCCCACCGAGAGCCTCGACGCCGCGCTGCCCCTCGACGCGGGCCTGGATGCGCCGTCGCTCGACGCGCGCACGCCCGACGACGCTCGCTCCACCGAGGACGCGCCGGCGGAGGAAGACGCCGCCGTGCACGTGGATGCCTCCATGACGGACGACGCAGCACTCACCGACGACGCGCCGACGGAGGACGCATTCGTGGGATCGGACGCGCACGCGACCGCCGACGCAGCAGCAGACGGCGGCTTCCTCACGAGCCTCTCGTGCCCGGACTTTCTGGGCCTTCCCATCGAGGGCGCGACGTTGCCCGGCGTGCTCCCCGAGGGCGTGCGCATCGGGCCCGACTGCTCCGTCTACGTCGCGCTCGCGAACCACGTGTACCGCGTCGCACAGGGCTCGGGCACAGTGACCGACTTCGCGACGCGACCGACGGGTGACTTCCAGGGCGTCGAGTTCGGCCCCGGCGATCGGATGTACGTCACGGATCGCACCACCGACAGCGTGCTGCGCTTCGTGGCCTCGAGCGGTGTGTTCGTCGACGTCTTCGCGAGCACCACGCTCGATGGGCCCAACACCCCGCGCTTCGGCCCCGACGGACGCCTCTACGTCTCGAACCGCAACACCGGGAACGTCGTGCGCTTCGCGGCAGACGGCACCGCGCTCGGCGAGTTCGCCACGCACCCGCTGCTCGCGAGCCCCGAGGGCATCTCGTTCGGCCCCGACGGCAACCTGTACGTGGCCGCGCGCATCAACTCGGTGGTCATGCGCTTCGACGGGACGACGGGTGCGCTCCTCACGCAGATCACGCCGACGGGCGCGGCCTTCATGGCGCCCGAGAACCTGGCGTTCACCTCCGACGGCTCGCTCTGGATCGCCAGCCGCGACGCGCGCGAGATCCTTCGTTTCGATGCGTACACGGGCGTCGAGATCGAGCGCTTCGCGACGCTGGCGACCGAGGAGCCGATCGGGATGGACGTGGCCGCCGATCACCTCGTCGTGGGCATGCGCGGTACGGGACGCGTCGTGGTCTTCCGCTGAGTCGCGGAAGGTTCGGATCGATCGCCGCGTAGAGGCCTCGCGTGTCTCGTCACGACATCCGGCACTTGCTCGATCCCCTCACCGCGCGTCCCGTCGCCGCGAACGAAGCGCGCGCGCTCCTCGCCGATGCGCGTCACCTCGTCGAAACGACGACCGCCGACGACGAGGCGCTCCTCGACGCGGCCGTGTTGATCCACGAGTCGCTGCCCGCCACGCAGCACGAGGCGGAGCCGTGGTGCCTGCTCGCGGAGATCGCCTACAAGCTCGGCTACCTCAGCGGCGACGACTACGAGCCCGACGCGGTCGCGCTGTCGCTCTCGATCCTCGAGCGCGCGCTGACGATGGCGCCGGGGCACCTCGAGTCACGTGCGCTGCGCGCGGATGTGCTGATGCTGGCGCGTCGCTACAAGGAAGGCGCGGCGGCGCTCGACGGGCTCGATCCGAACCACTGGCGCGCCGCCTCGGCGCTCGCACGTCTCACCGAGGTCACGCGCAATCCGCTCACGTACCGCACCGCGCTGCGCTCGATGGTGAAGCACGCGCCCGCGACACGACGCCCCACCCTCCTCAACTCCGCGGGCTCGCGCCTCGCCGAGGTCGGCCGCTACGACGAGGCCCTCGAGATGCTCGACGAGTGCCTCGCGCTCGAGCCGACCTTCGCGTGGGCGTGGCACTCGAAGGCCCGCATCCTCGCGATGCTCGGTCGTCGCGGCGAGGCGCTCGCGCTCGTCGAGCGCGCGATGACGCACGGTCGTTTCGGAGCCGCAGCGCAGCTGCACGCCTGGCTCCTCACCCAGCCTGAACTTCCGCCGCGCACGCAGATCCTCGAGGCGCGCTGCGCGAGCTGCAGCGCGGCGGTCGTCGGCGGGCGCTGTCCGTGTGAAGCTCGAGAGACGGTCTCGCTCACGCCACGCGAGATCCAGTCGTTCCGCCGCAAGCCGTGCCCGAGCTGCGGCTTCGAGGTCCTCGGCTTCGCGACGAAGTGCGCTGCTTGTCACGCTCGCGTGTGAGCTGGTCCTGAGACGCTCATCGTCCCTTGAACACGCCCGCGCGTCGCTCGAGGAAGCTCGCGAGGCCCTCGGCTGCATCCTCGGAGGACATCAACGCGCGCGCCTGCTCGAGCAAGAGCGCGTTCGCCGCGGCCTCGCCCTCACGCTCGGAGAGACGCGCGCTCTCGAGGCTCGCACGCACACCGAGCGGCGCGGCCTTCGCGACCGATGCGGCGATCGCTGCCCCACGCGCGCACACCTCAGCAGGCGCGGTGATCTCCGACACGAGACCGATGCGGTGGGCTTCGTTCGCGTCGAACGTCTCGCCGGTGAGGAGCCACCGCATCGCGTTGTGCCATCCGAAGCGCGAGGGCATGCGCATCGTCGCGCCGCCGAAGGGGAAGATGCCGCGCAGGATCTCGATCTGTCCGAAGCGCGTGTCGCTCGCGGCCACGATGATGTCCGAGGCGAGGCAGAGCTCGATGCCGATCGTCAGGCAGTGACCACGCACGGCGACCACCACGGGCTTGCTGCGCACACGTCCTCGCAGACCCAGAGGATCGACGAGCTCTTCGGGAAACAGCGCTGCGCCGCTCGCGACCGCGGGGCCCACCTCGCCGAGATCGAGGCCCGCGGTGAAGTGATCACCCTCGGGCTCGACGAGCAACACGCGCACCTCCGGATCGGCGTCCGCCACGGTGTACGCCTCGGCGAGCTGCCGCAGCATGGCGAGATCGAAGGCGTTGCGCTTGGCCGCGCGCGTGAGGCGGATGCGCGCGACGTGATCGTGGACCTGGAGATCGATGCGATCGCTCATGCCCGCGACCATCGCACGAAACGGCGCGGCTCAGGCCGCGTGGAGCTCGATGACCGAGATCTCCGAGCGTGTGCCGATGCGCAGCGGCGGTCCCCACGTACCGGTCCCTTCGCTCACCCAGAGCTGCGCGTCGCCCACACGATGGAGGCCGCTGAGGAACGGCTGCTCGAGGCGCACGAGCGCACCGAACGGCTGCATCTGGCCGCCATGGGTGTGCCCCGAGATCTGGAGCGCCACGCCCGCCCGTGACGCGACATCGATCCCGCGCGGCTGGTGCGCGAGCAGCACGACGGGACCGGGGGGACGATCACGCAGCGCCGCCGCGAGATCCGAGACGCCTCCGAAGCGCGGACTGTGCGCGTCGTCGATGCCCGCGAGGACGATCGACTGTCCGTTCTTCTCGATCACGACGTGTCGGTTGCGCAGCACGTCGAGGCCCAGCGTCTCGAGGTGGGCGACCCACGCATCGACGCCGCTGAAGAGCTCGTGGTTGCCGGTCACGAAGCGCACGCCGTGCGGCGCCTTCAGCTCCGCGAGCGGCGCGACCTCGCTCGCGAGCTCGCTCACGCTGCCATCGACGAGGTCGCCCGTGATCGCGATCAGGTCGGGCTCGAGGCCGTGCACGCGCTCGACGAGCGACTCCACGAACCGGCGGCGGATGAGCGGCCCCACGTGCACGTCGGTGAGCTGCACGATGCGAAACCCCTCGAAGCTCGGAGGAAGCCCCGCGATCTTCACGTGCACGCGGCGGATGTCGGGCGCCGCGAGGCCACGCGTGACGCCCCACGTCACGAGCCCGAGCGTGAGGGCCACCGCGGCGGCTGCGAGCGCACGCGCGCCCGCCGACCCTTCGTTCACCCACGGCGCCAGGGCGCTCGCGTGCGCGACGTTCTCGAAGACGAGCCGCGTGCCATCGAGCGCGAGCAGCGCGACATCCAGATAGAACAGCGTGCCGAGCCACACGTACGCGCCCCACGCGAGCGGCACTGCGACGCGAGACTCGAGCGCGCGTGTCCCGATCATGGCGAGCGGGAGCGCGATCGAGAGCGTCGCGAACAGCAGCGTGAGCACCGTGCCGATCGGCGCGGGCCACATGGGATCGGCGCCCACACGCAGCCACGCGTAGCCATGGAGCAGCGCGCTCACAGTGCCGAGGACGGAGAGGAAGACGATCACCCGCGGGGCCGAGACACGCACACGACCATCGTGGACGCGTGGCTCGAGACGGCCCGTGAAGAAGCGTTCCGCGCGCGTGACGAAGGCCCTCGCACGAGCGTCCCGCGATCCACTACGATCCCGCCGCGATGATTGATGATGGTGTCGTGTGGGGCGGCGGGATCTCCGGAGTGCGCTTCGGAATCCGCACGCCCAAGGGCCCGGTCGAGTCGGGCAGCACGCTCGTGGTGGAGCTGATCTGCGAGAACCGCTCGCCCACGCCCGTCTGGGTCTTCGGCTTCACGCCGCGCTACCCACGCTCGCTCCGCGTCTCGCCGCCCAAGCACGACCGTCCGTGGATCCGCGTGTCGTTCGGCGACGTGAACGTGCTCCATCCGCCCGAGGCGTTCACGCGCGTGCCGCCTTCGGGCTACGTGACGACGGGCCTCGATCTCTCGTTCGCCTTCGATCGTCGGGGCGCGGGCGTGTTCCCGATCGTCTTCGCGTACGACCCGGTGCGCGGCGCTGCAGGCATGCGCGCGTGGCACTCGCCCGATGCCGCATCGGCCTCGAGCGGCAGGGGCGAGCTCGTCGTCACGCGTGCGCGCTCGCTCGAGGAAGCAGGCATCGATGCGCGCCTCGAGAGCGAGCTCGATGCGCTGCTGGTCAGCGGGGATCCCTCGCTCGTCGAGCGCCTGCGCGCGCTCGGTCCCGGCGGCGCACGGTTCGCCGCACGACGCGTGGCCCGCATCCTCTCGCACGGAAGCGAGGCCGTGATGGGCTGGCGCGCGCTCGACGCGCTCGAGCTGCTCGGTCCCACCTCGCTCCCCGCGGTCATCGCGCTCCAGAGCGACCTCCCCCACGCTGCGACGGCGCTCCAGTTCGCGCAGGAGTGGCTCGCGTTCCGCACGGGTGCGCAGACACCTGCGGTGCACCTGCCCTTCGTGTCGGCGCTCGATCAGATGATCCAGCAGCCCGATCGACGCGGGAACTTCGTGCTGTCGTGGACCGCGTACGACTCACCCATCCACGGCTCGATGCGCATGGAGATCTTCGGCAACGGCGATCGCATCGTCGTGGTGCGCCCTGCGGGCGCTGCGGTCCCGTCCACGCGGCGCACGTCGCTCTCGCCCATGCACATGCAAGCGCTGCTCGAGTCGCTCCGCTTCTCGGGCGCGTGGCTCCTCCGGGCGCTGCGACGCGAAGGCCTGCCTGACGAGCCGCGTCCGGCGCTCGAGGTGCAGCTCCAGCTCGGCGAGCCGTTCACGCGACGCATCGGGATGTGGAACGGCGAGTGGCGACAGGGTCCGGGCTTCCGCCTCGCCGATCTGCTCGATCGCCTCGCGGCGCAGGTCACGCCGCAGTCGATCCCGCCTTCGCGCCAGTGAGCCGACGCGGGTCGCGCTACACGACCGGCGGCAGCTCGATGACCATGCCCTCGTAGGCGCACTCGGACTCGGGGAAGAGCTCGCGCGTGCGGCGCTCCTTCTCTCGCACGGCCGCGTCGTCCTGCGTCGGGTCGTGGTGGAAGAGGATGTAGCGCTTGGCGTTCGACGCCTTCATCAGCTCGACGCCCGCGACGAAGTGGGAGTGGCCCCACCCGATCTTCGAGATGCCCGTCTTTCCCTCGTACTCTTCGGGCGTGTACATCGTGTCGTAGATCACGATGTCGGCGTCCTTGCAGAGCGCGACGAGTCGCGGGTCGGGCGCCGCACCGTGCTCGGTGTCGGTCGCGTACACGACCGAGCGCCCACCGACCTCGACGCGGTAGGCGAACACGCCGCCAGGGTGCGTGCCCGCGGCGTTGGTGATGCGCACGCCACCCTCGAGCTCGACGACCTCACCCTCGTGGAGGTCGTTGAAGCTCAGCGCGGCAGGCAGCTCGCGGAGATGCACCGGAAAGTTCGGCGTCTCCATCTGCCCCGCGAGCGCCGTCTCGACGGTGCCCACGATGTTCGCGCCGCCGTACATGTGGATCCTGTTCCCCTTCACGAACGCGGGCGCGAAGAACGGGAAGCCTTGGATGTGATCCCAGTGCACGTGGCTGAAGAAGAGATGCACGGTGCGCGGCATCTCCTTGAGGATCGAGTCGCCCAAGAGACGCAGCCCGGTGCCCCCGTCGAAGATGAGGAGGTGCTCACCCGCGCGCATCTCGACGCAGCTCGTGTTCCCTCCGATGCCCACCGTGGATGGGCCCGGCGTCGGAATGCTGCCCCTGACTCCCCAGAACCTGACGCGGAGCATCCACCCTCTCTCGTTGGTGTGAGCGTCAGCAGAGTACGGGCAGCGAGGCGGCGCGGTCAATTCTCTCCTGAGGTCCGTGGGAGCCGGGCGTGGACGGGCCCGCGATCGGCGATATGTAGGCGCCTCGTGAGCGTCGTTCGCATCCCGGGCGCCGAAGAAGATCTGTTCCCGTGGCCGCGCGTCGCGGTGGCCGTCATCGTCGGCGGGGCCCTCGGCCTGGGGATCGCGTACTGGGGCATGGAGCGCGACCGGAGCGTCGACGCCGATGCCGCGACCTCCGCGCCCGAGAGCGACATGGCGGTGGCCAGGCCCGAGGTCCTCGAGAGGCCCGAGGCTGCGACGGTGGTCGAGCAGACCGCGGCGGACCGTCCGGCGAGCGATCGACTGGAGGACGCAACGCAGCCCGAGCCCGACCTGGATGCCGGGGACGTGACCGTCAGCGCCCAGCCTGTCGAAGAGCCTGCGGAAGTGCCTATCGAAGAGCCCACGGAAGAGACTCCACACGTGGCGGCCGGGTCCGGCACGCCCGGCGTACCGACCGCAGCTCGCGTCGCGGTCCGGCGTGGCCGAGTCGCCTACCTCCGCTGCGAGGGTGTCCCGCAACGCGAGGGGCCCTTCCCCTGCCCGCGCGACGAGCCGCTCGAGGACGCCGTCTGGGACGCGCTCCGCACCGTCGAGCGGTGTGGCGCTCCGCCGCCGCTGGGCCAGGCCGACATCGTCCTCGACTTCGAGGGCGAGGCCGCCCCGACGATCCGCGCGCGCGACACGTTCCCCGCCGACACCACGCGGACCGACGACGCGGCGCTCCTGGCCTGCACCGCGGAATCGTTGGGGAACGTCACGAGCTCGCTCCGCCCGCGCCGCCTCGTCGTCTCGTTCCGCCTCACCCTCGACCCGGCCGCCGACTAACTCCTTCTTCCACCACCAGAAGGTGCGTGCTAGCGTTCGGGCTCGTGGACGTCGTCTTGCGAAAGATGTCTCGCCCCACCGGCAGCCGGGGCGGCGCCAACGTGGTGGGCCGCGCCGTCGTCGGTCGTCTACTGCGCGCACCACGCAAGGGTGCGGTCCTCGTCATCGAGTTCCCCGACGGCCTGCACGAGTACGTGACCACCCCGGTCAAGCGCGTGTTCAAGGTCTGCGGCAAGGACATCTACTACATCCAGACCGCGAACAGCCGCTACCGCCTGGAGGTCCGCTCCGGCGAGCTCGACGCGCTCGAAGCGGTTCGTTAGCCGCGCTCAGCGGAGATCGAGGCGCGCGAGCTGCACGAGCAGCGCGTCGAGGGTGTCGGTGAGCCGCGCGAAGCCGTCGTCGTCCGGCTCCGAGGTGCGCTCGTTCACGTAGAGCGCCCGGTTGAGCTCGATCTGCACCGCGTGCACGCCGTCGTGCGGTCGACCGAACTTCTGTGTCGTGAAGCCGCCCTTGTAGGGATCGTCGTGCCGCACGCTGAGCCCTGCGCCGCGAAAGCCCGCGTCGATCACGTCGAGCACGCGCGGGCTCGTGGTGCTGCCGCCGCGGCTGCCCGGCACCACATCGGCACGACGCGGCGCGCCGGGCCGTGTGACCGACGGCATCGAGTGCGCGCAGAGGATCAGCACCGTCCCGAAGAGCCGACGCTTGCGATCCACCTCGGCCTCGAGCGCCGCGTGGTAGGGCCGGTGGTAGCGCGCCAGGCGTGACTCGAGCTGCGCGTGCGGAAGCGGGGCGACGAGCGCCGGCTCGCCGGTCGTCGTCGTCCGCCACACGACGCCGCGACTCTGCGTGGGTCGAGGCCGGGGGTGATCGGGCACAACGTCGCGATCGATGTCGTCCTCGGCGCGGTTGAGATCGACGACGTAGCGCGACACGTGCGACACGAGCAGCGAGCAACCGTGCGTCGTGGCGCTCGCATACAGGCGATCGACGAACAGATCGGCGTCGCGCATCACGTCGGCGCGGCTCACGCGGAGTTGCGCGCGGACGTCGTCGGGGATCGCGAGCCCAGCGTGGGGCACCTCGATCACGACGGGGCGCTCGTGGCCCGTCTGCCGCGACAACGTGAACGCCTTCACGCGCTCACCGGCCGCTCGGAACGACGCCTTCCTCCTGCATCCTGTCGAACGCAGACTCGCGCGAGATCTGCGCCTGGCGCGCGAGGTAGGTGAAGACGATGGTGCCGATCACGAGGAAGAGGCCGAAGCCGATGGCGAACGGACGCCCGGAGATGCGACGCATGCGCGTGCTCGCCGCGCGGGGCGCGACGTTCGTGGGCGTCTCGTTCGTGGGGGCCTCGACCACGACGATCACTTCTTCTTCGGCGGAGGAGGAGGCGGCGGCGTCGTGGCCTCGAGCAGCCATGCCTCGGTCGAGAGGAACTGGATGCCATCGACCTCGGTCTTGTCCGCGAGGTCGGGGTGATCCGTCATGACGCGCTTCAGGCCCGCAGCCTTCGCCGACGCGACGAGGCCCTTGGTCCAGTCGTTCTCCTCGGTCTTGGTCTCCACGACCTCCACGAGACCCTTGATGAGGTCGACCTGCGCCTTGACGCTCTCGGCCTTGAAGCCTGGCGTCTTGCTCAGGAGGAGCTCGACCCAACGCAGCACCCACGTCGTGGTCTTCGGCTTCTTCTTCCCGGGACCGAGCACGCGGCGCGCGACCTGCTCCGGCGGCAAGCCCGGGGCAACGGAAGCATTCACGAACACGTCGGGGCCGATCAACACGTCCACGCAGTCCTCCATCTCGAGTGAGATTCGCGGCAGCATATGCGCGCCACGCGCAGGAATCGACCCCGACGTCACACGCGTTCGCAGGCCTCGCGCGGGCCGCTCGTGGCGCCTCGCAGAATTGCGCTAGATCCGGGCCGCTCATGGTGAAGAACGTCGCGATCCTCGCTGCGCTGTTGCTCGTCGTCGGAGGCCTCGTGTGGGGTCTGTCGACGATCTCGGGCGGCACGGGCACGGCGCACCGCGAGGCGATCGAGCCCGAGGACGATCGACCGCCTCCCGAGCCGAGCACCGAGGAGGAGCGCCTGGCGCGTGCGGCCGAGCACGCGGCGATGCTGGATCGCGAGTGGCCGCTCCACGGCCTCGTCACCGGCACGCAGCTCACGGTGCGGGCAGAAGCCGACAGCGAGTCGACGATCCTCGGCTGGCTGCGCCTCGGCGGTCACGTCCGGCTCCAGCGCGAGCCCGTGCAAGCGCCGGGATGTCGAAGCGGCTGGTACCGCATCCACCCGCGCGGCTTCGCGTGCGCCGGGCAAGGCATCGAGGTGAGCGACACGGCGCCCACCGACGAGCAGGTCGCGCTGGGGCCCGACCTCACGAGCCACCTCCCCTACCGCTACCTGTTCGTGAAGGAGCCGCAGGTGCCCGAGTGGTACCAGCTGCCCTCACGTGAGGATCAGCGCGCCGCCGAAGCGCACGCGCTGCGCTACGTGCAGTTCCTCCGCGATGGGCAGGAGCGCGCCGCCGAGCGCCTGCGTGCAGGCAACCTCCCGGGCGAGCCGCCCGCGCCGCGCGAGGTCGCGCGCTTCCTCGATCACGGCTTCTTCCTCGCGAGCAACGGCACCGAGGTGCGATCCCGTCGACGCTTCGTGCGCACGGTGCGCGGCACGTACGTGAAGGAAGCGCAGCTCGAGGAGCGCACGGGCGCGCAATTCACCGGCGTGGAGCTCGGCGTCGCCGACGAGCGCGGCCAGACCCTGCAGCTCCCGCTCGCGTGGGCGATCCGCACCGCGCGCCCGATGATGCGCGAGGTGCGCGGGGAGGCCTCGCGCATGGTGGACGACGAGAGCCTCGAGCCCTACGAGCGCCTCGCGCGCGTCCCGTGGGTGCGTCGCGAGCGCATCGGCGATCAGGCCTACCACGTGATCACCGCCGCCAACGGCGAGGAGCGGTACCTGCGCGACTGGTACCTCGCGATCGCGGAGCGACGGGATCCCCCGCGCGGCATCGACGACGACGAGCCCTGGGTGCACGTGGATCTCAGCGCACAGACGCTCGTCGTCTACCGCGGCCGCGAGCCCATCTACGCGACGATCATCTCGAGCGGCCAAGAGGGCCACGCCACGCCCGTCGGCGAGTACACCATCCGCCGCAAGCTCATCAGCGACACGATGGCCGATCCCGGATCGGACCTCGGCGACGACCGCTACCGCATCGAGGACGTTCCGTGGACGCAGTACTTCGAGGGATCGATCGCCCTCCACGCCGCGTTCTGGCACTCGCAGTACGGCATCGTGCGATCGCACGGCTGCGTGAACATCGCGCCGCGCGACGCGCACTGGGTCTTTCAGCACACGTGGCCCGAGGTGCCCGAGGGCTGGCACGGCGTCTCGACGGAGCGAGGCACGGGCTTCCGCGGCTCGCGCGTCATCGTCACCGAGTGACCCGAGGAGTGATCGGATGAGCGACAAGACGCGCGTGCTCTTCGTGTGCCTCGGCAACATCTGTCGTTCGCCCACCGCGGAGGCCGTGTTCGCGAAGCTCGTGCGCGACGAGGGGCTCTCGCATCGCTTCGAGATCGACAGCGCCGGCACCGGCGACTGGCACGCGGGCGAGCCCGCGCATCCGCCGACCCGCGCGACGGCCGCACGACGAGGCGCGCCGATCACACACCTCGCGCGGCAGGTCGTGCCCGAGGACTTCGATCGTTTCGATCACTTGATCGTGATGGACGCGAGCAACGCCACGAACCTGCGTCGGCTCGCGAAGAACGAGGCGCACCGCGCGAAGATCACGCTGTTCCGCGACTACGAAGAAGGCGCCGATCGCCAGGCCGGCCGTGAGGTCCCCGACCCGTACTACACGGGGCAATTCGAAGAGGTCTTCGACATCTGCGAGCGCGCCGCGAAGGGCCTCTTGGCCCAGATCCGCACGAAGTGATCGCGATGGACGCGGCGCTCGCACGCGCGATCGAGAGCGCGCTCGGAGCGTCGATCGTTCGACACGCGGGCGCGCACGGAGGCTCGATCAACACGTGCACCGTGGCCTCGCTGTCGGACGGGCGCCGCATCTTCGTGAAGACACGCGCGGACGCCGACGCCGAGACGTTCGCGATCGAGGCCGATGGGCTCGAGTGGCTTCGTCGGGGGCTGACTTCGGGTGTGGGCTCGCTGCTCCTCGTCCCCGAAGTGATGGCCGTGATCCAGTCGCCGCACGCGCTGGTGCTCTCCGCGTTCGAGCCCGGCGCGAGGACCCGCGAGAGCGACGAAGCGCTGGGACGCGGGCTCGCGCAGCTCCATGCGTCGCTGCCCGCCGATGCCTCTCATGGGTACGTCCGGGCCACCGATCTCGCGACGATCCGACTCGACAACACACCGACGAACGACTGGTCGAGCTTCTACGCAGAGCGTCGCCTGCTCCCGCTCCTCTCGCGCGCGGAGAAGCGCGGCATCGCGACGACGCGGATGAGGCGCGGCATGGAGCGTGTGATCGCACGCCTGCCCGAGCTCGTCGGTCCACCCGAGCGGGCCGCGCGTCTCCACGGTGACCTCTGGTCGGGCAACGCGTCGGTGGACGCATCGGGACGGCCCGTGATCTTCGATCACGCCGTGTTCGCAGGGCATCGCGAGATCGACCTCGCGATGATGCAGCTCTTCGGCGGCTTCTCGTCGCGCGTGTTCGCCGCGTACGACGAGGTCTGGCCCCGAGCCGACGGACGCGAGCGACGCGTGCTCCTCTACCAGCTCCTGCCGCTGCTCGCGCACGTCGTGCTCTTCGGCGAGAGCTACGTCCGCAACGTCGAAGCGGCGCTCGCGCAGTACGCTTGAGGTCCCGTGCCGTTCCCCTACTTCGACTCGCTGTCGGCGAAGAACAAGCGCATTTACCTCGCGAGCGATCGCGTGAAGGAGATCGTCTTGCCGGAGGCCGCCCTGTCGGGACTCGCGGTGAAGGTACGACGGCTGCGCGCTGCGCTGTCGCCCGGAGCGGGGGGCACCGCCTCCCACCGCAACACGGAGGCCGCGTGTCGCGAGATCACGCGCGCGATCTGCGAGTCCCTGTGCGTCGCGATCCCCACCGTGCGTGTTCACGAGGTGAGACCGACGGGCGACTACGGAGAGCTGCACGGTCTCTACACGCGCTGGGAGGATGGCCGCGCGAAGATCGAGGTCTGGATGCGCACCGCAGTGAACGAGCAGCCCGTCGCGTTCCGCACGTTCCTCCGCACGCTCGCGCACGAGATCGGGCACCACCTCGACTACGTGCACCTCGCGCTCGCCGACTCGTTCCACACCGAGGGCTTCTTCTCGCGCGAGAGCTCGCTCGTGAAGCAGCTGCTCGCGGCCGTTCCTCCCGCGCGAGCGCCGAAGCGCGGCGAGAGAGACCTGCCGCCGCCCGACGAGTCCTCCGCGCAGAAGATGCTGCGGCTGCGCGCTCGGTTGGGCCTAGAGACACCGGTCGAGGCACGACGAGCAGCGCCGGACGACGCGACGGATCCCGAGGCGTCGGCGCCCCCACGGCGAGGGACGCAGCTCTCGTTGCTCTTCGTGTCGGAGGCCGGCTCCGAGTTGCGCGACTCCTGATTGGCCCCAGAACACGCGCTCGTGCGCAGCCTCTCTCGATCGACGCCCCCACGCGTCGCGCGCTTGCCGCTCGCGGAGATGCGCCTCGGCGCACGGTTCGTGTCGATCGCCGTGCTCGCGCTGATCGCGCTCGAGCTCCTCGCGGCATGGCTCACGCCCTCGGTCACGCCGTGGCTCCACGTCGCGCTCGCGCTCACCGCGTGGGAGCTCTCGGTGCAGCTCGTCGTCACGCACGCGGGCATGCGCGCTCGGCACGACGCAACGCCGTCGACGCCCATGTCGGTCAGCGTGCTCGTGGCAGCGTGGAACGAGGAGCGCGACATCGTCCGTACGGTCCGCTCGATCCTCTCCCAAGAGGGCGTCACGCTCGAGGTGATCGTCGCCGACGATGGATCGACCGATCGCACGCGCGCCGTGCTGCTCGAGGCGTTCGCGCTCGTCGACGAAGGACCTTGGCTCGTCGATGCCGCGCGCTCGCTGCGCGTGATCACCGTGGCGCACGCGGGCAAGGGCGCCGCGCTCGAGGCCGCGCGTCGTGTGGCGCGCCATCCGATCCTCGTCACGGTCGACGCGGACACCGTGCTCGGCCCGGGCGCGATCGAGCACCTCACGCGACCGTTCGTCGACGTCCAGGTCGAGGCCGCGGCGGGCGCCGTGATCGTCCGCGATGCGCGCGATCTGCTCTCGCGCTTCCAGTACGCGGAGTACCTCGAGACCACGTTCGTGCGCCACGGATGGTCTCAGCTCGGCCTGCTCGAGCAGGTGCCTGGCGCGTTCGCCGCGCTGCGCGCGTCGTCCGTGGAGCACGCGGGCGGCTTCCCGATCGACTCGCTCACGGAGGACTACGAGCTGATCTTCCGTCTCTACGCGCGCGCCGCGGAGGAGGGCCGCACGATTCGCGTGCCGACGATCGTCGACGCGTGCGCCTACACCGAGCCGCCGCGCATGCTCGCGGGCCTCGCACGACAGCGAACGCGATGGTTCGCGGGCTTCCTCGTCACCCTCGCGCGCTTCCGATCCCTGCTGCTCGATCCGCGCGCGCGTGCGTTCGGCCTCGTGCGCCTGCCGATCAAGCTGATCGACGCGCTCCTTCCGCCGTGGTCTCTGCTGTCGCTCGCGATCGTGGCCACGAGCGCGCTCGGCAGCGATCATCTCGGCTTCGAGATCAGCGCGCTCGGTCTCGTGCTCCTCGCCGTGCGCGTCGCCTTCGACATCGCGCAGACGCACCTCGCCCTCGCTCGACATCGAGCGGCCGCGAGCCGTCTCGAGGCGCTCGAGCCCTCACGCGCGATCACGTGGCTCCACGCGCTCGCCGACGCGTGGAGCTATGCGTGGCTGCGCCAGCTCCTCGTGCTCCGCGCCTATCCCTTCGCGCTCACCAAGGGCCGCGTGTGGGAGACCTCGCGCTGATCACTCCCACGCGATCTCGAACAGCGTCGCGGGGTCACCCTCGGATATCGTGTAGAGGTCGTAGCTGCTCGGCCCGAACGCGATGGCCTCGGCGGCGGACCCACGCGTCGAGGGCCGCAGCGGCGTGGTGGTGAGCGCGGTGGCGAGATCGGTCGTCACGTCGAAGACGCGGATCTGCGCGTAGTTGCGGATCACGAGGCGGGCACCATCGCTCGACATG
Source organism: Deltaproteobacteria bacterium (assembly GCA_017303575.1). GTDB lineage: Bacteria > Myxococcota_A > Polyangia > Polyangiales > Sandaracinaceae > JAFLCL01. The sequence goes on from JAFLCL010000021.1 coordinate 44,072, forward strand.
TCGGCACCGGTCACCGAGAGCATGTCGTACGACGCGACGTGCACGAGCGTGTTGGGCCCGGGGATCGCGAGCGCGCTGCCGCGGTAGAGCTGCGCCATACCCGAGTCGACCTTCGTCAACAGGTAGACATCCGCCGAATTCGGATCGACGAACAGCGCCTCGCAGTCGTGCGGGCCATCGGGATAGACGAGGCGGATCTCGGTCGCCGCGACGGTCGCATCGCCGTCTGCGGGATCGGGCTCTTCGACGCGGTAGAGGCGCACGTAGCCGTCCCGCGAGCTCGACGCGCCTCCGCTCGTGCGCGCGACGTTGTCACCGTGATCTCCGATGTAGAGGAGATCGACGCCATCGACCGGGACGATCGCGATGTCTTCCCAGTCCTGGTTGGTCGCGCCCGTGATCGTGATCGTCGCGATCACGTTCGCGTCGCGATCGATCGCGAAGATCTGCTCGGGGTTGCCCGAGTCGTTGTGCACCCAGAGCACGTTCGCGTGGTCGCGGCTCGCCACGATACCCGATGTCTCGGCGACGCCCGTGAGCACACCGAGCGCGACCGGCGTGCTCGCGTACGCCCCCGTCGCGCGCGCATCGGGCCCAAGCGTTCCCGCATCGTCTTCAGTCGTCGCAGCATCGGCCTCGCGGCCGGAGTCAGCGAACACGCGCGCGTCCGAGCCACCGTCGCCCCCGACCGAGGCCGCGTCGAGCGCAGGACCCACCGGATCTCCGCATCCGACGGCGACGAGCGCGACGCCCAGCATCCACGAGCGACGGGAAGTCATGCGCGACCGTACCAGCGTCGCGAAGGCAGTGGAACGTCGGGGCCTCGTCGCGATCACGCCTGCGGCCATACGCCTCTGCGCGATCACTCCCCGAAGTAGAGACGACCGCTGGGTGCGATCAGCCGCGAGCGCTTGCTCGCGTCCTGCGCGAGCGGCTGGATCGTGTGGACACGCGAGCTCGCGAGCAGCGCGCGCGGCTCGAGTGAGCTCGCGAGCGAGCGCGCTTCGTCCTCGTCCACGGCGACGAGCTGCATCGTGCGGAAGTAACCGGTCACGCCCATCGGCAAGGTCTGCCGATCGAGCACGCCCACGAGCGGGACCTCGAGCACCACGTGAAAGCGCGTTCGGCCGCGATCGTCCTCGGGAGCGAGAACCGCGAGCACGTCGGCCACCTCCTTGCCGCCTGCGCCACCTTCGATCGCCACGGTGCACGCAGCGATCACGGCGTCGTGCGGTCGACCCGCAGCGAGCAGCGCGCGCGCGCGTGTCGCGTGCAGCGCTGCGACCGCGGGGCTCGACGCCGCCGCATCCGCCGCGCCGATCAGGTGATCGACGATCGACACCGAGTCCTCCACGCGACCGAGCGCGATCAACGCATCGACAGCCACACCGAGCGCGGCCCCCGCGAACGGCGCTTCGGGCGACTCGGTGATCACGTGCTCGGCGTCCGCGAGCGCACCGCCCGCATCACCCACGGCGAGCCGCGTGATCGCGCGGTTGAAGCGCACGGAAGCGATCGACGCGTCAGGACATGCAAGCGCCCGATCGTAGGCAGCGATCGCCTCGTCCTTGCGGCCGATCTCGTCGAGCACGTTGCCGCGCAGCTGGTGGAGCATCCACAGCTCGGGCGCGAGCGCTACACCCCGATCGAGCACGGCGAGCGCGCCCTCCCGATCGCCGGCCTTGCGACACGCGAGCGCCTCGATCTCGAAGCACCCCGACCATCCGATCGCCTCGAGCTGTCGCGCGATCGACGACGCGCCCGCGAGATCGCCCTCGTCGATCTTCGCGAGCGCCTCGTCGTGCAGCGCCCGGACTTCGTCTTCGTTCTTTCGGATCCACATGGGATCAGGGGCGGCTCAGTTACGGAGCGGCTTGTTCGTCGTGAGCATCGCCTGCATGCGCTCGAGGCTCTTGGGCTCACCGCACAGGCTCACGAACGCCTCCGCCTCGAGGTCGAGGATCTCTTCCTCGGTGACCTCGTGCGTGTGGCCCGAGACGCCGCCGCAGAGCACCGTCGCGATCTTGCGCGCGATCAACGCGTCGTGCGCGCTCGCGTGGCCGCCGGCGACGAGCGTGTCGACCATCATCGACAGCGTCGCGATGCCGCTCTCGCCGGGCAGCACGTACGCGCGCGGGATCGGCGCGTGGTAGCCGCTCTCGTAGAGGCCGATCGCCTTCTGCTTGGCCTCGTGCACCTGTCGGGCGCGATCGAACGAGATGCCGTCCGAGCGGCGGAAGTAGCCGAAGTGCTGCGCCTCGACGGCGCTCGTGGCGACGTTGGCCATCGCGATGTTCTTGAACACCTGCGTGACCACCGCGTACGTGTCGAGCTGCTGGCCCTGCGGGACGTTCTCGAGGCCGCGCCACAAGAGGTTCAGGTTGCCTGCGCCGCCCGGGAGGAGGCCGACTGCGACCTCGACGAGGCCGCAGTACGTCTCCGCCGCGGCCTGCACGTGGCCCGCGCCGAGGCAGATCTCGAGGCCACCACCGAGCGCCATGCCGTACGGCGCGGCGACCACCGGCACGCGCGCGTACTTCATCTTCTGCACGCCGGCCTGGAGGCGCTTCACCATCTTGCGGAGGTCGTCCCACTGCTGCTGGTTCGCTGCGACGACGACGCCGAAGAGGTTCGCGCCCACGCAGAAGTGCTCGCCCTCGTTCGCGATCACCATGCCGCGGAAGTCGCGCTCGGCGCGCTCCGTCGCGAGGTGGATCATCTCGATGATGTCCTGATCGATGCTGTTGGCCTTGCTCTTGAAGGTCAGGCCGAGGATGCCGTCGCCGAAGTCCCACGCGTCGGCGCTGCCGTTCGAGAGCACCGCCGCGCCCTTCCGCGCCTGCACCGAGGAGTACTCGCGCGCGTCGGTCTTCCTCGCGACGTACTCGCCCTTGGCGAGGTCCCACACCTTTCCATCCTTGTAGAACGACGTCGCGCCCGCGGCCTTCATCTTCGCGATCGAGGCGGGCAGCGCGATGCCGTCCTTCTCCATGCGCGCGGTCGCTTCGGCGAAGCCGATCGCGTCCCACGTCTCGAAGGGACCGAGCTCCCAGTTGTATCCCCACTTCATCGCGTCATCGATCGCGACGACGTCGTCCGTGATCTCACCGATGCGGCGCGCGGAGTACGCGAGCGTGCGCGCGATGATCTTCCAGCCGACCTCGCCCGCCTTGCCCTCGCTGTTCACGAGCTTCTTCACGCGCTCGGAGACGTCCTCGATCTTCGAGAGGCCCTTGGTGGCCTTCGCGATCGCCTCGTCCTGCTTCTTGGGGCGGTAGCCCAGCGTCTCGGTGTCGATCGTGAGCGTCTCGCCGCTCGCCTTGTCGCGCTTGTAGAAGCCGCCCTTGGTCTTGTTGCCGAGGATCTTCTTCTCGACCATCGCCGCGACCCACGGCGGCGCCTGGAACACCGCGCGCTCTTCGTCGTTCGGCAGCGCGTCGAAGCAGTTCTTCGCGACGTGCGCGAAGGTGTCGAGACCGACGAGATCGGCCGTGCGGAACGTCGCGCTCTTCGGGTGGCCCATCGGCGAGCCCGTGAGGTTGTCGATGTCCTCGAAGGTGAGGCCGGCCTTCTGCATCTCGTCGATGGTGGCCATCATTCCGTAGATGCCGATGCGGTTGCCCACGAAGTTCGGCGTGTCCTTGCCGAGCACGATGCCCTTGCCCAGCTGATCACGGCCGAACGTCGCGATGGCCTCGAGCGCCTTCGGATCCGTGTCCACGCCCACCACGAGCTCGAGGAGCTTCATGTAGCGGACGGGGTTGAAGAAGTGCATCACGAGGAAGTTCTTGCGGAACGTCTCGCTGCGACCCTCGACCATGTCCTTGATGCGGAGGCCCGAGGTGTTGGACGCGATGATCGTCGTGGGCGACACGACCTTCTCGAGCTTCTCGAAGAGCGAGCGCTTGATGTCGAGGCGCTCGACGATCGCCTCCACGATCAGGTCGCAATCGGCGAGCGACGCGAGGTCGTCGTCGATGTTGCCGACGGTGACGAGGCGCGCGTTGCTCGGATGGAAGAACAGGGCGGGCTTGGCCTTCACTGTGTTCGCGAGCGACTCGGCCGCGATCTTGTTCCGTGCCGCCTTCTTCGCGTCCGCGGGCAGGTCGCGGGGAACGATGTCGAGCAAGGTCACGCGCACGCCCGCGTTCGCGCAGTGCGCGGCGATGCCAGCGCCCATCACACCCGAGCCGATGACACCGATCTTGCGAAACACCGTACGAGACATCGATTCCTCCGAGGGAGCGGGAGTCACCGGCGCGAGGGTCGCGGCCGGGGCGCGTACGATCCGTGGTCGCGCGCGCATGTGCAAGCGCAAGGTGCCGCGCGGCCCCCGTCTTTCGGGCGATGATGGCGGCGCATGACCGACACGCCCACGGCCGAGCCGATCTCGATCCGATCGCACGTACGCCGAGCGCTCGCGGTCGTCTCGTTGATCCTCGCGAGCGTGCCCCTCGCGGCGGGATCGATCGTGCTCGGGTGGGCGCTCTTCGCCGACGTCTCGTCGCTCGCCACCGTCGCGGGCGTTCTCGGCGCGGACGACGTCGATCTGTTCTCGAAGATCCTCGGCGTGATCTGGGGCGTCGGCCTCCTCTTCCTCCTCGGAGTGCTCGCGTGGGCCATCCCCATCTGGCTCGGCGGCATGAAGATCTTCGGGACGCTGGTGCTCGACGTGAAGGGACGGCGCACCGCGAGCGCAACGACCTTGCTCGCGTGCGCAGGTTGCGACGCGCTCGGCGCGCTGATGTTCCTCGCGTGGCACCACTTCGCACCGAGCACCCCGTACGTGCTCGGCGTCGCCGTCGCGAACGTGGTCGGCGCGGTGGTGTGCGTGGTCGTGGTCGGCATCGCGCACGCGCGTGGCACCGAGGCCGGCTGATGGCGCGCGCGCGACGCATCCGACTGCCCCGCCTTCACACGCTCGCCTGCGTCGCGCTCGCGATGCTCGCGTCGGGGTGCCTGGTCGACCGACGCCCGCTGGGCGGGGAGGTCGAGGTCGACGCCGCGGCCTCCGTCGATGCAGCGATCGACGCGAATGGGGGGACCCTCGGCCGCGACGCGTTCGTGCTCTCGCCCGACGCGCTCGCGCCGATCGACGCCGCGCAGCCGCCCGACGCGTTCGCGATCGATCCGGGGCTCGTCGCGTGGTGGCCTTTCGCGAGCGACGATCCGACGAAGGACGCGACGGGGCTCGGTCACACCCTGACGAGCGTGGGCGTGGCCTTCGAGGGCAACGTCGCGATGCTCGACGGTGGGGATCAGCTCCACACGCCCGATGCACCCGACCTCGACGAGATCGTCACGATCGCAGCCTGGGTCCGTCCCCTCGAGCGTCGCGGACACCGCATGGGCGTCCTCGATCGCGATGGGATCTGGGGCATCTTCGTTCAGGCCTCGGGCGAGCCGACCTGCATCCTCCACGGCAACGCCTCGCTCGCGGGGCCCTCGCTGCCGCTCGATCAGTGGGCACACCTCGCGTGCACCTACGACGGCGGGACGGTCCGCTTCTCCGTGAACGGGAGCGTGATCGGGGCGAGCGTGGGTGGCGCGATCGTGGACAACGCGAGCCGCATCCAGATCGGACAGAACTGCTGCGACGGAGGCGACGAGCTGCGCGGCCACCTGTCGGACGTGCGCCTCTACCGTCGTGCGCTCGGCGACGAGGAGCTCGCGCGCATCGCGGCGAGCCCGCCTCCGTGACTCAACGTGAAAGCGCGGGGGACCGCAGGCGCATGCCGGCGTAGTAGACGCCGAACGCGAGGAGGAAGCCCGTGAACCACGCGTAGACGTAGAGGTCGTCGAAGAAGCCGGGCTCTGCCTCGATCACGTGCGTGCTGTGCAAGAAGCCGGGCACGTTCGGGAGCACACCGATCACCAGCGCGACGAGCGCGACGGGGTTCCACTTCGGGTAGCGCCCCTCCGTGCGATAGAGGTCGGGCACGTCGAGCGTCTTGTCGCGGATCACGAAGTAGTCGCAGATCATGATGCCGGCGACCGGGCCGAGCAGCGCGGAGTAGCCGACGAGCCAGTTGAAGATGTAGGCGTCGGCGCTGGCCATGAGCTTCCACGGCATCATCACGATGCCGAGCACGCCGGTGATCACGCCGCCGATCTTGAACGTGATGTGACGAGGCGCGAGGTTCGCGAAGTCGTTCGCGGGGCTCACGACGTTGGCCGCGATGTTGACCGAGATGGTCGCGACGGCGACGCCGAGCAGCGCGAAGATGGCGACGACGATCCGCGTGGTTCCGTCGGCGATGATGGGCGCGTCCAGCCCCGGCGGCGCCACCGGCGAGGTGATGTGCGAGAGCACGAGCACGGGGTCCCAAAGCTGATCGATGGCGACAGCGCCGTGCAGCACCTGGTGCATCGCCGACGTGATCACGACCCCCATCGCCGAGAACGCGATCATCGTGGTCGGCAAGCCGAGCGTCTGTCCGAGCATCTGCTCGCGCTGGCTCTTTCCGTACCGCGTGAAGTCCGGGATGTTGAGCGACAGCGTCGCCCAGAACCCGATCATGCCGGTCAGCGAGGGGATGAACACGGCCCAGAAGTCACCGAACGACTCGAACTGCGAGGGCTGCGTGAGCAGCGTGCCCACGCCCTCCGCGCGCCACACGGCCCAGCCGAGCAAGAGACCCGCCATCACGAGCACGATCGGTGCGGCCCAGTTCTCGAACACGCGCACCGCGTTCATGCCGTAGAGGATGATCGCGATGTTCAGCACCCAGAAGATCCCGAACGTGATCGCGGAAGGGATCGAGAGGCCCAGCAGCGAGACGTCGCCGCCGATCGTTCCGAACGCGGGCCACACGGCGATCAGGAAGGTCTTCACGGCCTCGCCGCCGATGAAGGTCTGGATGCCGAACCACCCACACGCGACGAGCGCGCGCAGCACGGCGGGTACGTTCGCGCCGCTCGTGCCGAACGACGCGCGCGCGAGCACGGGGAACGGAATGCCGTACTTCGTCCCCGGGTGCGCGTTGAGCAGGATGGGCACGAGCACGATCGCGTTGCCGAGCCCGATCGTGAGCAGGGCCTGCCACCAGTTCATCCCGACCGCGACGAGGCCGCCCGCCATCATGTAGGTCGGGATGCAGTGGGCCATCGAGATCCACAGCGCAGCGAAGCTGTAGGTGGTCCAGTTGCGGTGCTTGTCCGGGACGGGCGCGAGGTCCGCGCTGAAGAGCGGGCTCTCCGCGAGATCCTTCGGCAGCCCGACGAGCGCTTCTTCTTTCGTGATCTCGTGAGCCATCGGTCGAGCCTCCGCAGCGCGCGACTCTACTCCAAGCTTGACGCTCCGTGGTGGTCCGACCACGGTAGGACCATGGCTCGCACCAGGTCGTCCGCCTCGAAGCGCAAGACCGCTGCACGTGGGACCACTGCCCCGCGCCCTCGGAACCGCAGGGACAAGCTCAGCATCTCCCTCGACCCTGCGGACGTGCTCTGGGTCACGCGCAAGGCACGGCGCACGGGAACGAGCGTCTCGGCGATTCTGGCGGAAGCGATCGCGGAGCAGCGCCGAGCTGACGCCACGGCGAAACTTCTCTCGCTCGTCGGGGGGACCTCCGATCTCACCCCCGAAGACCTCGCGAGGGCACGCGCCGAGATGCTCGACCCGTGAGCGGCGTCACCTACGACACGGGGGCCCTGATCGCGCTCGAGCGTGGCACCGCCAGCATGCGCGCGCATCGAGTCGTCGCTCTGCGCGAGCGCATCCGCATCGTCGTCCCCGCTGCCGTGGTGGGCGAGTGGTGGCGCGGACGATCCGACGTTCGCGAAGCCATCCTCGAGAGTGTGCTCGTCGAGCACCTCACGCCCGAGCTCGCGAAGCGCGCTGGGGAAGCCCTCGCCGCCGTTCGCGACGCGACACTCGTCGATGCGATCGTGATGGCGTCCGCCGCTTCGCGAGGTGACGTGGTCTACACGTCCGATCCGAAGGACCTCACGCGGCTGCACGAGCACTTTCGCTCCGTGCGCCGCGTGATCGCCGTCTGAGCCTGATCTGAGGGACCGAGAAAGATTCGAGACGCCGCTCTCGGGGAGCCAGCCGGCGGGGGCGAAGCCCCCTTGAGGCGCGAGCGATGGAGGAGCGACGCGACGAAGGAGCGATGGGGGTGCGGGGGTCGGGCCCCCGCATCGAGCGCCGGAGGCGCGGGCAACTCAGCCCTCGAAGACCTCGTCGACGAGGCTCAGGCCGCGGTCGATGATCTCGAAGCCCTCGTTCATCTGCTGCTCGGTGATGCAGAGCGGCGGATTGCACATGACGAGGCTCTGCGAGATCACGGTGAAGAGGCCGTTGTCGCGGAAGAACTTGTTGAGCTTGCCGATGACCGGGTGCGCGCCGGCATAAGGCACGAGGCGCTCGCCCTTCGCGTTCTTGCGGAGCTCGATCGCGCCGAAGAGGCCGATGTTGCGGTGCGTCAGCACGCTCCGGTGCTTCTCCTTCATCTGCACCATGTGGCCCTGCATCACCTCGCCCATACGCGCGCTGTTCTCGATCAGCTTCTCGCTCTCGAGCACGTCGATGACCGCCATCGCGGCGGACAAGCACATCGGGTGCGCGTTGTAGGTGAGGCCTCCGGAGAAGACGTTCTCGCGGAAGTGGTTGGCGATCTTGTCGCTCACGCCCATCACGCCGAGCGGCATGTACGAAGAGGTGAGGCCCTTCGCCATCGTGACGATGTCGGGGACGATGTCGCCGTGCTCGAAGGCGAAGCGCTTTCCCGTGCGGCCCCAGCCCGCCATCACCTCGTCGCACACGAGCAGGATCCCGTACTTCTCGAGCAGCGCCTTGAGGCCCTTCAGGTAGCCCTTGGGCGGCGGGAGGATGCCATTGGTGCCTGTGACGGTCTCGATGAACATCGCCGCGATGTTCTTCGGGTTCTCGTACTGGATGACCTCTTCGAGGTACGTGAGGTTGTTCTTCACCACCTCTTCGTCGTTCGATCCGAACGAGTACTCGTACGGATGAGGATCCATGACGCGCACGACACCGTTCATGCCCGGCTCGTTGGGCCAGCGTCGCGGATCGCCCGTCAGCGAGATGCCGCCGTGCGTGGCACCGTGGTAGCTGCGGTAGCGCGCGAGGATCTTGTGACGTCCCGAGTACTGGCGTGCTGCCTTGATGGCGTTCTCGTTCGCCTCGGCCCCGCCCAGCGTATAGAAGAACGTATTGAGGTCACCGGGGCAGAGCTCGGCGAGGCGCTTGCTCAAGCGCGCGCGGACCTCGGTGGCCATGCCCGGATACGCGAACACGAGCGACTTGGCCTGGGCCGCGATCGCCTCGACCACGTGCGGATGGCCGTGCCCGATGTTCACGCTCATCAGCTGGCTGTTCCAATCGAGCCAGCGCTGACCCTCGGGCGAGTAGAGATAGACGCCCTCGGCGCGGGCGACCGGGATCGGATCGATCTTGCCGGTCGCAGACCACGAGAAGAGGCTGTGCTGGAGGCACAGATCGACCATTTCCTTCGACGACATGCTCACGTGGGGCTCCGTTGTCTTTCGTGCGAATCGGACTCGCAGCGTCGTCCGACGCGGGGAAACCTTCAAGCTCGCCGTGCCTACCACGACGCCGTGCGATGCTCCGCCGATGCGGGACGTCTTTCTCCTCGTCACGTTGATCTCGATGTGCTCGTCGGGCTGCTCGGGCACGGATCAGGCGCCGACGCCGACACCCTCGACCACGCCCGTCCTCGAGCCGCCTCCTCCGCCGCCGCCCATCGCTGCGCCTGCGACGACACAGCCGTCACCGGCGCCGAGCGTCACGCCGACCGCAGTCACGCCGACCGCAGTCACGCCGGGAGCAGTCACCCATGGAGACACAGCTGCCGACCGCATCGCGCGCATGCAGGCGAACGCCGCCGAGGCGTCGCGCATGCGAGCGCGCGACACGCACCTCCGGGCGGGGCGCCGCCTCGCGCACGCGAACGATCACGAAGGCGCCCTGCGCGAGCTCGAGGCAGGCCTCGCGATCACGCCGACGGACGCGACGCTCCTGTGCGAAGCGGGCCTGCAGGCCTACCGCCTCGGGCGGCTCGACGCGGCGCTCGATCACCTCAACCGCGGCGTGGCGCGCGCAGGGCCGCCCTCCACCAAGGCCGCGTGTCTCTACAACCTCGGCCGCGTGCTCGAGGATCGCGGGGACCCAGGCGGCGCCGAGTACTGCTACGTGGACTCGCTGGCCCTTCGCCCCAACGCGACGGTGTCCGAGCGACTCGAGGCGCTCCGCGCCAGCGCGGACGAAGCCGCTGATGACGAGAGCGACGAAGGCTGGGACGAAGACGATGGGGTGGCGCTCAGCCTCGACGCGCTCGAGCGCGCCGAGCCGTTCCGGTCGATCGCCGAGATGTGCTCGGCGGTCGGCGGCGCTTGTGACGGCGACGACCAGCGCTTCGCGCCCGAACAGCCGAGCGAGACGCTGCGTGAGTTCTTCGTCGTCGACATCGACTCGCGCGAGGACATGGCGCTTGTCGGCTTCCTCGTCGTCCACTCGGATCGTGGCTTCCGTGTCGCGGGGCGCGTCACCTGGACGGACTCCACCGACAGCTACGGTCGCCTCGAGGCGGTGGAGCACGTGACCGGAGTGCGCTTCGAGGGAGGCGCTGTGATCGTGGAGATCGCCGGTCACTACGACGAGCCCGAGGGCGAGGCCGAGGCGTACTGGCGCTGCGAGTCCGACCACCCCGACGACGACGACGCGCGCGAGGCCTGCTTCGACGAAGCACGCGACGACCTCGGCGAGCCCGAGCACTGGACGAGCACGATCCGCTTCGTGACGAGGGACGGGCAGCTCGTGCGCGACGACGGCTGAGCGGCTACTCGGACTCGGCGCAGGTGCTCGTCGTGAGCATCGGATCGCCCGCGGTGACCGTGACGCGCTCGGGGCCTTCTTCAAAGTCGTTGTTGATGAAGAAGCCGAACGAAGGATCGGTTCCGTCGAGACACGCGCCGTCGCCGTCCGCGTCGATCCACAGCTGACCGAGCTCGCCGAAGAGGTCTCGCGGGAACGCGCCCGGAAGGACGAGGTCTGCGTCGCCACCGACGAGCGTCGCGCTCGCGGGACCGTGTCGCTCGCCGATCGAGGTGTCGGTGGCGTGCACCGTCGCGCGATCGCCCTCGTACGCATCGAAGCCGCGGAGCTCCACGATCAGATCGACGCGCGGACGCGATGCATCGTCCAGAGGTGCGTCGGGCACGGGCGGAGCATCGGCGCTCGGAGCCGCGTCCGGCTCGTTGGCTCGCGCGTCGAGGACGAGCCCCGCGTCGTCTGCGGCGTGGCTCGCGCCACAGCCCGTCACGATCACGAGGGAGAGGGAGAGCGAGACACCGAAGCGACGTGAGGTCATGAGCGGATCATGACGGCCCTTGGCTCGGCGCGGCAGCCTCGGAGCGGCGATGGCAGCCATCGAGCCCGTCGATGCGCACGCCGCTACGGCTCGCCGTCACAATGTCGTGCTTTCTGACGGCGAGGTAGTCACATCGCAACGACCATCGCTGCGTGTCAGTCGCAGGCGCGCGGTGCAGGGGGCAGCGCGGGGCAGCGGAGGGCGGACTCGTGCACCCAGCCTGCGGGTGTGGTCGTGACGTGGAACCACGAGCCGACGTGATCGTCCGCGTTCGGACGCGCGCCCGGCTCGAGCGTCGTGAGCACGGGGCTTCGACCGCTCGGGCCGGCGCGTACGTTCGTGGGCGTCCCGCTCGGATCCACGATCTCGCAGGGCGCCTCGAGGTAGCTCGGGTGGAAGCACTCGAGGCGCGACGACCATCCGTCGGAAGGACTGCTGAGCTCGAAGAACGCTCGTCCGCCCACCGCGACCACGCTCTCTGGCGAGCCGCCCCAGCGGTCGTGGAGCTCGCGCCCATCGCGGATCACGTGAGCCTGATTCCCGAGCACGATCGTGATCCCGACGGCGGGGAGCTCGAGCACACGATAGTCCGCTGCCGCAGGCGGATCCGCGTACTCGGCGTCGGTCTCGCGCACGAGGTCCACGAGCTCGATCGGCGCCGGCTCGCGAAATTCGCTTCGCGCGAGGCGCGTCGCGACCACGTCGTCGGGACGCGCGCCGACCGCAGCCGAGAGGCCCCTCGGACACCCCTCGAGCTCGAGCGCGAGGTAGGTCATCTCGAGGCCCTCCTCGCCGTCCTCTGCCGTGGTCACGGAGTGCAGTCGGCGAGCGCGTCGCGCGCGCGTCTCACAGCGGCTGAGCCGCTGAGCGTCGACCACGACGATGGGAACGTCGGGGATCGGCTCGATCGCGACGTCCCGCATCGCGAGCCAGCCGTGGTGGATCGGCGCGAACGCGACGATCGGCCCCGCCGGCCGCGGCACGGGCGCGACCTCGACGAGCACCGTCCGCACTCCCTCGTCGCCCGACCTGTCGGGCGAGAGCTCCATCACCTCGCCGAACACGATCTCTTCGCGGCGCGAGGGCGGAGGCTCGTCGGGCGACGACGGCGCGGCGCTCGGCGGCGGCCTGGGATCCTCCGTCGGCGCCGGCGCATGGACGCTCGCGGGGTTGGGCACGGGCGGCGCAGGCGCCGCGGGCGGATCACTGCAGCCCGCGGCGCTCACGAGCACCGTCGTGCACGCGAGAACGAAGAGCCAGCGCACGCGGCTCAGCTCATCCAGGTGGCGTCCTTCTGGAGCGCCCACTTGCTCGTGATCTTCCGCTGACGTGTCCAGAAGCGGTATCCGTCCCAGCCAGTCATGTTGCCGTGACCGAAGGCCGAGTCGTTCCAGCCCCCGAAGCCGAAGGGCTCGCGCGGGACCGGGACACCGACGTTCACGCCGCACATGCCGGCCTCGACGTTGTCCATCACGCGGCGCGCGACATCGCCGCTCGTCGTGTAGACGCTCGACGCGTTGCCATACGGGTTGGCGTTCTCGATCTCGAGCGCCTTCTCGATGTTGGGAACACGGATGACGGACAGCACGGGCCCGAAGATCTCTTCCTTGCCCGCGGGGATGTCCGTCGACATGCCGTCGAGGATCGTCGCGCCCACCCAGTAGCCGGTGTCGGTGCCGCGCTGCGCACGACCATCGAGCACGACCTTCGCGCCGCGCTTCTCGGCGTCGTCGATGTAGCCGCGGATGCGCTTCTCGCTCGCCTCGTTGATGATCGGGCCGAGATCGTGGCCCGCCTTCATCTTCGCCGCGCGCTCCTTGATCGCGTCGAGGATGTGATCGCAGTCGCCCACCGCGAGGAGCACGCTCGCCGCCATGCAGCGCTGACCCGCGCAGCCAGTGAACGAGGCGACGACGTTCTCGACCGTCACGTCGACGTCGGCGTCGGGCACGACGATGAGGTGGTTCTTGGCGCCGCCGAGGCACAGCGCGCGCTTGCCGTTCGTCGACGCGCGGCCGTAGACGGCCTTGGCCACGGCGGTCGAGCCGACGAAGCCCACGGCCTTGATGCTCGGGTGATCGCAGAAGGCCTCGACCACCGCGCGACCGCCCTGAACGATGTTGAAGACGCCCTTCGGCAAGCCTGCTTGATCGAGCATCTGCGCGAGGCGCATGGAGCTCAGCGGGACCTGCTCACTGGCCTTGAGGAGGAACGCATTTCCGCCGACGAGCGCCTGCGGGAGCATCCACATCGGGACCATGAGCGGGAAGTTGAACGGCGTGACGCCGGCGACCACACCGAGCGGCTCGTAGACAATCTCGCACGCGACGCCGCGGCTCACCTCGAGCTGGTTGCCCGACGCGAGGTTCGGGAGCGAGCAGCCGTACTCCACGCACTCGATGGCCTTCTCCACCTCGGCCTTCGCCTCGGGAAAGATCTTCCCGTTCTCGTGCGTGATCAGCCAGCTGAGTTCCTCGATGTTGTCGACCATGAGCTGACGCAGGCGGTAGAGGACCTGCGCGCGGTCGCGAATGGGCCACTCGCGCCACTCCTCGAAGGCCTTCTGCGCGACGACCACGGCCGCATCCACGTCCTCGCGAGCGCTCATGACGACATTCGAGATCGGCTTGCCCCAGCGCGGGTTGAGCACTGGCAGCGTTTCCTTCGACGAGCGTGGTTCCTGGAACTCACCGCCGATGTAGTTCACGGCGTTCGAGTAGGAGGTGAAGTCGTAGGAGCGAGCAGGGAAGTTCGGGATCATGTCAGTCTCCAGTGCATTCAGAAGTACGCGACTTTGGCTTCGGTGCGGGCCGCGGCGGTGGGGGGTCCGAAGCTCAGACATCCTCGGCCGGACGGCCTGCGGACTTGGTTGTCTTTCGCGCCTGCGGCGCGGTGCCCTGGACCCCACCCCCACGGCCCTCGCGCGTTCGGCATCAACGATTCTCAGCCTCCGGCACGACTGGGGGTCTGCCGTTCGACTTTGGTGGGTTGGGTCAGGGCGTTGCGCCTCTCCTGGGACTCCCAGAAGGGCGAGAAGCAAGGCCGATCGACGTGCTTGCCGGTGCCGGCTTCGGTCTTCAGCTGGTCGTTCTCCCAGAGGACGCGGCCGCGGCTGAGGGTGATGGCGGCGTTGCCGATCGTGGTCATGCCCTCGTAGATGTTGAAGTCGATGTTCTGGTGGTGGGTCTTCGCCGAGATCGTCCGCGACTTCTCGGGATCCCAGACCACGAGGTCGGCGTCGGCGCCCGCCACGAGCGCGCCCTTGCGCGGGTGGATGTTGAAGATGCGCGCCGTGTTGGTGCTCGTGACGGCGACGAACTCCGAAGGTGTCAGTCGGCCCGTGCGCACGCCGTGGTGCCAGAGGACGCCCATGCGGTCCTCGACGCCGTTGGTGCCATTCGGGATCTTCCGGAAGTCCTCGAGGCCCGCCTGCTTCTGCGGGGTGCAGAAGCAGCAGTGGTCGGTCGCCGTCGTCTGCAGCATGCCGGACTGGAGCCCTCGCCAGAGCGCGGCCTGGTGCTCCTTGCTGCGGAACGGCGGGCTCATCACGTAGTGCGCGGCCGCGTTCCAGTCCGTGTTTCGGTAGACGCTGTCGTCGATGACGAGGTGCTGGCTGAGCACCTCTCCGAACACGCGCTGTCCTCGCACGCGCGCCGCTGTGATCGCCTCGAGCGACTCGATGCACGAGTTGTGGACGAGGTAGAGCGGCACGCCGAGCACCTCGGCGATGCGGATGGCGCGATGGGCAGCCTCGCCCTCGACGGCGGGTGGACGCGAGAGCGGGTGACCCTCGGGGCCCGTGATGCCCTTGTCGAAGATCTCCTGCTGGAGCTTCACCACGAGCTCGCCGTTCTCCGCGTGGCACGTGCACAGCGCGCCGAGCTCGCGCGCGCGGGCGAACGACTTCACGAGGATCTCGTCGTCCGCCATGATGGCGCCCTTGTACGCCATGAAGTGCTTGAAGCTGTTGACGCCGTGCTCTTCGGCGAGCGTCTTCATGTCGGCGTGCACCGTGTCGTCCCACCACGTGATCGCGACGTGGAAGGAGTAGTCGCTCGCCGACTTCTGCGCCCACTCGCGCCACTGCCTGTACGCGTCGAGGATGCGCTGCTTGGGGTTGGGGATGACGAAGTCGATGATCGACGTCGTCCCGCCCGCCGCCGCTGCGCTCGTGCCGGTGAAGAAGTCCTCCGACGCGACGGTGCCCATGAAGGGCAGCTGCATGTGCGTGTGAGGGTCGATGCCACCGGGCATCACGTACGCGCCGCTCGCGTCGATCACGCGCGCACCCGCCGGCACCTCGAGGTCCAAGCCGACCGCGCGGATGGTCTCGCCCACGACGAGCACATCGGCCTTGCTCTGGCCGTCCGCCGTGACCGCGGTGCCACCCTTGATGACGATTGCCTGCATGAGCTCTCCGTTCGCCGCGCCGAGGCGCGAGGCGCGAGTATCGACGTTCCGCGGCGGGCCGTCGAGACGAAGGGCGAGACGAACGGCGCGCGGCTCGGTCGTTGCAGCACTGCACCGGGAACCGAGCCTCGGCACAAGGAGACCCATGCGCTCACTCATCGCCCGCCCGCTGCTGCGCCGCATCGCCCTCGGCCTGCCCCTCGCCGCTTGGCCACTGCTCTCGCTCCCGGGCTGCGGTCAGGAGTGCTCGCCGGGCCCGGCGATGACGTCGTCGCACCCGCTGACGGACGCGCTGCGAGGACGGATCGCCCCGGGCGGGACGCTGGACCGGAGTCGATGTCGGCCGGAGTGCCTCGAGCTCGACGGCGCCACGCCGACGGACGCAGGCTCGCGCGCAGACGACGCAGGTCCGAGCAGCGTCGACCGATCGTTCGCGCTGTCCGCGGAGGTGACATGCGGCGTGAACGAGACTGGAACGCTTCTCGACTGCGCCTACCGCGGGCCAGCGATCTGCCGCAGCGTCGGGTGTCAGTTCCCGGGCGCCGTCGCGGGACGCGCGCCGAGCGGCCTGCTCGCCGCCCACACGCA
>JAFLCL010000210.1 GCA_017303575.1 Deltaproteobacteria bacterium
CGGCTGGATGGAGGCCATCGACGACGCGACCCTGCGCGCGTGGGCGGAGTCGCAAGCACGCGCGAGCGGGTCGATCACGGGGCGCGTGTCGGAGCTCGCGATCGACACGGCGCCACCGAGCCTCTTCGGCGACCGTGCGCCGCGCCTGGGACGCTTCGGTCACAAGGCGCGCACCGCGACGCTCGAGGACTTCGTCGTCGACGCGCTGATCGGCGACATGGGGCTCACCTCGAGCGCCCGACCGAGCGAGCCCCCGAACCCCGACGCGCTGAGCGACGACGCACACGAGGGCATCGACCTCGACGACGGGAGCGTGTCCGCGCTCGCGACCTACGTGCGTCTGCTCGCGATACCGCCGCGTGCAGCGCCCGAGGCGCGCGCCGCGCAGCTGTTCGCCGACGTCGGCTGCGACGGCTGCCACGTGATCGAGGCCCGCACGCGCGGCGATCATCCGATCGAGGCGATGCGTGACCGCGAGATCGCGCTCTACACCGACCTGCTGCTCCACGACCTCGGCGAAGGCCTCGCCGATGGCCCCGCCGAGCGCACGGCCACCGATCGCGAGTGGCGAACGGCACCGCTCGTGGGGCTGCGCTTCTTCCGCGCGTTCCTCCACGACGGTCGCGCGGAGGACGTGAGCTCCGCGATCGCCGCGCACGCGTCCGAGGGCTCCGAGGCGAACGAGGTGATCGCGCGCTTCGACGCGCTGACCGAGGCCGATCGGGCCGCGCTCGTCTCGTTCGTGGAGTCCTTGTGAGGATCGCGTTCACGACCTCGATCGCGCTCGCGCTCGCTTCATGCGGCACGCACGACACGCCTGAGCCGGAGCCCACCGCGGCCGAGCCCGTCGTGCCGCACGCGCGCGCGACGATCGAGGTCGATCGCTACGTCGATGGCGAAGCGCATGCGCTGATGCGCGCCGCAGAGGCGCTCTGCGCCGAGGGCGCCACGCACGAGACGCGTCGTGCACGCTGGCGCGAGGCGCGCCTCCACTACGAGCGCATCGAGGGCGCGATCGCGGTGCTCTTCCCCGAGACCGACGCCGACGTCGACGATCGCTACGAGCGCGTCGCGGAGCTGCGTGCCGACACCGATCCCTTCGATGGCGAGGGCTTCATCGGCATGCACGCGATCGAGCGCGTGCTGTGGGGACCGGACGTGTGGGCGCGCGAGAGCGAGGGCGAGGTGGTGCGCTTCGAGTCCGCGCTCGTGCACTTCGCGCCACCCGTCGCCCTCGACGACACGTCACGCGCTCGCTTCGAGGCGGGCTTGTGCGCGCGGCTCGTGCGAGATCTGCGCGGCATGGAGCAGACGCTCGGTTCCGTCGCGCTCGATCCCTCGACGGCGTGGCGTGGCGTGCTCGGCTCGATCGAGGAGCAAGCGGAGAAGGTGCGCCTCGGCACCACCGGACAGAGCGAGTCGCGCTACGCGGGCCACACGCTCGCCGACATGCGCGGCAACCTCGAGGGCGGGCTCGCCGTGCTCGAGGCCTTCGCGAGCGAGATCGAAGCCTTGCCAGAGGGCTCCGAGCGCTTGCAGAGGCTCCGCGAAGGCTTCGCGAGGCTCGAGCAAGCCTACCGAGCCAGCCCCGGAGAGGACCTCCCGCCCGTGCCCGCCGCCTTCGATCCCGATCACCCGAGCGAGGCCGATCGCGCCACGCCGTACGGCCGCTTGTTCGTGCTGCTCGCGCACGAGAGCGATCCCGAGGCGCACCGTTCGCTCGCCTACGAGGTGCGCGCGACCGGTCGTGCGATGGGGATCGCGGAGCTCGGTCGATGAGCGCGACGGCGCGTGTGCTCGCGATCGTCGCGGCGATCGCCGTGCTCGCCGTCGCGATCGCGTCGATGGTGCCGCACGCCGATCCTCCACCTCGGCCCGTCCCCGACGATCGTCGCGAGGCGAGCGCTGCACGGGGCGAGACCTTCCTCGCGTTCGCGCGTGACTTCGAGGACTTCCGCAGCTGGGAGCGCATCCCGATCGAGGGCGCGATGATCCCCGTCGGCGCGACACCGGGGCCCACCGCGGTCTACGTGAACCGCCGCGCGCCCGAGGGCGCACGACGCTGGCCGGTGGGCACGATGTTCGTGAAGACGATCGAGAACGGCGAGCCGAGCGACTGGGTGATCCACGCGATGGTGAAGCGCGGTGTGCCCTACAACCGCGACGGCACGATCGGCTGGGAGTTCCTCGAGCTGCGCGTGGGGCGCGCGTCCGGCGCGATGCAGATCGTGTGGCGCGGCATGGGCCCGCCGAGCGGCCACGGCTACGCCGCGCGAGGACGCGACGCCGGCGTCGGCGCCGTACCGCTCGTGTGCAACGACTGCCACGCCGCTGCATGGCAGTCCGATGGCGCGCTCACACCCGCGCTCGCCCTCTCCCACTGAGCCCCCGCATCGAGCGCCGGAGGCGCGGGAACATCAGTGCGAGATGACGATCGCGCTCGCGGCGGTGGTGCCGGTGCGGACCCACGTCACGCGCTCGACGGTGTCGGCGAAGAAGCCTTCGTCCATCGTGTCGAGCGCGGCGCGTGAGGCCGCGGCGGTGAGCGTGCGGCCATCGACCGTGACGCCCGTGGCCGCGAGATCGGCGCGCACGCGCAGCACGACCGACGCGCGCGCGGGCGCGAACGACACCTGATCGGTGCCCTCGCTCCCGGTGCCGCGCTCGGTGCTGATCGTCGTGACGCTGTCGTCCTCGTCGTGGAGGCGGAACTGCGTGCGGCCCGTGCTCGGCCACACGAGCACCGTGAGGTGATCGGCGCTGGCCTCGGTGCCCAGGCCCGTCACGTCGTTGTCCACGCTCATCGGCACGATCGCGCCCTCGCGCACGAAGAGCGGGATGTGGCGACGATCGGTCGCGTCGTAGTCGCTGAGCGTGGTGCCGCCCGCGATCGCGTCGGCGGCCGGCGTCCACCAGTCGTAGAAGCGACCGCTCGGCAGCGTCACGTCGCGACGCCCACCCGCCTCGATCAGCGGCGCCACGAAGAACTGCGATCCGATCTCGTAGGAGTAGTCGCCGGGCCAGTCCGCTTCGGCGCCGATGGGGTGGAGGATCGACTGCAGCGAGCCCGCGGTGGAGGTCGCATAGGCCTCCTCGGTGATCGAGTACCAGTAGGGGACCATCTGCGTGTGGAGCCACGACCAGTACCGATAGATCGCGATGGTCTCGGTCTGCTCCGCGGGCGTGCCGGGCACCGTCCAGGGCGCGAGGTTGCCGCGACCGTGCAGCTGCATGAACGGCGTCATCGCCGAGAGCGCCGTCCAGCGCTGGAAGTTCTCCAGATCGAACGGGATCATCTCGGTGAGATCGTCCTGGTTGCGATCGAGGTAGCCGCCGAGGTCGCTGCCGACCACGACGTAGCCCGCGGCCGCCGAGCGATGGATGTGATCGAGCGCGTCGACGATGCCGCTCCAGTCGCGGTGGTTGTCGCCGACCCACGCGACGGGCGCGTGCTCGGGCCGCGCGTGGAAGCGTCCGCGTCGGTCGTACGAGACGTCCCACGGACGCACCATCGTGAGGAAGTCGCGGCCGCGACGCGACACGCCCCACGCGAGGAAGTCGCGGTAGTACTCCTCCGAGTACTCCTGGAACGGAACGGGGCCCGACTCGGTCATCACGGCTCGATCGTCGCGCTCGGCCGCGAGGTAGCTCTCGCCGAAGTCGAGCTTCCAGCCGTCGATGCCGACGGTGTCGAGGAGGTAGCTCTGCTGCGCGTGCCACCACGCACGCGCGCGCGCGTCGAAGAAGTCGACGCCCGAGCCCACGCCCTTCCACCACATCACCGAGTCGCCGTCCTCGACGAAGAAGCCGCACGCCTGACCCTCGGTCCACGTGCGCGCCGACCCTTCGTAGCGATCGCCGCCCGTCTCGAGATCGATCGAGACGCGGTTGGTCATCTGCGTGACCCAGAGCACGACGCGCACGTCGTCCGCGTGCATGTCGTCGACGAAATTCTCGAAGTCGGGATAGCGCGTGGGGTTCGGCTCGAAGTTCGTGTAGTGCGTGTCCCACGGTGAATCGAGCACGAGCACGCCCACGGGGATGTCGCGCTCACGGAAGCCCGCGACGAACGCGATGGAGTCCTCGCCCGTCGAGATGTCCTTCGAGATCCAGGGCATGAACGCCCAGCGCGGCGTGTGGCGCGCAGGGTCGGCGAGCGGCGCCTCGGGCTCGACCTCGATCTCGCACACACGCGGCGCGTCTCGCCCCGGTGCATCGGCTCCTGCGTCGAGCGCCTCGGTCGGTGCGTCGAGGCCCGCGTCGGGGGTGGGCACCGGATCGGCGGGACAGCCCGCGACGAGGGCAGCGAAGGAAGAGATCGAGAGCGAGTGGAAGAGCCGACGACGAGACTGCATCGCGACAGCGTAACGCCACGCTCCGGACGCGAGCGAGATCATCGCGAGGTGTCGGTCGGGCCCGACGCTCACGCGTCGAGCGCGCTCATGCGCCGCGGAAGCGCGAGAGCACGAGATCGCAGAGAGGCTCGATCCCTTCCTTGCGATCGAGCGTGACGACGTTGCGTGCGCTCGCCGTGCGCGGCGCGAGCGAGAGCAGACGCTCGCCCCACGGCGTCTCGCCCGCCCACAGCACCGGCACCACGCCGTCGGGGAAGCCGCGCACCACCTCGGCGACGGAGTCGGCGTCGACCTCGCCCACCGACGACGCGTCGATCACGACGAGCATGGGGAACTGCGCGAAGAGCGCCTTGCGCAGCGCGGCCGCTGTCGCGACGGTCGAGCAGTAGACGCGATCTTCGCCGAGGCAGAGGCCCAGGCGTTCCGAGAACGACGCGCTCGCCGCGAGCACCACGACCGGAACGGGGCGCGCGATGGTCGACATCTGCTGCGTCTCGGTCGAGCCCTCGCCCGACGCCGACGCGAGCGAATCGATCTCCACGTCCACGTCGACGCCATCACGATCGATCGCGGCGTCGATCGCGCCGTGCATGAGGCGGAGGATCGAGGTCACGTCGTCGGGCCGCACGCGACGGCTCATCACGCTCGTCAGCGGCCCACTCACGAACGAACGAGCTTCGTGGAGCGACCGAGGTGGCTCGCCCGTCTGCGCGAGCGCGTCGAAGAGAAGCGCCGTCGCCACCTCGGGCGCCATCAAGCCTTCGAGCGCTTCTCGAATGAGCACGATCTCCTGGTGAGCAGCCCGCACGAGACGATGGTGCCAGAGGTCCGAGACGCGATGCACACGAAGATCGACCACGAGGAAAAGCGCGGCTGCTGGTGTCACCCAGGCGTCACGAGCCGCACACGCGCAGGCTCAGCGGGGTGCCCACGCAGCGTCGCGAGATGCACTCCACGTCGCGCGTGCAGAACTCGCTCGGGCGCCGCGGGTTGTCGCACCGGTACGCGCCGAAGGGGCTCACGGGAGGCGCGCACAAGCCCGTCGAGCACTCCTCATCGCTCTCGCAGATCGCGTCGAGGTCGAGCACGGGCGCGCAGTAGCCCGTGCTCTGGTTGCAGTAGCCGTTCGCGAGCGGGTTGGTCTCGCCGCCCTGCGCCCGACAGTCCTCGTTGACCACACATTGTCTCGTGCAGAGGCCGCCGCGGCACTCGAGGTCCTCGCCGCACTCGTCGTCCTGCGTGTGCTCGGTGAGCTCGAGCCCCTCCGCGCGACGGCAGCCGCTGCCGACGCCTCCGCGCGCGACGCACACGTCCTCCACGTCCGCGGGCGCGCACTCGAAGATCAAGCGCGCACCGAGCGGCCCCGCGCGCGTCGCGAGCTTGGTGCAGGGCGCCTCGATCATCGCCGGCGTGAGGAAGTTCGCGCCGACGCAGGTCTCGGTGCACTGGCGTCGACCGCCAGGGATGTCCTGACAGCTGCCGACGAAGCACTCGCTGTCGTCACGGCACGGCGCGCCGTAGTAGCCCAGATGGCAAGCGCTCTCGCTCTCACGTGCGCCGAACGGCACGAGCGATCCCGTCATGCACGTGCTCGCCGCGGGGCACGAGACCGACGTGACGGGCGAGTCGCAGCTCGCGAGGCATCCGAGCGAGGTGTTGATCCATCCTGCCGGACAGCCAGAGGCCGTCTCGAGCGGCGCGCACGGGAGGTTCGAGAGGCCCTGGAGCAACACGTTGTCGGAGGACGCGCAGCGCCATCCCGGATCGCAGTCCGAGCTCGTGATGCACGTCGGCGTGACGTCGCAGAGACCCTCCGACACCGCGGCCGTGCCCAGGGGATAGCGCAGCCTCGCGCAGTGCAGGCCCTCGGGGCATGCCACGATGGGCATGCCGTTGCCCGCGAAGCTGCACTCGAACGCGCACGTGCCGCTCGGCAGGCAGCGAGAGCCCTCGGGACACGGCGTGTCGGCGTCGCAGCGGGCCACGCACGAGGCCTGCGTCTCGCCTGCGCGCGAGGCGCACACGTGGCTGTCGATGCAGTTGGCGTCGCTCGAGCACGGCCAGAAGCCGGGCATCGGCTCGGTCGCGAGGCACGCGGAGAGCGTCGTCGCGAGGGCGAGGGCGATCGCGACTCTCACCACCATGCGACCTCTCCCTGGAGCGCTCGCGCGACGAGATCCTCCTCACCGGCGGCGGTGAGATCGACGAGCAGGCTCACGAGCGCGACCACCAAGCACGCTCCTCCGACCGCGAAGAGCACGTTGGCCGCGAGCGCCTCGTTCGCACGGGCATCGAAGTACGCATGCGTCTGCCGCATGTCGAGCGTCCCCTGCGTCATCTCGTTCGGTCGATCGAGGCTCAGCGTCCCGAACACCGCCCCGAGGACGAGCACACCCGCGCCCGAGCCCGCGGCCGCGATCGTGAGCGCGGTGATGTCGAGTCGCTCGACGCTCGGCGCGAGCTCGAGCGAGAGCATGAGCGTGGTGCCCGGCTCGATGGTGATGTCCCTCGCGATCCCTTGTCGCCCGGCCGCGCGCGCGACGAGGCGGTGCATGCCCGGCACGAGGAAGCCGCGGCGGAACGCGCCGTCCGCGGCCGGCTCGAGCACCGTGTCGTCGAGCGTGAGGGTCGCGTCGCGCGGCGTCGTCTGCACCACCACCGCGCCCGGCTCGACGTGCTCGACGTAGAGCTCGTCGACCGACGCGGTGAGCGCGGAGAGCAGCGCCGAGAGCCCACCGTCGACCTCGCGCGCCACGCGACCCCGCGCGCTCCCGCTCTCGACGTCGAGCCGGTAGAGCTCGAAGCGGAAGCGCTCGGGCTGATCAGCCGTCGGCGCGTCTCGGTGCAGCGTGCCCGCGACGAGCTCGCGCACGCGCAGCTCGCGGCCCATGCGCCCGAGGCACGCGTCCGACTCGATGCACGCGAGCGTGCCTGCGTCGTCGCGTCCGAGCGCGGCCTGGAACTCTTCCTTGCCCACGATCTCCGTCGGCCCGCGCCCCGCGATCGCCGAGATCAAGAGCTCGGTGAGCGAGTCGGTCATGTCCGAGGACGCCGCCCCTCGAGGCAAGAGCACCACCGCGACGCGCGGGATCGAGGACGGAACGTCAGTCCCCGCGAGAGGCGCTTCCTGCGCGCGCACGGGCGCGAAGAGCGACGTCACGAGGAGCGCCGCGAGCAGCGACGAGGCGACGCCGACGCGCACGAAGGGCACGCGCCGATGGTAGCTGGTAACCTCCGCGCGCGTGCAGGAACGGCCCGAGCCCACGACCGGCGAGCACTCGACCGAGTACATGCTCGGCTCCGAGGAAGCCCTCGCGGCCAGCGAGCGCTCGACGCGCGCGATGCTCGAGCTGACGCAGGCGCTCGCGAGCTCGCTCGACATGAGCGACATCCTCTACACCGTCGTCAAGCGCATCGCCGAGATCGTGAACGTCGAGCGCGTGTCGGTGGTGCTCGCGCCTGCGGGCGACGCCGGCTCCGTCGGCTACGTGGTGGCCGCGAGCGACAACCAAGGCATCACGAACCTCCGCATCGATCTCGACAAGTACCCCGAGATCCAAGAGGTGCTCCGCACGCGCGCGCCGCTGACGATCGCCGACGCGTCCACGCATCCGGTGCTCGAGGGCGTCCGCGCCGACATGCCGCAGGACAAGCTCGGACCGCTCACGCTCGTGCCCATCACCTGGCAGGACGAGACGATGGGCGTGCTCTTCTTGCGCCTCCTCGCCACGCGGGATGGGCGCCCCGAGCGCGGGCAGCTCTCGCGTCGCGAGCTCGAGTTCTGTCAGATCGCCTCGAACGCCACCGCGATCGCGCTCCGCAACGCGCGCGTGATGCAGACGCTGCGCGATCAGACGCAGCAGGTGAGCTTCGCGCGCTTCGAGGCCGAGCGACGCCTGCGTAACCTCAAGCGCTACGCGAACCTCTTCACGTCCGCGGCCGATGGCCTCGTGGCCGTCGACGCGGAGGGCCGCGTGCTCTTCGCGAACCCGCGCGCCTACGAGATCGCGGGGATCGAGGAGCACCTCGTGCGCGATCGACCGCTCGGATCGCTCCTCGATCGGCGTGATCGCATCAAGGCCGTGCGCCTCTGGCGTGGCGTGAAGCGTGGCGAGTTCCCGCACCGGGTCGATCTCCGGATGGCCCGCAAGAACGAGCAGGGCGAGCTCGAGACGCGGATCTTCTCGTGCTCGTTCTCGCCGCTCCAAGAGACCGACGGCGCGGTGCTCTTCTCGTTCCGCGACGTGACCCCCGAGCGCACGATCGCGATCGAGCTCGCGAAGACCAAGGAGTTCCTGGAGTCGATCATCGCCGCGAGCGTCGACGCGATCATCGCCGCGAGCTCCACCGGCGAGATCCTGCTCTTCAACCCCGGCGCCGAGCGCATCACCGGCTGGAAGGCCGAAGAGATGATCGGCAAGCAGCAGGTGACCATCCTCTACCCGGAGGACGGAGCGCGCGAGGTCATGCGCATGATCCGCGCGCCCCAATATGGTGGCCCCGGACGCCTCGAGGCGATCCGCTGGGAGGTGCTCGATCGCGAAGGCAGGCGCGTGCCGGTGCAGCTCTCGGCCGCGATGATCCGCGACGGACAGGGGCGAGCGTCGGGCACCGTCGGCGTGTTCACCGATCTGCGCGAGAAGCTCCGCATCGAAATGCGCTTGACGGAGGCGCAGGAGAAGCTCGCGCACACCGAGCGACAAGCGCTGATCGCCGAGCTCGCGGGCACCGCCGCGCACGAGCTCAACCAGCCGCTCACGAGCATCATCGCGTACTCCGAGCTGCTCCTGCGCAAGACGACCGAAGCCGATCCGGTGCACCGCGCCATCTCGGTGATCTCCTCGGAGGGACACCGCATGGCCGACATCGTGAGAAAGATCGGCAAGATCACGAAGTACGAGACGAAGTCGTACGTGGGATCGCAGAAGATCCTGGACTTGGACCGGTCGAGCGCCGAACAATCCGAAGGAACGCCGGAGAGCACGGGTCCTCGAGCCCCCGGAGCGAAGCAGTAGATGGCGGATTCGACGCAGAAGCCCGACAAGCGCGACTCACGCGTGGCCGAGCCGATCTCCGGGACGTACGAGAACCCCGGCTCTCGGCCGACCATCGACGTGGTGCGCGAGTCCAAGCCGGATCGGGCCTGGCCGATCCCGCACGACCGGCCTCTGCGCGAGAGCATCTCGGCGCCGCGTCCTTCGCACCTGCCTGCCCCCGAGTGGACGCTCGACGCGGCCATCCGCGCTGCGAGCGAGCTCGAGGCCGATCTGCGCGAGAAGGCCGACGAGCCCGAGGTCGCGCGCGCGTTCGTCGACGCGCTCCGTCAAGTGCTGCCGGGCGTCGAGGTCACGGTCCGCGTCTTCTCCGGCTCGCACGTCGCGTGGTTCGTCGCGAGCGCGGAGCTCGCCACGCGCGAGAGCGGCTCGAGCCAGCGCGTGGGCATCTCGCGCGCAGCGCTCTCGCGCGCCCGTGCGCTCGCGGCCGTCCTCGGGAACCTCGGTGCGCCGACGGGCGCTGCGCCAGGCCCGTCGGACTCGGGCGTGACGGTCCCCGCCGTGCGCATCTGCGAGACCGCCGAGCCCATCGTGGGCGGGACCCTGCACGCAGTCGATGCGCTCGCGACCGACGACGGTCTCCCGCTCGCGATCGTCACGCTGGAGTCCACCGAGGCCTCGCGCGTGCGCTCGCTCGAGCCGCTGCTCGCGCTCTTCGCCGATCGCCTCGGCAACGCGATCGGACGTCTCCGCGCGAGCCAGAACGAAGAGTTCCTCCGCCGCTACCTCCAAGAGATGTTCGAGCACGCGCGCGGACCGATCATCGCGATCGCCCCCGATCGCTCGGTGCGCGCGGTGAACCGTCCCGCGCTCGCGCTGATCGAGCAGCCGCTCGAGCGCGTGATCGGCAAGGATCTCGTCACCATCCTCCGCAGTGACGAGCACCGCGAGCGCGTGGCGGAGAGCTTCGCCGCCGTGCTGCGTGGTCCCTCCAACGGAGGTCAGTCCACCGCCAGCTTCGAGCTGCGCGTGACCAAGGAAGACGGCACGAGCGCGCGCACGCGCTGGAACACCGCCACGATCCACGACGTGGACGGCACCGTCGGGGCGATCGTCGCGATGGGCGAGGACCTCTCGGACGTGCAGCGCCTCGAGCAGCAGATCATCCACGCCGAGAAGCTCGCCACGCTCGGTCAGCTCGCGGCCGGTGTCCTTCACGAGCTCAACAACCCGCTCACGAGCATCACCGTCTACTCCGAGTACCTGCTCGGCAAGCACAGGCGCGCGGGCGGCGAGCCGGGAGACGTGGAGAAGCTCGGTCGCATCGTGGAGAGCGCCGCGCGCATGACGAAGTTCACGCGCGACCTCGTCACGTACGCGCGGCCCACCGCCGAAGCAGCGAGCAAGGTCTCGATGATCGAGGTGCTCGAGCAGTCGCTCGGCTTCTGCGAGCACGTGCTCGACGAGGCCGGCGTGCTCGTCGAGCGCAGCTACGCGCAGGATCTCGCGCCCGTCGAGGCTGTGCGCGGGCAGCTCCACCAGATCTTCGTGAACCTCATCACCAACGCCACGCAGGCGATGGCGAACGACCCGCGGCGCTCGGCGATCGATGCCCCGCGCAGCAAGCTGTCGGTGAGCATCGAGGGCAAGTCGGAGCACATCCTCGTGCGCATCTCGGACAACGGCCCCGGCATCCCGGGCGAGAACGTCGCGCGCATCTTCGAGCCGTTCTTCACGACCAAGGGCGAGGGCAAGGGCACGGGCCTGGGTCTCTCGATCGTGCGCAACCTCGTCGAGCAGCACGGGGGCACCATCTCGGTCGAGAGCCGCACCGAAGCGCGCACGGGCCCCTCGAGCTCGAGCTCGGGCAGCCTGCCCGCCGTAGGACAGACGCAGCCTCCGCCCGCGGCCACCGGCACGAGCTTCGAGCTGCGCTTCAAGGCCTCCTGACGCTGAGCGTCAGCCGACGCCAGGCGCCTCGCGCCCCGTCGCCGCGACGTACTCCGTGTAGCCGCCACCGTAGAGCCGCGGGGGCAGTCGCTTTCCGTCGATGGGCCCCGACAGCTCGAGCACGCGGTTCGAGAGCGCGCGGAGGAACGCGCGATCGTGCGAGACGAAGAGCATCGTGCCCTCGAAGTCCGAGAGGGCCTTCACGAGCATCTCCTTCGTCTCCATGTCGAGGTGGTTCGTGGGCTCGTCGAGAACGAGGAAGTTGGGCGGATCGAACAGCATGCCCGCGAGCACGACGCGCGCTTTCTCGCCGCCCGAGAGCACGCGACACGGCTTGTCGTGGTCGTCGCCCGAGAAGCCGAACGCGCCGAGCAGCGTGCGGAGCGCGCCCTTGCTCGCCTTGGGGTGCTGCCACTCGAGGGACTCGAGCACCGTGTGCGTCGGATCGAGCAGCTCCATCGCGTGCTGCGCGAAGTAGCCGAGCTTCACGCTCGCGCCCACGGTGACCTGCCCCTCGTCCGGCTTGCTCTCGCCCGCGATGAGCTTGAGCAGCGTGCTCTTGCCCGCGCCGTTGACGCCCATCACGCACCAGCGCTCCTTCCTGCGGATGAGGAAGTCGAGGTCGTCGTAGATGACGCGCTGACCGAAGCCCTTGTGGACGTGCTCGAGCTTCGCCACGTCGTCACCCGAGCGGGGCGGCTTGGGGAAGTCGAACTCGACCACGTGACGACGCTTCGGCGGCTCGACGCGCTCGATCTTCTCGAGCTTCTTCACGCGCGACTGCACCTGGGCCGCGTGGCTCGCGCGGGCCTTGAAGCGCGCGATGAACGCCTCTTCCTTCGCGAGCATCGCCTGCTGTCGCGCGAACTGCGCCTCCTTGTGCATCTCCGCGATCGCGCGCTGCTGGAGGTAGAAGTCGTAGTCGCCCGTGTGCGTCGTGAGCTCGCCCCCGTCGATCTCGACGATCTTCGTGACGAGGCGGTTCATGAACTCGCGATCGTGCGAGGTCATCACCACGGCGCCCTCGAACGCACGGAGGAACTGCTCGAGCCAGAGGATCGACTCGATGTCGAGGTGGTTGGTGGGCTCGTCGAGCAAGAGCACGTCGGGCTTCATCAAGAGGATGCGCGCGAGCGCGACGCGCATCTTCCAGCCGCCCGAGAGCTTGCCGACATCGGCGTCCACCGTGTCGGCGTGGAAGCCCAGACCGGCGAGGATCTCTCTCGCGCGCGCCTCGAACGCATAGCCGCCTCGCTCGTCGAAGCGCGCCTGCACCTCGCCGAAGCGCTCCACGGTCTGCTCGAGCGTGTCGCCCTGATCGGGGTCGGCCATCTTCGCCTCGAGCTCGCGCAGCTCGTGCAGGAGCGAGCTCACCTCGCCCGCACCGGCCATCGCCTCCTCGACCACGGTGCGGCCCGTCATCTCGCCGACGTCCTGGCTGAAGTAGCCGATCGTCAGCGCCTTCTCGATCACGACCGATCCCGCGTCGGGCTGATCTTCTTTGACGATGAGGCGGAAGATCGTGGACTTGCCGGAGCCGTTGGGGCCCACGAGGCCGATCTTCTCCCCTCGGAAGACGCTCATCGACGCCTCGAGAAAGAGGATCTGCTGGCCGTGCTGCTTGGAGATCTGATCGAGCCGGATCATGGCGCGCGAGCCTTATCGCCGATCGCCCGGAAACGCTCGCCTCTGCGCGCGCCGCGCGATCACTCGTCCGTGGACGCGGCCAGCTCGCCCTCGGGCGCCTTGCCCTCCAGCTCTTCCTGGAACCGACGCGCGAAGAGCAACACGCCCTCCGCCTCGTCCGCGCTGCGCTTGCCGAGCACACGATCTTCCCACTCGCGCGCCGTCTCGCGCTGCGCGAGCGCGAGCACCGCGAGGTGGGCCGCACGCTTGTCGCTCTCCTTGGTCATCTGGATCAGCGCCGCCTCGCAGCCGTGGTTCGCGAGGTGCGCGAGCGCCGCGATCGTGCGCTCGTCCGAGCCCTTCGCGTCGCCGATCTGACGCGTGATCGCGCGCAGGCTCGCGTTGCCGAAGGTGCCGACGACACGCGCCACGTCCTTCCAGATCGGGCTCTGCTCCTCACGCAGCACGTGCAAGAGCGGCACGACGGCACGTCGGAGCTTGAGGTGACCGAGGGCGATCGAGAACGCATGACGCACGAAGGTCTTCTTGGCCGACAGGCCATCGATCAGCGCATCGCCCGCTTCTTCGCCGATCTTCGCGATCGCGGGCACCACGCGCACCACCTCGTGGCGCGGCATCTTGCGGACGGCCTTGCAGAGCGCCTCGACGTGATCGGCGCCCGCGCGCTCCGCGAGCGAGACGGCCGCCGCGCGTCGGTAGCGCGGGTGATCGAGCATGAGGAGCAGCTCGGGAATGCCCGCCTCCGCGATGCGCGCGGGATCCACCTCGCCGCCCGGCGGAACGCTCGGCGTCGAGCCGCGCACGGTGCGGATCGCCTGGTGCGCGAGGTCGTGCGTCTCGGAGTCGAGCGCGATCTCGTTGTCGGTCGCGCTCGCGAGGAGGCGCTCCCAGTTCTCGGCGATCGCCTCGGGATCGAGCCCCGAGCCTTCGGCCTGCGAGGTGGTACGAAACGTCGAGATCTGTCGCGCGACGAGCTCGCCGACGTCGGTGGCGAGGCCGGTGGCGACGGCGCGCTCCGTGAGCTGCGAGGGGAGAGCCAGCCCATGCGAGAGGGCGCGCTCGATCACGCGCGCGACGGTCGCGTCGATCGTGTCCTTGGGCACCGACGCCACGATGATCGCCTCCTCGAGGTGATCGGTCGTGATCGCATCGGCCACCTCTCGGATCACCTGGCGCACCGCGCCTGCATCGCTCGCGCGATCGAGCGAGTCACCGAGCAACACGTGCCCATCGGGCAGGCGCGTCGGCAGCGCCACCGCGCGCTCCTTCGCGTCCGCCGCGAGACCGCCCTCACCCCGCAACCTCGAGCTCTTCTCGAGGATGCGCGCGACGTTGAGCTCGCGCGGCACCACCACGCGGACCTCCGCGAGGCGCGTCGTTCCGTCGTGGAGGTTCACGCGCACGTCCAGCTTGCGACGCATCGCCTCGAGCAACATGCGCTCGGCGGCGTCGCGGGGATCGAGCGCCGCGCGCGCCAGCGTGGCGCGCGTCGCGTCGAGCACCGTCACCAGCACGAGCGCGCGCAGGTCCGCGGGCGCGTCGTTGGCAGGCAGCTGAACCAAGAGGTCGAGCTCGATCGGCTTGGTGAGCGACTCGACGCGCGCGGCGTCCGTGCGAACGAAGAGCTCGACGCCCTCGCCGACTTTCCATCCGAGTGCACGCTCGCGCACGTCCACCGGCACACGCTCGTCGTCGCGCGCGACCACGCTCGCGATCGCCGTGCGTGGTCCCGACAGGTCCGCGCCCGCGAGCTCGGTGCTGCCCTCTTCGTTCGCCGTGCCGACGAGCATGGTCTCGCCGCTCGGGCCCGTCGGCGCCGCGTGAAGACCCGTGACGTCCTCGCGCGTCGAGAGCATCGCGTCGTCGACCTCTTCTTCGACGTCGTCCTCTCCCACCAGCTCCTCGACGGCGTCGGGCTGGATCTGCTCGATCGTCTCGGAGTCCCCGACCTCCATCGCATCGACGGAGTCGCGCGAAGGCTCGCGCGTGGCGCTCGAGCCCGGAAAGCTCGGCGCCGGGAAGCGTCCCGACGCGCGCGCATCGGAGCTCGCCTTGGTCTGCGTGGTCTCGACCACCTTTGCGCGCTTCTGGCCTGGGCTCGTCGAGATCGGATCGAGCTCGTCGATCTCCTCGACCTCGTCGTCCGGAACGATCGCCGCGATCGGGCTCGGCGGCGCGAGCGTGCCGCGCGTCGGGGGCGCGCTCGGCGTTGTCTCTTTCTCTCTCTCTTTCTCTCTCTCTTTCTCACTCTCTGTGTCTCTTCTCTCTCTTTCTCTCTCTTTCTCT